>CAWEBD010000148.1:0-23684 GCA_963806435.1 uncultured Bacteroidota bacterium
ACATCGCCAATCTGCCGATTACCCTGCAATTCACTCAGAGCGAGGGGTAATCTTATACCCTGTGACGCGGGTCTTCAGAATCGCCGGCGAAGTAGAGCGGAGAGGGAGGCAGACTGCGCTCTTTCGGAGCTTCGTCTGCCAGGGGATTCGAGTAGCCCCTCGCTCGCCAGCTCACCGTACCAGATGGCATCGTTTCCGCGTCTCGCCATTTAGCCACCTCCACGAAGTGACGCGCTCTTCTGCGCCACGTAGTGGAGCGGAGAGGGAGGGATTCTGCGCCGGAGGCGCATGAGCCTTTGGCTCAGAACCCTCGATACGACTCAAGCTACCACCGCTTAGCGGAGAGGGAGGGATTCGAACCCTCGATACCCCTTTACAGAGTATGACGGTTTAGCAAACCGTTGCCTTCAGCCACTCGGCCACCTCTCCAAACCAAAAATAGTATCAAAAGAACTGCAGCCTGTGACTATTTCGTCCGCCTCATGCGGATTCCCTTGAGCCACTCGGCTACATTTCGGGAACATCTCAGATTTCGTTAAAATATAACTTGTTGAATCGTCTATTTCAAAAGAGCATCGTGAAAAACCGCAGATCCCGTCTTCCAGCTCGCGGACTCGCAATACTTTGGGCGTGCGCCACCGACTACCTTTGGGCCGGCTTTGGGGGATATCGGGGTTTACGGCCTGTTCTGACTCTGTACCACCCGTCATCCATCGTCCACCTGTATACGGTAGCCGGAAGGATAGTGTCAGATATCCTCTTATTGCGTCGCGTTCACCGAAAACTTTGCCTGGTATCTCCTCACCAGCCACACGCCAGCCACCGTCGCGTTCACGCTTGAGAAGAGTATATCCGAAAACCAGTGAGCGTTGTAGTATATCCGCGAGAGGCACGTCAGCACCGCTATCAATATCCAGAGGGACTGCCAGAGTTTATTCTTCACCAGTCCGGCCATCACTATAGCCAAAGCGAACGCGACCGCCGCGTCGCCGGACGGGAATGAAAGATAAGCATTCGGCCCTGCTATTAACGGTTTGAAAGTCAGATGGCCATGCCACTGGTTCGGCCGCCATCTGCCCACCAATGACTTGAGGGCTATCGTAATTAACCCCGAATACAGGAACGACTGTGCCACCATCAGCCCTCCGGCTCTTACTTTCTCCGAGTTGATCGCGACTCCGGCAATATAAATTATAAGAAAGAGGTACAGCGTGATCTTCCCCGTCCCGAAAATGTGTACGAATCCGGCTATCCGGTCTTCTATAGGTCCGTGTATCGTTAAGAAGTAGTACCTGATCGGCTCGTCGAAATAGGCGGCAATGAATACGAGCAGAAGGAATTCTGTCAGAATGAGCCACTGCTTCAACTTCCAATGTTTCGGAATCGAGTAGTATTCTCCCCATTCGACGAAGAGTCTTTTGAAATCCTGTGCAGCATTCTTCCAGCGGCTGTTCAAGTGTCCTCCTTTATATCGGTGATGTCGTTATCCGGCTATCTTGAGAAAGATCTGTTTCAGAAAAAATACGGTATAAACATTTTGGTTTTCTGCCTGTAGTCCTCGTAGCGCGCACCGAATTTGTGCTGGTCGATCTCCTCCTCGGCCTTGACTGTAGCCAGCAGAGTGAAGATTACTCCAAACATCAATATCGATGAAAAGAGGGCCGGCTTCTTCATATAAGCTCCGAGCGCAAGAAACAGAAGAGATGAATAGAGAGGATGCCTGATCTTCCCATATATTCCCGAATCAATCAATTCCCCCGAATCGTCTTTGCCGGCCGCTTTCGTCAGCCCGATCATATTCAACCCTGAGATCACGAGGTATAAGGAGCCGAGCAGCGAAATCCAGGAAAGTATTTGGAGCGGAGAGAACACATTGTCGAACCAAACACGCAAGTTTGCGACAACCAGTAGCAGAATAAATTCAAATGTGAAGAACCGGTAGTAGCCGTAAGAGTGCCGTTCTCGCAGCCAGTTTCGCGAAAGGAATATTATTACAGCTGAACAGACGACGAATATCGGTAGCTCTATGGCTTCTCCTCGTGTATTATCGTTACAGGTACTATTTTAAGCGAAATGCAGACAAAAAAATAGCCTGCGGAGCGGAGTCACGCAGGCTATTTGAACTACTCGTCAGTGTTCAGGCGGGAACGCCGGCGTATACGGAGGCATCGGCGGAATTTTCTTCGGATTCTTCTTTATCTCGTTCATGAGATACTTCACCGCCTCATTTATTTGCGGGTCCTGCCCTTCCATCACAAGCTTCGGCGTTTCGTCGACTTTAATGTCTGGCTCTACGCCATGATTCTCCATGATCCACTCACTCTTCAAGCCGTAGAGAGAGAATTGAGGCACCGTGACGTAACCTCCGTCAACAAGAGGTCTGTATCCGACAATACCTCTGACACCTCCCCAGGTCCGGGTACCAATCAGCGGACCCAGTCCGTATTTTCTGAAGTAGTACGGGAAGATGTCTCCGTCGGAGGCTGAGTAATGGTTGATCAGACAAGCCATGTAACCATTGAAGACCGGCTGTGGGATTGTAGTCGGCGCACCGTGCCGCGACATCGACATGCCGACGAGGATTCTTCTGAGCCTCTCAAGAATGAGCTGATCCACGAAGCCGCCGCCATTGTAGCGCTCGTCGATTATCAGTCCCTCTTTTGTTATTTGCGGATAATACTGCTGGACAAACGCGTTGAGTCCGGCTGCCTCCATGTCAGGCAAATATACATATCCGATCTTTCCGCCCGAAAGGCTGTCGACCAGCTCCCGGTTTCGAACGATCCAGTCGTTGTAGCGAAGACTGTATTCGTCTTTGATCGGGTTGACTTCTACTGTCCATGCGCCCTTGAGATCAGGCTTCGAGTTTACGAGCAGCGAAACGATCGTCCCGACAGTATTCTCCATTACGCTGTCTATGCTCATCGGGAATTTCACGGGTAGGTTGTTTATGGCAAGAATATAGTCGCCCTGATGAACGTTGACACCGGGCATGGTCAGAGGCGATATTCTGTTCGGATTTGTGTTCAAGCCGATCATTATCCTGCTCATCCTGTAGTAGCCGCTCGCCTTGTCGAGAGAATAGTTGGAACCGAGAAGACCGGTCGTGGTTTCGTGAATCTCAGGATAATATCCGCCGCCGACGTAGGTGTGCGAGTTCTGGAGCTCACCGATCATGTTGCTGATGAGCCCGGTCAGATCGTACCTGTTATTGACATACGGAAGCATAACTTCGTATTTCTTCTTGACCGCTTCCCAATCGACGCCGTTCATTTCCGGCGAGTAGAAGAATAGGCTCTCGAGCCTCCAGGCTTGGTTGAATATTTCTGTCCATTCCTGGCGGAAGTTGACGAACATCTTCATATTTGATAGGTTTAGATCCCCGTCGCCCTCTTTATGTTCGGCAGGTTTGGAATCGATTATACCGAAAGTCTTGCCGCTCTGGTACATGATACTTTCGCCGTCAGCGGAGAGGTCGTATCCATCTACCGGTGAAAGTATCTCGGTGTCTTTCCGCTCGGCCAGGTTATAGGAACGCAGCGCCGACTCTTCTCCTGACGCGTTGCCGGATAGGCCCTCTGTGGGGAATGTCACGTAGTAAATGTTGCCGCCGGCTTCGCTCAGGCCGCCGATATTGTTTGATTCTATCGGCACAGCAACTGCTCTCGATCCTAATCCTTCGAAATCAATCTTCACATCTTTAGATTTCTCAGGCTTCGCTTCCTTCTTCTCCTGGCTGGCCTTGCTCGCCCCATTCCCCTGACCGATTACCTTCACCTCATTATTCTCAGGTGCAAAAGGAGAAGCACTGTCCGCCTGCAAGGTGGCGACGTAGATGCCTGTCGTCTTGGTATTTGTGAATTCCATATCGTAACTACCGATTACGCCGTTGTATGTCCGGTCTGACAGGAAGATCAGGTATTTTCCTGCACGGTCGAAGATGGGGTCGGAATCGTTAGTGTAGCCGTTGGTGACTTCATGGATCTTGCTGTCGGCAATAGAGTAGATGTAAATGGATGTAAACGTGTTGTCATGATGCTTGGCGTAAGCAATATACCGGCTGTCGGGCGACCATGAGTAACCGGCCACAGCCCAGACCGAGTCCTTATCTACCAGGACGGATTTCTTGCCGGCGATGTCGACGTACCACAATGCAAAGCTCTGATCGGAATACAGAATCTTCTTGCTGTCCGGGGACCAGACCATGTGATCCAGGTATTCCTTATTCCCGTGCGTTATTTGAATCGCCTCCGAGTTCGGTTTATCCTCGCGCAGGTAGATCTCCTCTTCGCCGGTCCTGTCGGAAATATACGCGACATATTTTCCGTTCGGTGACCAAGCCGGGTCCTTATCGTCGACGCCGGATGTGTTTGTCAGGTCTCTGGTATTGCCTGATTTCTTTGGAACAGTGAAGATATCGCCGCGCGCCTGGAAAACGGCTCTTTCTCCGTCCGGCGCTATCCCGAAACTCACGATGTCCTTGCTCGCGTCGACCCACTTCGGCATCGCGAGCGATTCATCGTTGGGAATTGAAATGTCGAGCTTTGTCAACTTATCCCCCGGCAGGTCCAGAGTATACAGATACCCGCCGTTCTCGAAAACTATCGCATTGGGACCCAGCGACGCCCAGCTGCAATCGTAGTCTTTGAAGAACGTGATCTGTTTGAATTCCTTTGTAGCCAGATCGTACGACCAGATATTCTTGCGCCGGCTCGTGTCCCTGTCCGATATGAAATATATGCTGTTCTTATACCACATCGGATCAGTGTCGGTACCTTTCCAGTCGCCGATCTGCTGTTCATCCATCGTCTGCATGTTATGGATGAATATCTTCTGCGCCATTCCGCCGTAGTACCTTTTCCGCGCTCTGAAGTTTCTGAAAATCCTGTTATATGCAAACTCCTTTCCGTCGGGAGAGAAACTCAGGAGTCCGCCCTTCGGAACCGGGAACTGGACGGGCATCCCACCATCCACGGAAATTGTGTACAGGCTGCCGAACCACGTATTATACGTGTGCATCCGCGACAGGAAGACGATGCTCTTGCCATCGGGCGTCCATGTTATTACTTCGTTGTTAGGTCCCATGCGTTCCGGGATACCCTCAACATCCTGACGAAAAGTCAGTTGACGGGGTTGACCGCCCTCACTCGGCATCACAAAGACATTGAAGTTACCGTCATACTGAGCGGTGAAAGCCAGCATCTTCCCGTCGGGGCTGAACTTCGGAAATAACTCGAGACCGGGATCGGATGTAAGCCTGCGGGCAACTCCACCCTGAGTTGATACTTCATAAACATCACCGGCATAAACAAATGCAACTTCATTCTTAGAAATGGTTGGAAACCTCAAGAGCCTCGCATCGTTCGTCGCGAAGGCAGTTGAGGCGAGAAAGAGAATCGCTATTACAAGCTTTCTCATTTTGCACCTCCAGGTTTTCTTAAATCTAAAAGCAGCATGTGTTAAAAAAAAGGCGAGCGAAAAAAACGATCGCCTTCCGGCGAAGGCGATCGGGATGTGTTTGGTTCGATTCAATCTTCGGAAGCTAGAGCTAGTATCTTCTTACCTTTACGGATGAGACTCCGGCGTCAACGTCGATGAAAATCTTCTTTTTCGCGGAATCGTAATTTTCGGAACGGTAGTCTCCATCCCCGCTTTTCGTGAAATCAGGGAAAGACTTGCTCGAAAGCTCGGCATTGTCTTTTATTCTGCAGCCCGCAGTCAGCGGTACATATACGGTGAGGGATGAGACTCCCGTTTCGAGTCTAAGTCTCGTCGTGTCTGCCCTGTCACCGAGTCGCACGGTAATCGAAGATGCACCGGCTTTAATAGTCGCCCGCCGGATCACATAAGGTGTCAGGTCAAAATTCACAGAACATGCTCCCACATCGGCATTAAGCTCCCAATCCGGTTTGGTGTTGAGCCTCATGTCCACTGTGTTCCTCCTACCGAAGCGTATGTGGTTCTCTTTTCCCTGGAACGCCAGCTCAATGCTCTGTGTTGTTCCCTCTTTATCCGAGTCGAACGAGTAACGCCCGATGTTGGATTGCGTGCTCGCCCCGAATAGCCCGCTTGCCGTATCGCCTATAGTGAAGGATCCCGCACCACCCTTTATCGAGAGAACCGCGTGACGTATGTCTTTTCCGAAGTCCTGCGTGAATTCCTGGGACTGTATGTTGCCCCCATCCCCGTCGAAGAGATTACTCAGGCTTCCCCATCCTACGGAGGCGGCGGAAACGATCCACCCGACAACCAGGACTAAAGTCAACGCATAAAGTGCGGCTCTCCACTTCGGATTGGAGACCAGAACCGAAATGCCGGCGAGTACGAGCAGAACCGGCCACAGCCTGAAAACGAAATGCCAATCGAGACGGAGTACGTCAAAATTGGAAAGGAAGAGTGCTATTCCGAGAAGGACTATAAGCACCCCTGCAAATAGCCGGCTAACTCTCATGTGTTTCTCCTTTTTCGTCCCTGCGTACCGAATTCAGGATCATTGCCGCACCAATGGCAACAAGGATCAAAGGCCAGGTATCTGAAAAATCAAAGTGCGGCAGGTAATTGTTTGCCAGGAACAGGGCTCCGAGAACTATCAGAACCGTGCCACCAACGAAACCGCCACGACGTTTTCTGGCACTGTATTCACGGTTGATATCCTTCGCATCCATGACAGATTCTCCTTCTGCAGCTTGCGCTTTTAATTCGAATTCAAACTTCTGATTTGGAACGACTATCCAGAGTACTATGTATGCCAGGAGACCCGAGGCCCCCGCAAGAGTTGCGAGAACAAAGATTACCCTGACAAAGACCGGATCAATGTCAAAGTACTCGCCAAGGCCCCCGGCAACTCCGGCCACGATTCGGTTTTTTCTAGAACGGTAAAGTCTGCGTTCCATATTCCAACTCCTTTTGAAGGAGCCTACGGATGGTCCATGAAAAAGTTACCAGTTTCTTGGACTTCGCAAATCGCATGACATCCGTATCCGCATGAATTATTGGAAAAAAAAATCCCGATTGAATTGCTCCAACCGGGATTTGAAAGCTTCAGCGGCTTCAGATCTTCTTTACTTTTGCCGCCTGCAACCCTTTGGGGCCTTGTTCAACTTCAAATTGAACCTTGTCGCCCTCTTTCAAAGTCTTGTAGCCTTCGCCGATGATGGCTTTGAAATGAACGAACACGTCGTCACCACTCTCGCGAGAGATGAAGCCGTATCCCTTGGTTGCGTTGAACCACTTCACGGTTCCTTGCTCCATTGCTGGATCCTTTCACTAATGTTTCTAAATGCGTACCCGAGCCGTCGCGCCAGATGTATTTGGCTAATACAGAATTGTCCCGACTTTGGTCGGGATCCCGAGTGGTAGTCGGGACTGGTGAAGACAACAAAACGATCAGCACTTCACCTCTGCAAGCGATGCCACGCCTCGTGTAGAACCCGCAACAACGGAGCCCGCCCACGGGGAATTACATCAGCAGCTACAACCTATAAAAGCATGATTCCCTCGATCCTCTTCGGATCACGAACCATCACTTTGGCGCAAACAACGGTGTACTGTTATTTGCGGGTATATGATAGCTTCTCCAGCCATCAAATGCAAACAATGTTTACGCGAAAAAGGGAACCCCGATGCCACGAAACGCCCAAAACGGCCAACATTTGCGGGCTTACAATGAAGTCCCGTGATTAATGTCGCACCTCTGGCGACTCAGCCCCCCTTACCCTCAGTCTTAGCTGTGGCTTCACGAAACCGATCGACAAGTTGAAGCCGGAGTTCTTCCAGCGAGAACGGCTTGTGCAGCAACCCAACGCCGCCATTGATCATTATGTCCTGGACTTTCCCCTCTGAACTGTAGCCGGTGGACACGAATACAGGAAGGCCTGGCCGCACCTTCTTGATTTCAAAATATGTCTCCCTCCCGTCCATCCCGGGCATGATCATGTCCAGCACGACGACGTCGATCCGCTCTTCGCCTTTCAACAGTTCAACCGCCTTCTCTCCACTTTCGACCGCAACCACAGAGAAACCGAATCTCGCGAGAGAGTCAGTCAGCATATCGCGGATCTCGACTTCGTCGTCCACGACAAGACAAGTCTTGTCAGCGATAACTCTTTCTACGTAGCCTTCGCGCCGCCGCCCTTTTGGTACGCTCTTCTGAGATGAAGCGGGAAAAAAGATCCGGAATGTCGTCCCTTCACCGAGCTCGCTGACCACATCTATTTCGCCGCCGTGGTTTTTCACAATCCCATAAACCATTGACAGACCGAGCCCAGTCCCTTTCCCTTTGGGTTTCGTGGTGAAAAACGGTTCGAAAATTCTGGACTGATTCTCTTTTGAAATACCATGCCCGCTGTCCGTTACTTCCACGGCGACATAGTCTCTCTTTTCAAGATCCACATTTGAATGATGGCGCTGACCGGCTCTCAGGATTGATGTCGAGATTCTCAGTACCCCGCCGTCCGGCATGGCATCCCGGGCGTTGATCGCCAAATTCATCATGACCTGCGACAACTGGGACTCATCGCCATCGACTGCGGGGAGGTCGGGATGAAGGTTCAGGGAGACCTCTACATTCTTTTCGATCATCTTTCTTGTCAATTCAACCGTCTCCCTGCAGATCCGGTTGAAGTCTACGCTCATCACGCTCGTTTTGCCGCCGCGAGCAAATCCAAGGAGCTGTTTAGTGAGCTCCGCCGCTCTTGTCGCAGACTTTTCTATCGTCTCGAGATACTTTGTCAGCTTTTCGTTGTTCTTCAGCTCAAGTCTTAGAAGGCCGGCGTATCCCAGAATTGCGCCGAGAATGTTGTTAAAGTCATGTGCCACTCCACCGGCGAGCGTACCCAGGCTTTCCATTTTCTGAGAGTGTCTCAGCTGTTCCTCCAGCTTTCTGGTTTCGGTTTCGCTTACGCTCCGTTCGTATTCGAACGCCAACCTCTGCCTGATCAACTGGAGAATGCTCATTTGAGCCCGCCCCGTATTGAGGGTTCGCTCCCCTGCCAATACAATCACTCCCACGCACTTCTTGTTGACATCGATCGATGTCGCGTAATATGATTTCCACCCGTTCACATTTCTGAATATCTCATCGATTCGGCCCACATCTTTAGGGGCATTGCGGAGAAGATCTTTCACCCCCTTGAAACCAAGTGTGTGCAGATACCTGTTCCCGATCTTCGCGGCTTGCGCCAGGCTCGAATCAGTTCCCTCTTCGTATTCTCCGATATAAACAAGTTCTGTATTGAAGACATCGGAGAGCAAATCACAATAACGTTCAAGTAGATCGATGCCAATTCTTTTGAGACCGACTTCATAAGCCCTTTCCATCCAGTCCCCTGTACGTACAACGTCCGACACGTCGTTCAGGAACATGATCTGCCTCGGGAGTCCGGACTCCGTTTTTATACTGCTGGCTACCACGTCGAAGTGATGCTGGAGGCCGTCAATCCTCGCTGTCACACGGTGTTTCTTCTCGGGATACATGGCCTTAACTATCTCGCCTATCGCCTCATGCGAGCTCTCTTCGAAGAAGTCGATCAGCCCCTTACCCCTGGCGAAAGACGCCTTTGTCCCGAATGTCTCAAAAAACTTTTCATTGCAGAATTCGATTACCCCTCTATCGTCCGAAACGACAATCAGGTCGCTGCTGGACTCGGTGATTGTGCGGTAACGCGCCTCGGATTCCTTCAGCTCGCTGTGCATCTGCTCTTTCCTGAGAGCCAGGGCGGCCTGGTGGGCGATAGCCTCCAGAAATTGGAGCTGTTCATTCCCGAATGCTCGTGTCCTGCTGAAGCTGTCGAGAGAGATTATGCCCAGCACCTCGTCGTCCGCCATAAGGGGAGCCGCCATACAGGATTTTATCTTGTATTTGTCCGGGAACGAGGAAATGGCCCTGGGCATAGGATAAGACTCGGCGTCTTCAATTATCAGCGACGTTCCGCCGCCGAACACCGTCTTGATCCAACCTTCATCGGGGCCAAACACGAAAGCCCCCTTCAATTCTTCCGGATAGCCGACGGATGCGCTGAGCTTCAGCTTCCCGGAGCCGCGGTCGTAAATCAATACCACACCGGCATCGGCTTGAAGTACTGCCCCACGTGCCGACGCAATGAGCTTTTCCAGCAGTTCATTGAAGTTCCTACTGTGCATGAGCAGCACGTTGATATCCAGCAGCTGCTGGAGCTGCTGCGTCTTAGACTCGAGGTTCTTCCGTGCTATTATGTCGTCAGTGACGTCCCTGGCGACACCGAGAAGACCGGTCACTTTTCCGTTTTCAGAGATTGCGGTGACGTTGTAGTCAACAGTCCTCACCTCGCCGGACTTTCTGACGAACCGGAATTCGTACCTGCTAGGGGCCCGCTTCCCGCTCATCCGGGAACCATAGTAACTACTGACCAGTTCCAGGTCATCAGGATGAATCAGGAAATCGAAGCCTCTTCCCAGGGCTTCTTCAGCGCTGTACCCGGTTAGTTCCTCAAACTTCGGATTGACAAATAGGATGTTTCCGTCGGTCCCTATGAAGATGACCGGATCATTTACATTTTCCAGGACGAGTCGGTACAGGCTTTCGCTTCGCTGAAGGTTTTCATAGAGTTGCGAGTTATGGAAGGCTATTCCGAATTGCGAAGTAAATATTTCAAGCGCTTCCCTGTCGGTTTCGGAGAACGGTTCGTCCTTGATCCGGGTCATTGCGATCATTCCGAGAAGCTGTCCGTGGTGAGTAATCGGCACCGCGAGCAGATGCTCAAGATCCGGCCGGCCTGTCAAGTAGGCGGAATTCGGGTTCAGGTGCGCGTTGTTTTCCATGACAGACTGCCTGTCACGCGCCGCTCTGCCGAGAAGGCCCGTTCCGAGAGGTATCTCCGGCTTCATGAAATTCGGGCGCTTACCCTTGCGAACCATTATTTTCTTCTCAATCAGCGAATTCCTAATCTGATCAAAAATGAAGAGCCGGACGACGTCGGCAGGGACAATAGTGTCCAGCTTCTCGTGTATTATGTCAAAGATTTTTTCCGGCTCAAGATTCTCGTGCAGCTGCGAGCTGATTTCGTGGATAGCCTGGAGTTTGTGGTTTTGTATGATCTGGGCCTTGACGCTTTCGTTGTACTCAAACAGCAGTGAGCTCACATGCACGATGGCATCGAATGCTTCAAGTTCCTCATCCGTGAAACTCTTCCGAACGTTGCCGACAACTATGCCGCCAAGAAGCTGATCCTTGCTATAGAAGGGCGCGTTGTATATCGAGCGGACGCCGGCAAATTTCTGAATCATTCTCGCGGCCTGGGAAGGCATGGTGGTCCCGAACACGTCCGCAAAATCGTTTCCCATCCACGGCTTCCGCTCGAGCGTGTACCGGTCAACAATGCAATTGTCGGGATCAAAGGGAAAGACGAATGTGTCAAGAGATATACCGAAGAACATCTGCGCGAACTTGACGAGTTTTCCCTGCGGATAGATACCGTACACCGCGAATCCCTGCTGGCGCGGGAAAAACCTCTGGAGACTCACGACTTTCATATCGAGCTTCTTGACAACCTGTTCCGCCATTTCCTGCATGACGGATTTCAGGTCATTTGTCTCCACCATCTTGCGGACAAGTGAGGCAAGGATTTCGATCTGATAGGATTTCAGGATCGACTGGTGACGGGAGTCGATCGCTTCCCTGACTGAGTTGACCCCCTCGATCCGTTCCAGAAGGATCCTCGGGAACATCTTCATGGAAACGCTTGTGACGGGGAGATAAGTATCGGCTCCCATCTGCATGGTCTCCCAGTAAATCCCGTCGGTAAACTTCCTGGAAACCACTATAACAATAAGAAACGGGTCTATTTCCTTGGCGGTTTTGAGAATGGAAGCGGGGTCGCCAACGGCAAGGTCATAGTCTATGATCAGGGCGTCAAACTTCTTGGAACCGAGTCTTTTGCTGAGCCCCACGGAACTCGGAAGCGCTTCGGCAACGAATCCCAACTTCGAAGCCTCCAAAACCCGAATGAACTGATCACGGAGGTCCATCGAGTCCTCAAGAATAAGAACTTCTATTTCCTGGAAAGAGCGCTTAGTCGTGGAGATTCATCCTGTTGTTTGAATGAAAAGTTAATACCGGGGGGATAGTTTTCAAACAAAAAAAGGCACCCCGCTTCCAGGATGCCTTTTACAAGAGCCTTCTTGAATCAGCCCAGGTATGCTCGAAGCGCTTTGCTCCTCGTGGCATGCCGCAGGCGTCGGATCGCCTTCTCCTTAATCTGTCTCACCCTCTCACGAGTAAGGTTAAATTTTTCGCCTATTTCCTCGAGGGTCAGCGGGTGCTCGCGCTCAATCCCAAAATAGAGCCTTATTACCTCAGCTTCCCTGTCAGTCAAAGACTTCAAAGCCCGCTCTACTTCGGTACGCAGAGACTCTTTCATCAATGTGTAGTCGGGCGGGAGCTGGTTGTCATCTGCCATAACATCCAGAAGTTTATTGTCTTCACCCTGGACGAACGGCTGGTCGACGGAGAGATGCCTGCCGGAGATCTGGAGAGTCTTATCGACTTCGTAAAGACTCATGTCAAGCTGCTCCGCAATTTCCGAAGGGCTCGGTTCCCGTTCGAACTCCTGCTCCAGCTCACTGAACTTCTTGCCGATCTTGTTGAGGGCTCCGACTCGGTTTAGCGGGAGTCTGACAATTCTGGACTGTTCTGCCAGAGCCTGTAAGATGGACTGGCGAATCCACCACACCGCGTAGGAAATGAATTTGAATCCGCGGGTGGGGTCAAAACGTTTAGCCGCCTTGATTAGTCCAAGATTGCCTTCATTTATCAAATCGCCGAGGGAAAGGCCCTGGTTCTGATACTGCTTCGCAACACTCACAACAAATCTCAGGTTTGCCTTGATTAATTTCTCGAGAGATTTCTGATCGTTCTCCCGGACTTTGATCGCCAGCTCAATCTCCTCCTCGGGCGTCAGCAGATCGACCTTGCCTATTTCCTGAAGATATTTGTCGATCGTCTGATTTTCCCGAGAAGGATATTGCTTACCGACTTTAATCATTTAAATACCTCATTTATTAGCAGAAACACGTCTTTCTTGCATACGAGATACGCATATTTGACATCACAGTGCGAAAATAGTTCAAATGCCATGACTCAATTACAATAACAATGAATTTGTATTTTCGGCTCCCTGCAAAGGTGTAATTCGGAGGGCAACATGACAACAGCGGCCTCTATCGCGCCTTCGCCCTGTCGCGGGAATTCGACGGCGGCCGTCTAAAAACAGCCTGCGCCGGTCAAACAAACGTGGTTGCAGTCAGGCGTACACTTCCTTCTCGTTGCACTTGCAGACTTTCACAAAATGCTGATTGTACTTGTAGCTCGCCTTCTCACTTTTTTCGGCGGAAATAACGAGGACATTCTGAAGAATTTCGCCGCACTTCGGGCACTCGGAACCCTTCTTACCCGCGATCGCTTTAGCTGCTTTCTCCGCGAAACTTGTCGTCTTAGCCATTCTATTTTCTCCTTTACTATAAAATCTTAACTACGTTTCCACCGCTCGTGTGAGCCCGCTGAAGTACCTTCTGCGCGGTAATCACAAGTTCGGAGGGATCGTTCTTGCTGTCAATATTCAAAACTGCAACACTGATGGTTGCCATATAGTTTCTAGAACCAATTGGATACACCTTCGTGGCAAGATTCTTCCGGAACTTTTCTCCCCAGGCCAGAGCCTCATGCTGGGAAAATCCTTCCAATATGATCCCGAATGAATGCGCCGATACCTTGCCGATCGCATCGTACGGTTTGAGCCAACCGCGGACCGTCTCGGCGACGTCTGCAAGTATATAATCGACGCCCTCGACTGAAAACCTGTTCCTTATGTCATCAACTCTGTCCAGACCCATCAAGACAAGCGCGCTCTTGATCCCGAGATCATTTACCCTGCCAACCTCTTCTTCAAGCCTTTCCTGGAAAAATCTTTTGTTAAGCGTCCCGGTGGTCCTGTCAAACACCACAAACTTGTCAAGCAGCTGATAGGCCTGGCTGACCTCAGCCGCGAATGCTCCCAGGTTGACCAGTTGCTTCATTCCGTCAACTTCGAGTGAAGAGAATTTCGCGGGCGTAAGACTCTCGACGGTAATTATCCCGAAACACGTATTCAGCCCCGAGACTGGAATCGCCACAAAGGAACCCTTGCCCAACGGTTCGCTCTGATTGAATCTATGCTCCTCGATCCGCGAGAGATCTTCCATGTAGAGGGACCTGTTCTCCCTGACGGCCTTGCCGGCAAGAGTATCACTCAGACTAACCTTACAGCCTTCTTCTACGTACTCGGATCCCGAGCGTTTCACAATCCTCGATACCGACCAGGTATGCGCTTCGCTCTGGGAAACCAGGCTAACAAACTCAGCGTCGACGGTGTCGGAAATCGCCGTAGCGATGGTCGTCAATATCGAGTTGACGTCAGTCTTCGTCATCAGCTCATTTCCCAGCCACTTCAGAGAATTGAACGCACTCTTTACAAGAGCCAGATCGTACTTGTCCGTGATCGCACGAAGTATGGCGGAGAACAGCCTCGTGAAATTGCCAAGCAACGGTACGGTCTCCCTGCCAAACCCTTCGTCGCTAAGACTGTCGGCGACAAGAACCGCTATCACTTCATCCCGGTAAAATATCGGGACTCCGATAAGGCTCTTTACTCCTACCGGCGATTCATAATACGGCACAACGTCGATTTCCGCTGCCGGATTTATCTCCGAAATGATTTCCGGTTTTCCGCTGACAGCGATCCTGCTAACCACATCATTGCCGATCGGGAGACGCAGTTCTTTCGTGAACGTGCTCGACTTCGTCATTTTGTCGGCGACGGCGAGGAGTTGCCTCTCCCTGTTCACCCAGAAGAGGACGACAGTGTTCGCAAACAAGACTTCCTGGACGAGTTCCAGAAGTTTGTGCAGAATCGAATGGAACTCCGCCCTTGGCTCAGCCGGCGATTGTTCTTCCGGTTTGAAATAGAAGGTGTCGATTATGCTGAATCGCGGGCCTTCCTTTTTCGGCGTATAAGTTCGTTGCGGCTCAGGAGGTGGTGTAGCAATTGGCGGGCGAGGAACATCTTTGTCGGGCCGGGCAATCTGCGGCTCTTCGTACTCCGCATAGTACTCCGAGCTGATGTCGTCAAAAACGTACCGTTTTACCGGTTTATTCTGTTCGTCGTTCATATGAGGAGATCAGTAGAGGTCGTGGCCGCAATTGTTCATTTTGCATTGAATATAATAGATTTGGGCTTACAATTTCAATTCTCATTTGAGGAGATGGTATACTTAACAAAACAAATCACTGAACGCGAATCACACGAATCATACGACCTTGATTCGTGACATTCGATAATTCACAGAAGTTCCTTCATTCGTGCTATTCGTGTTGATTCCGGTCGGATCATCATGTTTTGTGAAGTAGATAATTGCCTCATTTGAGACGTTTGTGCTCCAAAATGAATGGAAGAGAAAAGTGGCAAGTAATTGAAATCCAGCGGGTCTAAATGTAAATTTTGACATGAATATCGATTCGGTTAACCCAGCAACAGGCGAAAAGATTGGACAGGTTGAATCCACGCCTACAAATCACTTTCCGAGAATTGTAGAGGATGCGCGGACCGCACAGCAGGAATGGGTACGCGTCCCCTTCCAAACGCGCGCCAAGCTCCTGAGGGACTTCGCGAGCCTGCTTCTCAAGCGCAAGCGAACGGTAGCTGAGCTCATATCGAAGGAGAACGGGAAACCGCTCGTCGAAGCGTACTCGTCGGAATTAATTCCGGGACTGGACATCGTCAGGTACTACGCGAAAAGATCGCGAAGGATTCTGCGCAGTCGCCATGTCGGAATCAGCATTCCGCTATTGAAGACTAAACGAGCGTTTGTAAATTACGAGCCTTACGGAGTCGTGGGAATAATCTCGCCATGGAACTACCCCCTGATGCTGCCTCTCAGCCAGATCGTCCCGGCACTCATGGCCGGAAACGCGGTGATATTCAAGCCGTCCGAACACACTCCTCTGACAGGCGGGTTGATAGGCGATTTTATGTGGGAGGCGGGGCTCCCCCGCAAACTTCTGGCCGTTGTCCAGGGAGCTGGCGATGTCGGTGCCGCTCTTGTCTCATCAGGTGTGGACAAGATATTCTTCACCGGAAGCACGTCGGTAGGACGAAGAGTCTCCGAATCGGCGGCCAAGAATCTTACACCCGTTTCACTTGAGCTCGGGAGCAAAGATGCGATGATCGTTCTGGACGACGTGGACATCGACGTGGCGACGAGTGGAGCGATCTGGGGAGCGTTCATGAATGCCGGGCAAACCTGCGTTTCAGTAGAAAGGTGCTTTGTCCACGAAAAGATATTTGATTCATTTGTCAGTATGCTTCAGAAGAAGATCAAGGACTTGCAAGTGGGACCCGGGACTGCCGACGGGACCGACATCGGAGCGATCATACACAGAGCACAGTTTGAAATAATAAAGAATCAGGTGAACGACGCGACGGCAAGAGGAGCCAGGATCGCTACCGGAGGCATCTTCTCAGATAAAGGGGGAGTTCACTTCATTCCTCCGACCGTGCTTGTCGATGTCCCGATGGATTCCCTTCTCATGAAGGAAGAAACATTCGGACCGGTGCTCCCGATAGTGGAATTCCGTTCCGATGCCGAGGCTGTCGACCTGGCAAACGCTTCGAAGTCCGGACTCGCGGCAAGCGTATGGACGCGCGACGCAAAACACGGCATGGAGATAGCGAAAAGGCTTCGGGCAGGCGCCGCGATAGTGAACGACGTTATCAGCTACTATGGCATAATCGATGGCGTCGTGGGGGGTATCAAGGAAAGCGGCTCGGGACGGACGCATGGAAAAGAAGGACTGCTCGAGATGGTCTGGCCGAAGTACTACGAGGTCGAACGCTTGCCGCAAATGAAGAAATTGTGGTGGTACAAGTACGACAAAACAACCCTGTCCTTTTTTGAGACCGCCACGGATTTTTTGTTTTCGAAAAACATTTCCAACAAACTGAGTTCGTTATTCAAACTCGCACCAAAAATTCTTAGGATAAAAAAGATATGAAACTCTACGCTCTCGCTTTCGGAGCTCACCCCGACGACGTCGAGATGAGCTGCGGAGGCACTCTTTCCATGTTGTACAGGAACGGCAAACCCTTTGGAATAGTGGATTTTACCAGAGGCGAGATGGGAACCCGCGGCAACGCAGCCATCAGAGCAGCCGAGGCCAAAGAAGCAGCCAGGATACTCGGCGCCGACGTGCGCGTGAACCTTGGCATCGCGGATTCAAACATCGAGATGAACCGGAAGAACCTGCTCAAAGTTGTTGAAGTGATGAGAAAATACCAGCCTGAAATTGTTTTTGCCCCCTACCGGGAGGAAAGACACCCGGACCATGTCCACGCTCATCAGCTGGTGAGCGACGCGATTTTCTATTCGGGACTCACGAAGTTAAAAACCGGCTCACTCGCCGCGTACAGACCCAAGAGGGCCTACTATTACATGCAGCACCGCACATTCATACCAACAATGTATGTGGACATATCGAACGACTACGACACCAAGGTCGCCGCGATAAATGCTCACAAATCCCAGTTCTTCAACCCGTCAAGCAAGGATCCGCAGACGATGCTTTCGACGCCCGAATTTATGGAATACCTGCTCGGCAGAATGAGATACCATGGAAGAATGGCGGGGGTCAGGTATGCTGAGCCCTTCTGGACACCCGAGCCCGTCACGCTCACTAACTTCGACTCGGTCGTCTGACTTTGAAGTGATTTCGCGGCCTAACCGCCTATTACGAGCAGTACTGTCCAGAGATCCGGCCGAAAAGTGGATCCGTGGCAGGAAAAAGAAGAACATTGAACACGGATAACACTGAAGCAACGGATTCCCACTGATTTTATTATCATTTTCATCCGTGGAAATCAGTAATGCTCCGTATTATCCGTGTTCGATTGGGTTCTCGGCCAGGCTTCTAGGCTTCAGGTTTTCGACAAGTGAGGCAATTTCGTCTTCGGTGTTGTAAAAGTGGGGGAAACCCTGACGAGTCCCTGGCGCACGCGCACTTCAATCCCGGCTTGCGCGAGCTTGCGTGAAATCTCATCCGCGTTCGGGACACTTATTGAAATTATCCCTGCCCTCTCGCTGCGGTCACCGGCAACGTACACCATCATCCCCATAGGCTCAAGCTCCAATATTAACCTGTCGCTCAAGTCGAGAACATGCTCTTCAATCGATTCTATGCCAACTTCCAGCAATGTGGAGAGAGACTCGTGCAGGCATGTTATTCCGATAAAGTTCAGCGTGCCGTTCTCATACCTACGCGCAGTGTCGTCGAGATCGAGACGGTACCTGGTGAACTCGCCGAAAAAATTCTTGATGCTCGTCCACCCAAGATACGCCTGTTTGAGCCTGTTCTGGGTTTCATCCGAAATGAACGCGAAAGCTATTCCCTGAGGGGCCATCAACCATTTCTGACCTCCTGTAGCCAGGAAATAGATATGTATGTCATTGACATCGATGGGCACGACCCCGGCCGACTGGATGGAATCGACGGAGAAAATGATCGCGTGCCTCCTGCAGAGCTCACCGATGGCTCTCAGATCCGACCTGAAACCTGTCAGGAATTGGACATGGCTGATTGAAAGTAATCTTGTCCGTGAAGTGATCTTTTCCTCGATATCGGCGATTAGAATCCTACCGTCACGGTTTTTGACAAAGTCCACTTCCACTCCGAGGCGGTTCAGATTAAGAAAGGGATACACATTCGCAGGAAATTCGATATCGTCCAGGATGATTCTGTCACCCGTCTGCCACTGAATCCCGGTGGCAAGTAGATTCAGCGCGTTTGTCGTATTGTCGAAAAAAGCGATACGCTCAGATGTGGTGTTCAGAAGCTTCGCGGCATAATCCCTGGTTTCGGAGAGAGTCTGCTGAAGGACGGCAAAATTATCGATCTGTGTCTCGCTCCTGTCGATGAGGTATTTATTCACCGCCGCAACCACCCTGGTCGAGAGCGGGCTAGTCGCTGCGTGATTCATGTAAATGGTGCCCGTCTGGATAAACGGGAATAATTTGCGATACGCATTTATATCATATTTGAGCATTTCAATCCTTTCCGGTGAAGCCGGTCGCTGCTTTCTCAAGTCAAACCTCTTCGGTCCTCCAGCCAGCCTTAAAGCCAGTAGTCTCTGAGCAGATGACAGACCGGGAGTTGCCTCACGTCGTGGAGGGTCTTCTTCCGCAAGCAATTCCTTCATAATCTCTTTCGACGGGCATCGAGAAGTCATTCAGCCAGCACGTGTATTGCAACTTTCTTGATACTTACCAGTGCGCCGAGCGGCCGGCGGGGGTTCGTGCTTTGATAAAAACTTCCCGGCTGATTAACTTACAGTTCATGGCGGCTAAGTTTGTCCTCGGTGTTATCCTGTTTGTACTCGCCCCGTCCGGTTCTGCATTCTCCCAGGCCGGCGAACCAAGAGAAAAAATACCGTTCTCAACCTGGATACTCGGTTCCAGCAAAGACAGTATCACCATCTGCGCAGCTTATGCAATCCCGTTCGACAAGATCATTTTCACCAGATCGGTAGACACCTCTTCCCCGTTCGCCGCGAGTCTTTCCTTCTCGGTCGATGCATTGGACTCGGCCGCGGGCATTAATTACCACCAGTCCCACCGGAAGCGTGTAACGGCGCACACTTTCGCGGAGTCGCAGTCCGATATAACACGTGTCACTGATTGCGTCACCCTCACTTTGCCGCGATCCGTCTACAACATGAGTGCTGAGGTACGTGACGATGCCCAGAATATCAGCTATCTAAACACCGCACTCACGAGACATTTTCCTGGACGCGATTCATCCGACATTCTCGAGGTCTTGTTTCTTGATTCACTGTCGGACAACCGATATTACCCTGTCATCAGGGATAGCGTGGCCCCCTTCCCGTCAAGCATTAACTTTCTCATTCTGATGCAGGCCACCGATTCGCCCCCTCTTTCGATTTCCCTCGCGACCATAGACGGGAGAGAGATCATGCACGCTCCTGCTCCGACTCGTTATCTTGAGCGTCTCAAACCCGTTTCCGAAGAGAACGAGTTTTATCTGTCCGGTGTGGCTGATTCGACACGGATTGCATACCTCGCTGAACTGCAGATCGATAGCCTGAACGAAGGAAGTTATCGGCTGAATCTATCCAGGGGTGGAAGCGTGGTCTCATATCTTTTTCGATACCTGTGGCTTGATAAGCCACTGACTCTCCGTAACTTTACGCTTGCTCTCTCACTCTTAAAATACATTATTCCAGACTCCACCTTCTCGGAGATCAACTCGGGTAGTGACACAGAAATCAGAGCGAAGTTCGACACGTTCTGGAAATCTCATGACCCGACCCCTTCGACAGGCTTCAACGAGCTCGAAGCCGAATACTATGCGAGAGCGGACTACGCATACGAGCAGTTCGGTTCACTTGGAACCCGGAACGGAGCAGCGACGGACCGCGGCAAATCCTACATCCTCTTCGGTAAACCCGAAAGCGTGAGCCGCGAGTTCAGGAGCGACGGCACATACGAGATCTGGAGTTATCCCAATTTAAAAAGAAGCTTGGTGTTCAAGGAACAAAACTTCGGAGAATTCAAGCTGTATCGAACGGAGAATCTATGAGTATAGTTGCAATTACCATCGGTGACTACAATGGTATCGGCCCGGAGGTAGCGCTTAAATCCGCCGCCAGCCGCACGATACGCGCGAACTGCACGCCACTGCTGGTCGGCCCCTACAAGGCTTTTGAATTTTACGCGGACAAATATTCCCTTCGCAGGAAAATACTAAAAGTAGATTCCCTTTCGGACGCGGTGGGCCGAAGCGAAATAACCATACTCGACATATGCCCGAATTTCAACGAGAAAATAAAACCGGGAAAACTAACAAAAGAAAGCGGTCTCTGGGCGGGGCGGGCGATCGAAAAAGCCGTTCAACTCTGCGTCAATAACGAAGCAGACGCGATTGTCACGGCGCCGGTATCGAAAGAAACCCTGAGACAAGCCGGTTACGCTTTTCCGGGACAGACCGAAATGGTGACGACACTGTCGAACTCCCACGGTTCGATCATGATTATGGTCTCCGGTTTCGCAAGGATAGCGTTAGCCACGATCCACATTCCCATTTCGGAAGTCTCAAAAGCTCTCACGAAAGAGAGCATACTTAACAGACTGGGAGTCTTCAATAATTCGATAAAGAGGGATTTCGGCGTCAAGTCCCCGAAGATTGCGGTTCTCGGGTTGAACCCTCACGCCGGCGAAAACGGATTGATAGGGAAAGAGGAGAACGAGGTAATCAAACCCGCGATCCGGGAGGCCAACGCGATGAAGATCGACGCTGAAGGGCCATTCCCCGCCGACGCATTTTTCGGAACTTATCGCGAGGGTATGTTCGACGGCATATTTGCGATGTACCATGACCAGGGGCTGATACCGCTGAAGATGAGATCGTTCAGCACCGGCATCAATTTCACCGCCGGCATAAATATCATCAGGACGTCACCCGACCACGGTACGGCCTTCGACATTGCCGGGAAAGGGATTGCAAACCCGTCAAGCACTATCGAAGCGATAAAACTCGCACTCGACATTTCGAAGAACAGGAAGGCAACTAGGAAATAGACAAGGGAGCCCCGACGAAACTTTCTTTTCAACTTCACCAGATCGACCTTTTCGAGTCGGATGCGGAACAGGCTACGCCATACTCCGCTTCAGCCGTCGTATATGACCACATGATGAAGGAAGTGGATTACCGCGGTTGGGCGAAATACCTGGTATTGCTGATGCGGGTTGCCGGGATGGAGTCGAGAAGGTCACGGATCCAGGGCGAAAAATTATGCGAATTCGCTTGCGGAACTGCCAACATATCGATTATACTATCGAAACTTGGCTACGACGTGACAGGCGTAGATAGCTCAGGCGACATGCTTAAAGTGGCAAAGGAGAAACTCGCGCGCCGGAACAGCGACAGTTTGCATTTGGTACACCACGACATGGTAACGTACTCCCGGAAAGAGTCGTTCGACCGCGCCGTGTGCGTTTACGACAGCATAAATTACATACCAACCTCCGCGGCGCTAGGGCGTTTCTTCGGAAACGTTTACGAGGACCTGAAGCCGGGCGGTGTTTTTGTCTTCGACGCAAGTCTCGAGTCCAACTCTCTTAACGAGCCCTCTCTATTTGTCCAGCGAGGAAAGCACAAAGGTGTTTTCTACCATCGTAAGTCACTGTACGACCCGGAGACGAAGATACACACGACATACGTTCGGGTGAAGAAGAACGGGCGGGTGATCGAAGAAGTGCACCGAGAGTTTGTTTACAATCTCGCTCTCATCAGGAAGCTGTTCTCCGCGGCCGGGTTTGAAGAAAGGTTTGCTGCCGGTGACTTCACCATGCTCGATGCAAACGATCATTCAGAAAGGGTCCATTTTGTGTTGGTGAAACCAGATCATGATTAAATGTACCAACGTTGCATTCGCATTCGACGACCACCTGATCTTTTCAGACGTCAACCTCACGATACAGAAGGGTGAGTTCGTTTACATTGTGGGAGAGACGGGGTGCGGGAAGACTACTCTTATGCGCCTGCTCTACATGGATCTCGCGCCGACCACCGGTATCGTGAGGATAGATACCTTCTCATCCACATCGGTCAAGAAAAGGAAGCTGTACCAGTTGCGGAGGAAACTGGGAATAATATTCCAGGATTACAAATTGCTTGAGGACAGGTCAGTTTACGATAATGTGACGTTTGCCCTGCAGGCTGTGGGATACTCGAGCCGCGACATGAAGATGCAAGCGACACAGGCATTGACACAGGTAGGGCTAATTCACAGAAAGAAGTCCCCGATCGGCGAGCTCTCCGGAGGGGAGCAGCAGAGGCTTTCGATAGCGAGGGCTATCGCCAAGGATCCAATTGCAATCCTTGCCGACGAGCCGACCGGGAATCTTGATCCCACTACATCGGCCGACATACTGAGTCTCCTGAGGAAGATAAATCTGGGAGGAACCACCGTCCTCCTCGCGACGCATAACTATGAACTAATGAAAAAATTCCCTGCCAGAACGGTGGCAATAAAAAATTACAAATGTGAAGAACTAGATCCCCTGTCCCTTTAGTAGCGCTCTTTCCCCGGAATTCGCTCTGCTTACAGGCGGATATTTTTTGAGGAGAATCTCAAAGCAGACCGGCTCAGAACTACAGACACAGAATTCCGATGTCCCGCGTTTTTGGGGAGCAATTAGTACTGACAAATCCAGTTTGAATTAATTTAGGGCGAGCTCGACGCGCCTGACTTCGGCGACTTTGAGGAGAACGGCCCTTTCGACCCCTGCCCTGAGTGTCATCGGCCTCAACGGGCAAACGGCACAGGATCCGTGGAATTTCACGCGCAATATGCCGTCTTGTTCAAGTTCGATAAACTCCACGCTGCCATTGTCTATGGCAAGGAACCTGTTTGCCTCCACGAGGACTTCCTTGATCTTCCAGACGACCTCTTCAGAGGAGTCTATCATACCATCACATCTCTATTTCGATTTTTGGCTTCTTAGCGGCCGACATATTTGTGATACTGATCTGCGCGGCAAGCTTTCGCGAAACCATCTGGATCAGTTGCGCCTGCTCCGATGTTCTCCGGATTCGATCCGAG
>CAWEBD010000149.1:0-19319 GCA_963806435.1 uncultured Bacteroidota bacterium
AACCATGTATTGCTAATTATCACCCCGACGGCAAGAGTCAGGTGCTGCATCCTGAAGTTGAGGCCGAAGCGGAGAAAAGATTCTTCTCTGGCTTTCGCCTCCTTCTTCTTCATTTCCTGCGATTGTCTGCGTTTGATTTCGGCATGCTGCTTGACTCTTTCGATCAGCTCTTCTTTCAGATGAGATCTGAATTCTTCATCCAGTCCGATGTTCTCTTCCCTCTCGACCTCGCTGATCATGGTTTCCGCAATGTCGTCCAAATTTTTGTCGGGCTTACTCGTGTTTTGCATACTTTCGCCTTATGAAACCTGAAAGATCCAGCACTATGTGCACTAAGAGAAAGAGGACCACTAGGAGAGTGAACCACTTAAAGAATGTATAGACATAATAAACGACCCCTGCGCTTCTCTCTCCGGGAATGATGTGGACCTTTCCCTTTGCGACGTTCTGATCTGCATTGGGATGACATTTTCCGCATGTCTTCGGAAGATTCTTCGGATTGATCGGAGAGTTCGGGTCGCTAGCCGGAAGTATGTCATGGTTGCCGTGGCACGAGGTGCAGTTTGCAGCCCTGACCATTCCGTTTTCCAGGGCAATCCCGTGGAAGCTCTCGCTGTACGCCTGCGGCTGTTGGACAGGCACATTCGCTTTTTCCATCAGCAGGGTATCGGAATGACACTTCGTGCATGTACTTACAACGCTTTCCGGATTGAGTGAAGACCTCGGATCGCTCGGCGGGAGAACGTCATGTTCATGGTGACAATCCGTACAGACTGCTGCACCGAGCATCCCATTCATCAGCGCCTTGTAATGGATAGATTTACTGTATTCTTCCAATTCCTGTTTGTGACATCTTCCGCACAGATCGGGGACGTTCTTGCGGTAGGTTGTTGAAGTCGAATCTGACGGACTTTTCACGTAGTGGGTTGTATGACAGGTTTCACAGTCAGGTGCGTTTTTATTGCCCTCGGCCAAGGCCTTAGCATGAATGCTTTGCTTATACTGTTCAGGCATCCATTTCACCGGAGCGCCGACCGTATTCCCCTCGTAGTGGCACTGGAGACAGCTGATCTTGTTCGGTCTGATAAAATGCGGTATCACCTTAACGTCGGTATGACACTGTACACATCTGAACTTGCCGTGGATTGAAGTGGAAAAATGCCCGGGCGACACATATAGCGATTGGAATTGCCCGTTCTCAGTCACGCCGAAATTCTCTTTCCCATGGCACAGGAAGCACCGGCTATTTTGTGCAGATGCACCGACCTGAAACAGGGCAAGCATGATCGTCAGAAGAGCCATCATATTAATCCGCCTCTCCCTCCTTCGGTTTCATCGCTGCTTCGCTCTTCATCTCTTCATGTTCAAGCGGGTGATTTTCCTTCATCCATCGCTCCGTAACGTAACCGTGCCAGAACGAGCCGTTTCCGGGAAAGTTGCCGGGTGAGAGGTGAACTATATATAAATGCCACAGGACAAGAAAAAGAATAATCAGTGTCGCCGTACCACCATGGAGTGCGAATGAAACGTCGAACGCCCACTTCGGAAGAAAACTAAAAAAGAAATCGTTAAACCACAGAACAACACCCGACAAGAACATCAGTAATATGAAGACGAAGAATGCCCAGTATTGAACCTTCTCGCGGTAAGAGTACCTGCCAAAAGCGGGCCTCTCAGACCTCTTTAACAGGTCGTATGAAATGCTGTTCTTAAGGTCGGTAAAATCTCTTTTGTTGGGCAGGAGTTTCCTGAACTCCCTTTTCCCTTCCTCTGTAATAGATATGTAAACGAAATGGTAGACCGCAGTAATGAAGAGGAGGACGGCGGACAAACGATGCAGCGCTCCTCTTGCCTGAAAACCGCCTTCAAGGAAAATCAGCACTTTACCCCAAAGAGTATCCGAGTACTTAACGGAAAATCCGGAGATCATCAGGAGCAACACACTTACCATGAGCAGCATGTGTTGCACACGCCAGCTTCGCGAGAACCTTGGGACCTTATTGTCCATGACTTCCCTTTCGAATGATTGCCGACAAACGAAACCCGAATCTGCCGGACGCCAGATCTGCACGTCGGTAAAGCAGAGAGTTCATTTGCACGCCGTTCCGATGGTCATCGCTTTGTCCGGCCCGGGTTCTGATCATCGTTTCCATTCTCGATTACTATTTCACCCTCCCCTGCCTCTTTCAGTCTCTCCAGCTCCAACGGATGTTCTTCTTCCATTTCCTCCTCACTCAGCGTGCCCTTTATACATGCAAGGTTCAGCGGGTAGACCTCGGGGTCGAAAATCACCGAATAGAAGTGCCACACAAGTATCGCCAGGCTGGCCAGAATGGCCTCGTAATAGTGAATCAAGGTCGCCACATCGAGGCCGAGTTTTGTAATCACGCCAAGAGAGAAGTTGTTGAACCACAGCAAGAGACCAGTTATTGCCATTACACCAGTCCCCCATATCAGGGCCCAGTATTCCGCTTTTTCAACGTAACTGAACCGGGGGAACCTGGGACGGTCCTTGCTTAATCCGATGTTGTACTTCAACCCGGAGACCGCATCTCTCACATCTTGAATCTTAGGCAGCATGTCCTTGATAAATTGCCTTCCGCGTTTTGTGAGGCTTACGTAAAAAATATGATACACCGCACCTGCTATCATAACCGAGCCGGCAATCCTGTGGATCAGCCCACGCAGGTCAGCGAAACCATTCCCCACAATATCTCTTATTGTTTTAACCCACCATGAATCGGGGAACTTCAGCATGAACCCTGTCAGTACGAGTGTGAGGAAACTCAGGAGAAGCACGAGATGCTGGAGCCTCTCATTACCTGTCATACGAACATACAGCCTGGCACTCGCTTCGGTCGGACGAATTCCCCTCCTCCTTTGCGTCAGCTTCTTGCGGGACTTCTTCACAAAGTCGAGAAGATTATGAAGGAGCATTAGCCCGATAATTCCGATTATGAGGAATATGTATACCTGGGATAACCAGTAAAGGATAGGTTCCCGTTTTGACGCCGGAAAGACATGCACGGGGGTAGAAGCGAATCGTATACTGGCACCGTTATGACACTTCCCGCACGTCTTTTGCAGATTAGCTCCGTTTATCGACGATCGTGGATCTGACGAAGGGAGTATTTCATGTGCGCCATGACAGCTCGCGCAATTGGCGGCAACTGTGGATCCTTCTCTGACAGCCAGCCCATGATAGCTGTCCATATAGCTTACGACTCTGTCGGGAGGTAGTCCGTACCTTTCAGTCAACCTGACTGATGCGTGACACTTTGCACACGACTGGGCTACGTTCGTCGCATAGACGGTGGATTTGGGATTGCTCGGGGCAAGAATCTGATGGTCTCCGTGACAATCTGTACAAACGGGGACATTCTTGTTACCTTGCGCAAGAGCGGCGCCGTGTATGCCGCTGGTGTACTTCTCATACACATTCTGGTGACACCCCGGCGCGCCGCAGGTGGAGGGGATGTTTTCTCTGAAAACCTTCGATTTCGGGTTACCGGCCGGCAACATGTCATGGGCGCCATGACAATCACTGCAGGTCGCGGCCTTCAGGTTGCCGCCTTCCAGAGATCGGATATGCACACTGCTCCTTATGCTCAGCAGAAATGCAGCCGAAACGCCAGTGAGTTTGAGCACCTCCGTATTCTTCACATGGCAATTGAGACAGATCTCCGGCTCTCTCGCCCTGCTGACGGGAGAGTTGGGATTGTCGACCGACTCGATAGAATGCTCCTCGTGACAATCTGTGCAGACCGGCGCAACACTTATACCGGATAGTAACGCCTTGCCGTGAGAGGAATTCAGATAGCTTTTCTCAACGTCTGGATGACACCTGCCGCACGTGGTCACCACGTTTGCCCTGTTGACCGGGGATGTCGGATCGCTCGCGGGTTTGATTGTGTGAGAACCGTGGCAGTCGACACAGGTAGCTCCCTTGCCGGTCTTCTTCAGGGATTCCGCGTGGATGCTATGTGCATATGATTGAACCAGAGAAGTGAGTGCCTGACCGTTTTCCGCGTTTACTCCGTCAAAGAGTTTCAAGTTCGTGTGACACTTGAAACAAGCATTCTTTGATATCGCTTCTCTCGAAGTTTGTGCTTCGTGCGCAGTATGGCACGTAACGCAAGTCATCGTTCCGTTCGCAAAGGCCTTCTTGTGGATGCCGTGGTTAATATCCGATTCCACCCCCTTGTGACATTGGGAGCAGAGAGTATCAACCGCAGCCGCCTTGAGGGCCGTTATCTTTCTCACATCGTGAGCTTTCTGATGGCACGATTCGCAAGTGAACCCCTTCGCGCCGACCATGGCCTTTGCATGCGCGGAAGTCATGAAGGTCTTTTCGGCGGCATGACAAGACAGGCATTTCTTGTCGACGACAATCTTGCTTGCGGGCTGGATGTCGTGAGTGCCGTGGCAATCCCAGCACTTCAGGGATGAGTGAGCCATGTGATACCCGGCTCCATTCGGAGCGTGGAGCTGTACATCATGGCACTGGCTGCAGTCGACGTTCGGAGTGGTTTGCTTGTGCGGCACGTCGTCGGCACTGTATCCCTGATGGCAGTCGACACAACCTACTCCCGCGCCGGCATGCACGGACGCATTAAACATATGGCCGCTGACATAGAGGCTAATGGTTTTCCCGTCCTTGTCCATCGTAAGCGTGGAATCGGAATGGCAAGCCAGGCAGTCGTCGTCTGATTTAGCGAAGGAGGGAACTGAGAAAGAGAATAGTAAAAATAGTAACGGTAGGAAATAAACAAATTTGATTTTCATCTCGGAGTATCGGTTTTTTCGTGCATCGCGGTTTGACAGGATGGACAGAGCCTTGCCGTGAGGCTCTCCTCGAGCAATTCAGATGGGATATCGTGCCTGCATATGACGCATTGCCCGTAAATACCCTTCTCTATCCGATGGAGTGCGAACACCAGCTCGTTGAGGTCCGGGCTGTCAAACTTTGACGCGGCCTCGACCACCTCCTGTTTACCCTCGTTGACCGTAACTTTATGACGGGCAATAAGGAGCTCGCGCAGTTTCATCACGACAAGCTTATCGAATTTGGAAAGGTCTTCAGATTTCATTCAGCCACGCTATGTTCAAGGACTGTGCCGACTTCGCGTTATGATGGCCGCGAAAAAAGTCCAAATTGAGTGATATTAAGACGATCCAAACCTTCCTGGCCATACTTCAAGCGATTCCTGTGGTTTTATGGCACATTGTAGTGAGCAAACTTCCACACCCCAAAAATAGAGGCTGCCGCCAGATTAGCCTTAAGGTTCACCTGGCAGCAGCAGGAGGAGGAAAGAGGGAGTATTTCTAACTATAAAAATTTTTGGGCCGCCGAGATATGGCAGTGCCTTCCCCTGAGCGAGTAGCATTTAAATAAATCAGCAGCCCAAAACCCCTTGGTTCTATGGTAAACTCATCAATATCACTTCTAACGTGTCGTACCGACGGAGGCAATGAAACCGATTTCGAAATATTCAATGACAGTAGACTCACAATTCGACTTTCATTTCGCATGCGAAACGAGGCTTCCCGATTTCTCGAGAGTCTTCCTGATAGTTTCGCTCAGCTGCCTCAAATTGAGAGGGCGTTCCTTCAGCAGGACGACGTTGGTGTCAACGTCCGCATAATCCTCGTCGCAACATTGGACGACCAGGACGGCGGGCTTTCTCTTTTTCAAATTCGCGAACCAACTTCTTGAACGACTCGGATCTCTTGTCGGCGCGAGGATAACCAGCGGGAGGTCCATGGCTTCAGAAGCATCCGTGGATACCCTTCTCGTCTCGTAGCCTTCCTTGCCGAGGAATTTGGTTAACAATTCAAACATCGCCTCTTCATCGGTCATGATCCCTAAGGCAACCTTCGTATCGAGCGTTCTCATTTCGGTCTACATTTTATCAATCGGCGTGCCGGGGCTATGGGAATAAAAAAGGCTTCAAAACTGTGCACGTTGAATGACCCCCCGGCAGATAGATGCAGACAGCCGCCGCATTTGCGTCATTTTACCTGAAATGCAGGGTGGTATATTACCGCATGAGTTAAAAAGCCTCCCCTGCCGCGGAGAGGATCGTGTCTAAAGACGCCTGAATCCGCAGGAATGCATCATTGCAAATTACTCTGCAGTTTCTAAACTTATGAAGAGAACACTCGACAAAAGGAAATGTTCAGCACACTCAGAGCGAAGGTTGCGGCGGGTTTCACTGTACTGGTGATCATTAACGTGATCGTCAGCGTCTGGTCGATATACAATTTCAACCAGCTGACGGAGGCAATCACGAAGATGATCAAACAGAACTACCAGAATGTTATTGCCGCTCAGAATATGGTCGTGGCCCTAGAGAGGGACAACAGCGCTCAACTGGTGATGCTAAACGGATACGTCGACCTCGGCTACAGTCAATTTCAAGATAACCACGACGATTTCTTTGTATGGTATCAACAGGCGGTCAACTCCAACGTCTCGACGCGTGGCATGGTAATACTGGACAACATCAAGAACTCGTACGCCCAGTATTCAGACGCGACAGACTCTCTTCGAAACGTCCTCGGTTCACACAGCCATGCTTATGCTCAGGATTTTCACTACAAGAACGTGCTCCCCTTGTTCAACAAGATCAAGGACGAGTGCTTCCAGCTTCTTGACATGAACCATAACGCGATGGTTGCCACCGACACAAAGGCTAATGATATATCCAACCAGGCAACGGTGGCGGTACTGGGGGCCGCGCTGCTCGCGATAGTCCTGAGCATCGTCGCAAGCTGGCAGTTCTCTCAGTACATCCTTGAACCCGCGGAGAAACTTACCGAGTCCGTCCGGAAGCTTGGGAGAGGCTACATGGATGTCCGTGCGGACATCAACTCAAGGGATGAAATCGGAGAATTAGCCCGGGAATTCAACCGTATGGCCGAGCGGCTGAAAAAATACGAAGAAATTAATATTGAGAAACTAATTTACGAGAAGAGAAAATCTGAAGCGATCGTCGGGACGATTTCCGACCCGATAGTGGTGGCGGACCGCGAAGGAAGAATAGTATTGATGAACCAGCTGGCCGAGGCCGTATTCGACGTCTCGGAAGAAGCCTCCATCGGCCAGGAATTCCAGCGCGTCGTCAGAAATCCGGAGCTGAGCAAATACCTGACCCGCTGCCTCGGAGGTGAAAGTCCGCTGAACATACCCCCTTATTTTGAGCTTCGCTTCAACGAAGAAAACCGGTATTTCAGGATAAAGCTGAATGCGTCCAGAGATGATCTAGGAAAAGTGTCCGGTGTTGTACTGATACTTCAGGACGTCACGCAGTTCAAGGAGCTGGACAAGATGAAGTCCGAGTTTATGGCCCGGGTGTCTCACGAGTTTCGCACACCGCTGACTTCCATCAACATGACTCTCGATATACTCAAGGACGAGCATATTGGGCACGTGAACAAGAAACAGCATGAGCTCCTCGTCGCCGCGAAACAGGATGCTGAAAGACTAACCAAGCTTGTCCGGGAATTGCTCGAGCTCTCCCGCCTCGAGTCCGGCAAGATTCAGCTGAAAGAAGACAGGATAGACGCAAAAACTCTCATAGAGTTCTCCGTCCAGCCGGTCCTGCTTCAGTTCAACGACAAGAAAGTCCGGCTGATTCTGAACACCGACGACAATATCCCGGAATTCGTGGCAGACTTCCAGCAGCTTTCCTGGGTAGTTTCAAATCTTGTCACGAACGCACTGAGATTCACCGACCCGGGCGGGAGCGTCACGGTGGACACCACAATAAACGACGAGGATCTGATCGTGGCTGTCCGGGACACCGGCTGCGGCATCGAGCCGGAAGAGGTGGAAAAGGTTTTCGACAAGTTTGTGCAACTTCATGATTCGTCAAGCCCCTCCCCTGGCTCGGTTGGACTCGGCCTCTCGATCGCGAAAGAGATAGTCGAGCTTTACGGCGGACGTATTTGGGTCGACAGCAGAGTAGGGACCGGGAGTGTTTTCACTTTCTCCATACCGATTGAGAAGCGCATAGCGCACGAAAGAAAAATATCCGCATGAAAGCAGAAGTTCTCCTCGTCGACGACGAAACGAACATACTTCGGACGATGACAATCTGTCTCGAATCGATAGGCCTCGAAGTTACAGCAACATCCAAACCCGACGAAGCGCTCAGGATGGCATCAGAAAGACATTTCGATATCGCCTTCTTTGACCTGAAGATGTACCCGATTGACGGCTTGACGCTTCTGGGGGAAATAAAGAAATTCTCCGCCGACACCATAGTCGTGATCGTCACCGCACACGGCTCCGTCGACACGGCCGTCCAGGCCATCAAACAGGGCGCTTACGATTACCTGCAAAAACCCTTCGACTTCCAGGAACTGCAGCATTTCGCCCAGAAGGTTTACGACCACTTCCTGCTACAGAAACAGTTGAAGGACTTGAAGGAGGAGTTGCATAGATACCAGGCGGCGGAGGACATTATCACAACCGACCCGCAGGTTCTGTCCCTCATCAATCTGTCGCGGGAAGTCGCGGACACGAACATAAGCATACTCATCGAAGGTGAGAGCGGCACAGGAAAGGAACTGTTCGCGAAATTCATCCACACGTCCAGCGCCAGGAGCAATGCGCCTTTCATGACCGTAAACTGCGCGGCTCTTTCAGAAAGCCTGCTGGAGAGCGAACTGTTCGGACATGTGAAGGGGGCATTCACGGGAGCGGTGCGTGACAGGCAGGGCCGCTTCGAAATGGCGGACGGGGGCACCGTGTTCCTCGATGAAATAACGGAGATACCCACCACAACCCAGGCAAAATTACTCCGCTTCCTGCAGAGCCGTGAATTTGAACGGGTCGGCGATTCGCAATCCATGAAAGTCGATGTCAGGTTCATCGCCGCGACGAACCGCGATCTCAAGGAAGTGCTCGCGGCGGGTACGTTTCGCGACGATCTGTACTACAGAATAAACGGTGTGACGATTAAACTCCCGCCTCTCCGTGAACGGCCAGACGATCTCCCGCTGTTGATCAAGCACTTCATAAGAAAATTCGGCGGAGACCACCTGCCGGAAATCGACCCTGTCGCATTCGGGCTTCTCGCTAATTACCGGTGGCCCGGCAATATTCGGCAACTCGAGAACGTTATCGAGCGCTCCGTGCTCCTCGCCCACGGCAAAAGGATAGAAGTTCACCACCTGCCCGAGGAAATCAGGCAACAGGAGAGCAAACGGTTGGTTTCCCTCGATGAGCTTGAGAGAGATTACATCTCCAGGGTAATACGGGAGGTCCCAACTGTCGAAGAAGCGTCGCACATCCTTGGGATAGACCCTGCGACGCTTTGGAGAAAGCGGAAAAAGTACGGGCTTTAGAAAGCCCTCAGGACATGAGACCTAACTTCCGGTAGTATCGCAGGACGTACCGAATGTAAACGAGTAGGCGGCAAACGCATCGGAGCGCGGCTCAAGCGTCAGTAAGTGTCTCCCGTATTTCTTGTCGTCAATGATATCGTACATTCCCGGGTTTGTCACGGTGATATACGTTCTGCCAGAAACATCCGACTGCATTGCTGAAGGCCTGTCCCCCTCCGGCACCGGAAGACCATCCCGATAGACATAAACCCTGAAAGGATCGTGCTCACCGGGATGTACCAGCCCCGAAGAGTCTTGCCCGATTACAAGGTTCACGGACGAAGCTGCGTAGTTCATGAGCAACTTGCCTTTCCCGGGATCGCCGGTGTAGCGTACGTATTGAGCCCGTATTTTCCACTCCCCCACAAGATAGAACCTGTCTTTTTCGATGCTCTTCGGCGCGGGATAATTTACGACCCGGTCGTGGGTATAGCCCTCCTCGTTCCCGATCTTCCCTATTTTGTATCCGAGGTACGTTTCGTTAGTGGGAAGGTAGCAGACCGCCCCTGGGACATCCGTGGGACGGAGCGGCTGCATGACAGGCGGGAAGCTGAGCTTCGGGTCCGACGCTTTCAGGAGTTTCTGGATCATCGATTCGGTATTTCCATACTCACCCTCGCCGACATGATTGTATCGCAGTACGCCGTTCCCATCGAAGAGATATTCCTCGGGCCAGGAGTTGTTACCGAATTCATTCCATAACCTGTAATCGTTATCCATAACGATGGGATACTTCAGGCCGAATTTCTCGACGGCAGCCTCCAGGTTCCGACCTTTCTGCGCAAACTGGAACTCGGGGCAATGGACACCGATGATGACTAAACCATCCTTCGCGTACCGTTTGTACCATTCCTTCAAATAGGGGAATGTCCTGACGCAGTTCACGCATGTGTAATCCCAGAAATCAAACAGAACAACCTTACCCCGAAGGCTATCCACGATACCGGGCGTCGCGTTAAGCCAGTCCTCCGCGGGGAGGTTCGGTATGGCCGGCATTCCGATCTGCAGGTAACCCAGGTCCGCTGGGCTGTAATCCGGATTCTTGTAGACTTTTGTTCCGCCAAGCGTGCTGCACCCGTTGTTGAACACGAGGGAAAGGAGGAATATTAAAACGGACAACCGGAGTTTCATATGTACTCCCTTTCGTGGAAATTACCTGGACGACATAAAGCGCGGCCGCCAATCCGGCGCGGCCCGGCAACGATACATCCCTAACAGATTATTTCCCCGAATTTGTTCCCGTCAGGGAAGTACAAACTCGTGTTCGTGTGGTCGGATCGTGAGTACCGGGCAGGGTGCCTTTCTGACGACCTTGTCGGCCGTGCTCCCGAAGAGCACGTGATCCATGCCCGTCCTTCCATGCGAAGAGATTACAATGAGGTCGGCGTTTTCCCCTTTTGCCACCTCGACTATTTCAATGAAAGGCTTCCCGACTCTTATCATAGGAGTCGCCTTAATCCCGGCAGGGATCTCCCTTTCGACCAGCTCATTCAACTGCTCTTCGCTATGCTTGCGTATTTCCTCTTCCATCGCGGGGATGCTCACCTGCCCGAAGCTGAAATCAGCCGGATAGACAATCGGCTCGACAATGTGCAGGATGATCAGTTCCGATTTGAAAAGCTCGGCAAAGGTGACCGCATACTTCAGGGCATGAAGTGAGTATTCCGAAAAATCCTGCGGCACCAGGATCTTCTTAAGACTGACGGTTGCCATGGCGTTCTCCCTCTTTCTTGTTCGGTCTGCTTTCCAATTCAGCGCTCAATTTTCCAAGCTGCTCGTTGGTAATCCGGAGGCGTGCACCTATTACCTCTCCGAGCTTAAACAGAATTTTCGTGCCCGATTTAGGGGAGCGGTTCAACAAGTCGACGAGATCGGGCCTGAAGAAACCGATGATTTTCGAATTGGTCTTCGCTACGGCAGAGGCGCTTCGAGGGGATTCGTCAAGGAGCGACAACTCGCCGAAGAAATCGCCGGGATTCAATACCGCAAGCTGCTTCTGATTGCCATCAGGTTCGGTGAGTAGAATAGCAACCTGGCCCTCTTCAACGACATACATACCAAGCCCAGGGTCCCCCTGACTGAAAACGAACTCGTCGGCCGCGTATTCCCTTCTGTGGACGATAGAGCCCACGCGACGCAACTCTCTTTCGGTAAGCTTCGAGAAGATTGGGACTTTCGATAACAGCCCCTCGATGGAATTGTCTTCTTCTGTCGCTTTCCGGAAGAAATTATGCCACAGGCTGTTCTGTTCCGCTATATTTTCTGTCATTTCTCGCGAAGTTAGTCATAAACGAATGTCAGCCAATCGTGCTTGTCTTCGCCATCCTTCACGATGTTGAAGAACCGTTTCTGCATCTCGCGAGTAATGGGACCGGGTTTCCCGTCTCCCACTTTTATCTTATCTACAGATCGGATCGGGGTAATCTCTGCCGCGGTCCCGGCGAAGAACACCTCTTCGGCGAGATAAAGTATTTCACGCAGCATTACTTCTTCCCGAACCTCGATGCCGGCTTCTTTAGCCAGCGTCATAATACTCAATCTCGTTATGCCCGGAAGGATGGCAGAGCGTAGCGGCGTGGTGAACAGGATCCCGTCGTGGACCACGAAAATATTCTCTCCGCTTCCTTCGCTGATGTAACCGCTGGCGTCGAGGGCAATCCCTTCCACATATCCGTTCGCGAGTGCCTCAAGCTTGATGAGCTGGGAATTCATATAATTTCCGCCGGTCTTTGCCATGGTCGGAAAAGTGTCGGGTATCGGACGCCTCCAGCTCGAGACGCACACGTCGATACCTTCATCGACCGCCCCGCTGCCGAGGTACTGACCCCAATCCCAAACGGCAACGGCAAAGTCGATGGGGTTGTGTATGGGGTTGACGCCGACGTCACCGTATCCCCTGTACGCCACAGGGCGAATGTAGCACGCTTTCATCTTGTTCGCACGGATCGTATCCATCACAGCCTGCTTCATCTCCTCGCGCGAATAAGGTATCTCCGCCCTGTAAATCTTCGCGGAGTTCTCAAGCCTCCTAAGGTGCTCATCCAGTCTGAAAACCCCGGAGCCTCTTTTGGTATCATAACAGCGGATTCCTTCGAACCAACTCGAGCCGTAATGTATTACATGAGAAAGGACATGTATCTTGGCATCATCCCAGTTGATAAGCTTTCCGTTCATCCATATCTTTTCGACTTTCTTCACTGCCATCGCTCAGGAACCTCCGATTAAAAATCTTTTTTGTAGACTCTGTATGTCTTGTATTTTGTCGCGTTCAGCAGCTCAGCGCTGCGATTCATCATCAGGTTATCTTCAAGTACCCAGGACGCTTCCCCGTCAAAATAACCGAGCTTAACGGCACGCTTCGCCGTTTCGTAAAACAACACGGCCGCAATACCGGTTTGCTGATAGCTCCGGATCACTCCGAGGACCATGATCCTGACCCAATGAATATTCTTCTTCTTGGTAAGGAGATGATAAACACCCGGGAGCAGGTGACCGTTTTTGTTATGCTTCAGGGCCTGATTGATGTCAGGCAGCGACAACGCAAATCCTACCGGTTTGCCGTTCACTTCAGCAAATATGGCGAGGTCGGGTTCGACAACCTGCTTAAGGTCATCGGCGAGGAAGTCGAATTCCTCATCGGTCATCGGAACGAAACCCCAGTTCTTGCTCCAGGCGTCATTATAAACTTCTTTTACCTTCTTTATTTCCTGTTTCAGTTCTTTCATTTTGATGCCTCTGAACGTGAGGCCTTCCTTGTGCGTTATCATCCTGGTCACGCGCTCGAGCTTGTCTGTAAAAACCTTGTCCTTGTTGACGTGATAGGCGTAAAGGTCCTTCTCTTTCTTGAGGCCGTAATTACTATATAGGTCCAGATAATATTGAGGGTTGTAGGTCATCAGTATGAGGGGGTTGCTGTCGAATCCTTCCACGAGAAGGCCGACCTCGTCGTTCGTCGAAGGGTTCATGGGGCCGCGCATCGATGAAAACCCCTTCTTCTTTATCCAGTCTTTCGAAGCGTCAAACAGGGCGTTTGCAACGGATTGGTCGTTGACCGACTCGAAAAAGCCAAAGAAGCCGATCTCTTCTTCCTGGAACTTGTTATGATTGTGGTTTATGATCGCCGCAATCCTTCCGACGATTTCCCCGTCTCTTTTCGCGAGGAACATCTCCATTTCGGAATGGAGATAAAACGGATTCTTCTTTGTATCCAGCAATTTCTTCCGGTCCATCAAAAGCGGCGGGACCCAGTAAGGGTCGTCTTTGTAGATCTTCCACGGCAATTTTATGAAGGACATCAGGTCCTTCTTCGTACGGACGGGCTCAATACTGATTGGGCTCATTGCTTCCCTCTTTTTTGTGCTTCACGTATAGAAGTATGGTTGAAGGGCATCTCCCGGTCAAGCGATAACTCCGAGTTCTCTTCCAATCACTCCGAACAATTCGACTATCTTATCAAGCTGCTCCGGCTCGTGAGTAGCCATGTAGCTGGTCCTCATCATTTCCTGCCCCGCGGGGACTCCCGGCCTCACGAACGCGTTGGCGTATACGCCCGCCTCGAACAATTTCTTCCAGAACAAAAGCGTCTTCATCGTGTCGCCGATAATCACGGGGACAATCGCAGTCTTGTTTTCATGAACGTCGAAGCCCAACTGTTTGAGGCCTCTTCTCACGCGGTCCGCATTTTCTATAAGCCGGTCGACCCGTTGAGGCTCTTCCTCGAGAATCTTCAACGCCTCGATGGCCGCCGCCACCGAAGCCGGTGTCGGGCTCGCGCTGAAAATGTAGGCGGGAGAATTATGCCTCAGATAATTGATGACCGATTTATCTCCGACGACAAAACCTCCGAGCGAGGCAAATGTCTTGGAAAACGTCCCCATCACCAGGTCCACATCTTTTTCGAGCCCGAAATGGCTCGCAGTCCCGCGCCCTCCTTTTCCGATCACTCCTACCGCATGCGCATCGTCGATCATGACCCTCGCGTTGTACTTCTTCGCGACCTTGACTATGCTCGGTAGATCCAGAATATCGCCTGAGGTTGAGAATACCCCGTCAGACACGATGAGCTTCGGAGCCTCGATGGGAATCCTTGAAATCACAGTTTCGAGATTCTTCGCATCGTTGTGTTTGTACCGGACCAGCTCCGCGGTTTGTCCTTTCGAGATGAGCGTGCCCATGACTATGCACGCATGATTGTCCCGATCGGAAACCACGTAATCCCCGTGCGACACAAGTGTCGATATGACTCCGAGTGCTGTCTGGAAACCCGTTGAGTATGTCAGGCAGGCTTCCTTGTTCATAAATTTCGCCAACCGCTCTTCAAGCTCGATATGCAGGTCGACGGTTCCGGTCAGATACCGCGAACCGGAGCAGCCAGTCCCGTACTTGTCGATAGCCCTCTTTGCCGCCTCCTGAACCCTGGGATGAGTAGTCAAACCCAAATAATTGTTCGAACCCGCCATAATGACTTTTCTACCGTTGATCGTGACGACAGGTCCCTCGTTTTCCTGGAAGGGATGTGAATATGGATATAGTCCCTGTTTCTTTACGTCATCTGCGAGAGTATAATCATAGCATTTTTGGAATAGGTCCAATCGAGTGTGCCTCCTATTAGTGGATTTGGAAATTGTTTCCATCGGTTTTATTAATATAAAAGATGGGTTACGAAAATGCTAACAAAGGGTGCGGTTCAATCCTTCATCCATCTGGAACTGCCGAAACGAAATCCACAAACATTCCGAGACGAATGGACGTGTCCCGGTCCCGAACCCGTTATGACTTCAGGTACAAGTTCGATGGCAAACATCTTTCAAGGCGCCAATTTGCGACCGTTTGCCGCCAATCCTCACAGGTGCCGGGATACGGCCGGATTTCGGATTTCAGGCTCGATCCCCAGAACCGAGACTAGAAATGGCACACTGAAAATGAAGTACCCAATGTCGAAGCCGTGTTTGAACACCGCGACCTGAAAACCAACTTCAGCTGCCCTGGTGACGAAAGCGAGCAACACAATTCCAAATAGGACAATACCGGAATAATAGAGCACGTCTTCCACGTCCTTTGCTGCTAATCCAAGGAGTACCGCGAGAACAATTGCACCGAGAACCGTCCCTGTCGATACATACGCGAGCTGGATAGCAAGCGGCCCGTGTGCGCGGAACGCGTGTAGGTCCCACACCATGAATGGGACCAGGCTCAGACAGAACACGCCGATTACCATAAGGGAAAAAAGGAACCCGTTCCGGACATTTTCTCTTCCGAACCTGAATGCGACGAACATGGCATAAACAAGGCCGACTACCGATCGCGTCGACAATGCCAGCCCGAAAAGGACGGCAAGTCCGTTGAACCGGATATCTACTTTCCTAACGTCAAGTAGATCATGGGCGATGATTATCAAAGCAAGGATAATGGACATGTTGAAGAACAACTCACTCCTCGTCACAATTTCATAGTAGGTTGTGGGAAGAAGGAGCAGGACGATCATTTGCATGGAGGCGGTTTGGGCACCCAGCCTGCCGAGCTTCATGACTGCCAAGCCGAAGACAAGTATCCCCATAACCTCAATCAACCCGAGATTTCCAAGATAGTAAAAAGGGAGCGCGAGGAAAAAAAGGACCGGAAAACCGGACGGGTTCGATGGATCTTGATAAGGAAATTCTCCGTTCAGGAAGCGATGCAGCCAAGCCGACAATGCCGGAAGCCTGCTGACCCCGCTCTTTTCAGGAAGGACGATAACCGCCACCATCGCCGCCGCGCTTATGAAGAGCAAGATTATCAAGTATGCTGTTGGAGTAACTCGCAGTTTCCGCTTGTCTTGAACGAATACGAGGAACCGGACGGCAGAGATGAAAACTATGAAGTAAAGGAGGGCTCCAATCTCCATTATCGAGGCGTGCCTCCCCGCATACTTGAAAACAAAGATGCTGCCGATCATTCCGAGAATCCCCGCAGCCACAACTGTTCTCTCCGGGACCAAAACGTTCTTCAACGTCACCTCTGTACGCCCTTTGATTCTCCCGGACAATATTGACACGCCATCATAATGGAACGCTCCGTCAGATTCGGGCAAACCTGGTAGGTGGAAGATGCTCTACCAATGTAGGGGACTACCGATGAATCAGGGCGATTTTCGATACTGAGCTCTGACTTCCATCCGAGGAATACGCAACGACTATGTATATCCCCGTCGGGAGAAGTTTCCCGGTCAGGTCCGTGCCGTTCCAGTAGGCAACCTTCCCTCCTTGTGCCTGAAACTGAGTGACAAGGCGACCGTCGATCGTGAATACCTTAATCTCGCTGTTGGCAACAAGGCCTTCGATATGGATTGGCTGGGTCAGAGGGATCCTGGCTGGGTCGGGAAAAATCTTGAGCTTTGAAAAGTTCGCCTCGGGCTGCTGTACACCGGTCTTCAATTCCGTTATCCCATCCTGTGTGGCGAAATACACGATACCATTAGAACGGTCGCACGCCACGGCAAGGACTTGATTGTTCGGAAGGGGGCTGTTCGTCGTGTTGTAGCTCGTGATGGGGGTATTCCCGTCTCTCGAGATAACATACACTCCGGTGTTCGTGGCGACCCATTTCTGGTCAAGCGCATCGTAGTCGATGCTGTTTATGTTTTGGTCGAGAAGTGAGTAGATAGACTGGACGGAAAGGGATCCGGCGGGATCCGGGTCATATATTACATCCATTCCCAGAGAAGTACCGATCCAAACCTGATCTTCATTATCCACCAGAACGGCATTGACATTATTGCTTAGTAGTCCGGCATTCCCCTGGTTGAGTATATAGCTCTGGTCGTCCGATGTGTTATCCAATGTGCCGTTGGCATTGTAATAGAGCAGCCCGGAGAAACTGCCGGCTGACGATGGCTGTCCGTACTGATCCCCGGTCCAAATCCCGCCGTAGGCGTCTATGGATATCGGCGCAAATCCCGAAACCGGGGAAAGTGTATTGTGAAAGCTGTACCACTTATTTTCGTTCGGTGAGTAGACTGCGATGGGATTGTTTATATACGACGTCGGATTAGTTACCCATATGTTTCCTGATGGATCAGAGACCGCGCTCCCCACAAGAATATATTTGTTGTCCTTTGGAATGCCGTAGAACGGCGCATTAGTTCCGTCGAATACCCTGACGGAATCGTGGTCCACCAGTGCCATTTCTCCGCGGTATGCGGTACTGGGACCCGGTGCTCCCCACGAACCGGCTGCAATCTTATCACCACCGACGGCGCTTATCTTGTAGAAAGTGTTTGTGGATAATTGTGGGGTGTTGGCCATGCTGAAGTTCTTCCAGGAGGTCCCGTCGAATTTCATGAAGGCGACACCGCCACCGCTGGCGCTTGCGGAACACCACAGGTTCCCAGAGCTATCGACGGCCAAATCCGAGACGGAGTTAGTCCCCGGCCCTGGCGGAAAGACAAAACTCGCGGTTGACCCGACGGTCAATAGCCCGTTGGATGTCGCCGCGACGGCCATCACATCGGAGTAGGCGGCTATGCCGCTGAGCGATGCACCGCCGGTGTACAGAGCAGTGAAAGATCCGGCATCGCTCATCCTATACAACCCGCTGGCCGAGTTGATTAGCATGTAATTGGAGCCGAGGGCAAGGCCATACACAGCGCCGGCCGGCGATCCGGAATATTGACGAAAAGTCTTGCCGTCGGTTGTGTAGAAGAGCCCCTGCTGAGTACCGACAAATAATGAACCCGCAAATATCTCCAACGCGTTCACGCCGCTGTTCAATCCAAGAGTGTCAGAAAGCTTCCAGAGATCAGGGGCGGCGAGGTTTATCGCCGATCTTGGGGCGTAGGAAAGCCCAAACTGGCTTCCGACGTAAATGTTGTTGGCAAAGACAGCCGCACTGTTCGCCTGAATGGAGCCCTGCGCCGAGTCAAACCTGGACTGGACGATCCCCTTGCCGACGCGATTCGCCGCAATACGATGACGGGCCGCCCGTGCGGGAGTGCCGACTTCCGGGCCGAACTGGAGAACCGTTTGAGCCGTACTCTGCATCCGATGAAGCGGCCGCAAGCCGAAGTCGGAGGCAGCCGTAGTCGGCATGGGAGACCTGTTCGGTGGGGAGGAATAGAAAGAATGAAGGCTCACCAAGCGTACAAACACCCAGAACGCTTCACGCTCTCAAGACAGAACTCGCTGCCGAATTGCAGGCGCTTCTACAGCCCACCTCTCCGACCCCAATTCGGCACGAAATCCCACCAGACTCCGACCAGTGCGCGGCACGTAACACTTACACGTTGACAGGCTCCGTGCCGCTAACTAGCTTAATTACGCCCTCCGGACCTTTCATGCACAATGGGGCAAGCCTGATGTGATCGTCAGTTGCAGCATGACGGGGGGCAGCCAGGCCAGCAGGAAGAATGGAGTTCACACGATGAACCTGTACGTCGCTCGTTCCAGGGTATCAGAGCTATTCAGCACAGGCCGCACAATCCCGTCCGGCAGATATCGCGACAGAAGAACCTGTAAAGCCGGTGGCGCGATTTCCTGCGTAGTCGGGCGACGTATTGCGCGGCTGCTGCCTGTTGTCTTGGGTGCGTGCCTCGCTCTGTGCTCCGTCAGTCTCAAGGCAGGGCCTCCGCCGGCATGTACCATCACTGCTCCATCTCCAACCCGCTTCAATCCGATTCCAGTTACCTTTGCCTGGAACGAGAAGGTGAGTGGCTTCGTGGTGGATGATCTTCAGGTAGAGAACGGTAGTGCGGTGTCGCTGGAGTCGTGGGGATACAGGAACAGCACGCCGGCACTTTCGCAGCCGCGGAACGGTCTGGCTGCGGTTTCGGCGCAAGGCAAGGTATTCTTTGCCGGAGGTTATACAGCGAGCTATCTCGTGTCGAGCAGCTCACGCGTGGATATCTATGACAGCTTCACGAGAGAATGGAAGACAGCGGAGCTGACGCAGGC
>CAWEBD010000150.1:0-4907 GCA_963806435.1 uncultured Bacteroidota bacterium
GACTCGGCGGAGTTCGGCATTATCCCGGCGGACTTGTCCCTCAGCGATTCCTGCTCTTTAGATATCTCGAGAAGATTCTGCTGCGCCTTCCGCAATGCGTCGACCGTGGCTTTCTGCTGGTTCTGAAGCATCGAGTTTTGTGTCTCTGAAAGCTGCTGCCTGAGATTCTTAAGTGCCGATGAAATCTGGTTCTGAGCCGACATCGATTTTGAGAATTGGCCCTGCGACAGTTGCTTGCTCGCCTCCTGCATTTGCGAGGCGACATGTGAACTGTCCAGCATTTGGCTCGCCTCCTCGAGTTTCTTCAGCGGCATCTCTTTGGCGAATGCATCCATCATCTTCCTTAAATCGGACATCGCCTGTTCGGTATTGGAAAGTTCTTTCGTAACCTCTTTCTGGCTTTCGGAGAGCTGACGGCGCGTGGATGTGTTGGCGGAATCGGCTTCGGCGGTGGACTTCTGAATATCCTGCTGCCGGCCGATCATCTGGTCGGTCCGTCTCAGGAGCTCGTCCAGCTTCTGCTCGATCTGCACACGCTTTATAAGGCTCAGTGTTCTTTCAATGCTCTTTCTCAGCATGTCCTCGTTCATCTTGAAATTCTGCATGGCCTGCCGAACCAGATTGGGGTTAAGCGACTGGATTGCCTGCTGCAGTTTCTTCAGCGCGTCCTGGAATTCCGGAGAGTTTATATCCTGTAGGGCTTTTTGCAGCTCGAGATATTTTTCGAGAGTTTGCGGAGAGATTATCTTGTTCTCCAGCATCTTCTGGGTCATGTTCTCGATTTGCTTCTTGACCCCCTCTATTTTCTTCTGCAGGCTGTCGTATTTCTGCAGAGTGTTCTCCATCTTCTTCTTCTGTTCCCAGCTCATCTGACTGGTCGCGGTCTTCATCTCCTCGGATATTTTGTCGAGCTGGTTCTTTAGCTCGTCGGAGCTGTTCAGCGCGTCTTCGGTTTTCGTCACCAGGCCGCTGTGCTCGCTGTCGGCCGAGGCGAAAACCTCCTCGAGCGACGGGAGACGGAGCGTGTACTCTCCGCTCGCCGTCGATTTAGGACCGTCGACGATGTCGTTGTCAAATACCCTGGCATGGTAGCTGATTACATCCTCCGGTACGAGATTCAACGAGGTAAGGTCCCAGAGGTAAGAGACATCCTCCTGGCCGGCCGATCTTGACGGGAGAGGTATCTCTATCGAGTGATAGTCTTTCTCCGGCGGGACGTATTTCGAGCTAACGAGCTTGTATTGAAGCAGAAGCTTCGTGAACCCGTAGTCATCTCCGATCGAGATCCTGAGAGGGAGCTGCATATCTCTGTTCAGGTCGACGTCTTTTCCAGGAGAGGTAATTTCGCAGGTAGGGTACTCGTCGTTTACGGCCTGTACGGAGTAGACGATAGGATCGCGGTTCTGAAGGCTGTCCATGTCCAGAAGTTGAATCGTGTATTTAGCGTTCCTTTTCACAGTGAATGAGCCGTCGGCATTGCGACCGCTGATCGTGAGCTGTTTCCTCGAACTGTCGTCGAAAGCGATCCATGCCAATCGCAGGTTTTTGTTTGTACGCAGTGAATATTCCGCCCGCGTCCCAACTACCGCCGAAAAATCACCGATGTTGTCCTGCAACGTTTCGGGCGCTTTGCCGGTATATGATGGTTGGTCGAGCTTCACGCCAAAATCCTGCACTATCGGCAGATCAACGACTTTCACACGGTATGCGTGAGTTGCCTGGTCCCCGGCCGCGACGAAGTATTCCAGGCTGCTTCTAACGTTAGGCAGATGGAAATAATACCGGCCGCTTCCACTCTCTTTAACCTGATGCTTTTCGAATTCCATTTCTCCATCGTATCTCTCGGCGACGACAACGTACGAAGGGAAGCGGGTGGCGGTCGCGAGGGAGAGCTCCGTCTCGACATTCAGCGTATCGCCGCGTGAGAGTTGCGCGTTGCCCGGCATCACGACGATAGAGTAGGCGTCCGGAGTCGCGTACCTGTGTGTGAAATTGACAACCCTTAGGAATGCTGACGGCGACTGCGAAGGGAAGAAGATAAACAGAAGAAGGGCGGCGACGAGTGAGGAAGCAAAAAGAACTGCGGGCCCCTTTCTTGTCCTGTACCTGACTGCGGATGCCATGTCAAGAGTTGAAGCCTGCACGAAGATCTGTTCGATATATGCCCTGGCAAGCTCTTCAGAATGGTATAGCCCCTGGGGGGGTGACAGGAGCTCTACTGCGTTTCTCAGGCGGTCCTTCAAATCGGGATGTGTACTGCCGACTTCCAGAGCGGCCTGCAACAATTCTTCCGTTTTCGGGGAGCCGAAATACCGCAAGACGTGTGGCAGGAGAAACCTGAGCATCGTAAAAATGACGGCGGCAAGCGACAAAAGCAGGATTATTCCTCTGCCGGCAGTTCCAGGGTTGAAGAGGAGTTCCACGATGGTTGAGATTAGAATGGCGAGCAGGAGAACCGAAAGCGACAGAAGACCGCCCTCGCGGACCCGTGCGAGAGTCCTGCTACGGCATACTCTTTCGAGTGAATTCAGGACTTTCTGATTCGGCGTATCCGCCAGATACTCTTGCATTTTTTAGTGTGTCAGTGCCCAGTAGACGATGTTGGTTCCGAATTCCAATGCCTCCAGGCGCTTGGGTTCCGGGTCGCCATGGACTTCAGGGGGATCCCACCCATCCGAAGGATTGCATTCCGTAGTGTAGTAAACCGCAAGGCGGTCGCCAATGAAAATCCCGTAGGCCTTCGGCAGCTTGCCGTCCTCCCAGTCCTGTATCTTTGGTGGCCCATGCGAGAAATCATACACGCAGTCATACAAACCGTAAGAATACGGAAGCTCCACAAGCTTCTCTCCTGGAAATACTTTTTTCATCTCTCTTTTGAAAGCCCCGTCCATCCCGTAGTCGTCGTCGGCGTAAAGAAATCCGCCGTTCTCAAGATACTGGCGGAGGCGGTTTGCCTGCTCATCAGTGAACCTGATGTTACCATGCCCGGTCATGAAAAGAAACGGGTATGTGAAGATGTCGTCGCTCATCATGTCCACGTAATAATAGTTCGGATCGACGTTGATGTTGGTATGTGATTTAACGAATTGCAGGAGCGTCGGCTCTTCGAGAGGATCGTTGTACCAATCGCCTCCACCGTCGTATTTCAAACGCGCGATCCTGAACGCGCTCGATTTCTGAGCCATTGCTTCCTGCACTACGCATAATGCGATGGCTGAGACTACTATTGCCAGGAGAACTTGCTTCATCACTTTCAATCTAAAAAAGCATGCAGGCAGTTTCAAGATAGCCGGATAATGCATTGAAACCCCAAATTGGGTAGTGGCTCACTTTCAGAAAGTCAGAGGTACATTGTGAAACTCTTTTCGGTGGAATCCATTAATGCGTCCTATTCGAATGACTTTTCCATGAAAACCTCGCCCACGGAGAGTCCGCCTTCGGGGTGACTTCGCAAGGTTCTCTATACGAGCCAGTACCCCAAATTGAAGTGTTGAGGCGAAAGGTGGTATGTTAGTATGTGGAGCAATTCATTCACCAGAACGGCTATCTTACCGTCTTCCTTGCTGTCGTTTTTGGAGGAGAATTCGGCCTGTTCGCGGGTGTGGCGCTGGCTAAGACCGGTGCGGTCTCACTCGCCGGCGTCGTGGTGTTAGGAACGGCAGCTTCATTCACGGCGAACACGATTTATTATTATGCCGGCAAATTCCTCTGGAACAAGTGGGACCTGCTGCGTGAGAAGTTCGGTGAAAAGGTTCGCAGGACATCCGGTATCGTCCGTCGTTTCGGTCCGACCACGATGCTTGTAGCAAGATTCTTCTATGGTATCCGTGACATAGTTCCGATCGCGCTAGGCATTTACGAAGTAAAAGGCAGCATCTTTGCAGTTTATAATCTGATAGGTGCCTTCGTTTGGGCGTTCGGGTTCACGATGATGGGGCATGTATTCTCGGACTTGTTCATGAACCCGCTTCGAAGTTTTCAAGCAGGGTTGTTGTGGGGCGTGGCCGCGGCGGCGGCGGCCGTCGGGGGGTATCTTCTGATCCGTAGAGCGGTGTCGAAGATCCGTAATAATTCCGAAGTATGAAAGTTATAGAAAAAACCGCCGGAGGATTGGTTCAGCCAATCAGTCCGACGGTTCTTTTTCAGATCCTATGAAAGTGTAGGCTTATTGTGTCCCGTCGTGGCAGTCGGTGCATGAGCCGTCTTTCCAGGCGTCTCCTATGCCGGCTGGCGGGTGGACAAATGCTACTCCGTCGAGACTGACGTTGGCTTCGGGCTTCTCACCCTGGGCCAGGATAACATGGCAGGTTTCACAGCTATGCGGTATGACCTGGCCGTCCGCGCTCTTGTGGTTGCCATCGTGGCAGCGGAAGCAGCCCGGATATTCCTGGTGGCCGATATCAGTCGGATAGGCTCTCCAGTCGACTCTCATATATGGGAAGAAATTCTCACGGTAGATTTCCTGAATCGACGCGACGGCGCTTTTGATGTCTGAGTCCCGCGTTGCAACTACCGTCGGATACTTACTGCTATAGAACGACTCCACGTAAAGCGCTATGCTGTCTAGGGCGTCCTTTGTATTAGTGTAATGTGGAACAAGGGCGTTGACAGCCGTCTGCTTGATCCACGGAAGCGTCGGATTGATCGAGCCGCTTGCCAGGGCGTCGTTCACCGCATCGCCCGGTGACTTTATGACGTGCGTAGGACGGTTGTGGCAGTCCATGCAATCCATGGTTTTGACCTGGAGATGCTTTATGGAATCGGGAGTGAACGGGTTGTCACTTGTCGTGAACGTCTCGGTCTTTCCGTTCGCGTCTACCACGCGGACCCACGGGATCGTCTGCGACGACGAATCGGTCGGGAGGAACTCGACCGTGTGTGTGACGTGCCAATGAACAGCCGGGCGC
>CAWEBD010000151.1:0-4689 GCA_963806435.1 uncultured Bacteroidota bacterium
CGAGGGCACTCTCCGACAAGCAAAATGAGCTGATGCAACAGCTCGGCTACACTGCCCAGCAGATGATGCAGTTGTCCGACAAGAGTTTCACGGTAACTCCTCAGATGGGGAGGCAGATTGGAGAGGCGTATACGCAGATGCAACAGGCGCTCGGCAGCCTTCAGAGCCGGAGCGGCGATTCGCCCACGCAGGCTCAGAGCCAGGCAATGGGCGCGATGAACCAGGCTGTGATGGGCATTCAGAGCACCCTTCAGTCAATGATGCAGGGACAGGCGGGCGGCGGCTTCCCTTCCCTCATGCAGCAGCTTCAACAGCTTGCGGGCCAACAGGAAGGACTCAACGCCCTCACGATGCAAATCGGCCAACAGGGTTCTCTCTCCATGCAACAACAGGCCGAGCTTGCACGCCTGGCGGCGCAACAGGACGCCCTCCGCAAATCGCTGGAACAACTCGCCAGTGAGGCCTCTCAGTCCCAGTCACAGAACAGGGTGCTCGGAAACCTGAACGAGATCGCAAAGGAGATGACCCACGTCGTGAGCGATATGCATAACAGGAACATTACCCAGGAAACGGTCAGGCGCCAGGAAAAGATCCTGAGCCACTTGCTGGATGCTTCCCGTTCAATCAGGCAGCGCGACTACGATAACCGGCGCGTTACCCGGGCGGGGACCGACGCGATAACACAGACCCCGGGCCCATTGGATCTTACCAATCCAAACTCCGAGGAGGAAGAAATGCTCCTCAAATTGATTCGTCAGAACTTTCCGCCGGAATACCAACGGGTCATTCTACGATACTACCGGCTGCTGAAGAAAACGCCGGAGTAGGTACACCCGGGGCGATTTCCGGAGGCCGTAACGGGTCGATACGATTTGAAGGGCCTCACCTCTTTATTCCTTTGAATACCTTATTTACATTAGGTCTGATATGAGATTTGAGCTGGCCAAACTCCGATCCGTCCGGATGCTTCGCCCGGCCGGAAGAGGACTCACAATCCAGCCGATGGCCATTACACGAGTTTCTGCACGGAGCACTACTAAAGAACGCTTTCAAAATTCCGATAAACGAATTGGTGAATTGTTGTAGAGGAAACAGAAAGAAGATTTGGCAAAGCTAAACCGTCATAAAACCGGCGCCAAGACGGTCAGACCACGTACCGTCAAACAAGTCGAAAGAATCCCCGGGTTCATTTATACCGCCGAGATTTCTTCCACGGACTTCCATCCGATGAGCTGTTTAGGCGGATTCACGGCGCTGACAGGTTTCCCGTCCGCTTCATTTCTCAGGAAAGACTTCTACAATAAGTCTGTGGTCGCTCAGAAGGAAGTTGAGGCACTTCAGAAATTCCGCTTCACACTCAGGTCGGGCGCCGTCCCTAAAACAATTTCATACAGGATAATTACCAGGCAGGGCAAGAACCTGAACGTCAGCGAACTAGTGACGCTCATCGGCACTGACGGGCCGAGGAGGCTCATCGGCGGCGTAGTGACCCTCGCCGGCAAATCCGCCCCTTCAATTTCCCTCAACAGCCTCGAGAGGGATAAGGTCCGGTTCGAAGAGATGGAGAAACTCAACAGGCACCTTCTTGAGATAAACCAGCTCAAGGACGAGTTTCTGGCGAACACGTCCCATGAATTGCGGACACCTCTGAACTCGATCATAGGTTTTCTTACGCTGATCACCGAAGGATACTACGAGGGAGACAACGAGCTCCGGTTATTCACTCGCAACGCCCTCGACAGCTCGTATCATCTGCTGAGCGTGATCAACGACCTCCTCGACATATCGAAGATTGAGGCCGGAAAGATGCAGCTGCAGATAGAGAAGGTTTACGTCGACGAGCTTATCGAAGATGTGGCTTTGCTCTTCAAGATACAGGCGGACCAGAAAGGATTGAGCCTCGAGTGGGCGACAAAGGAACACCCGCTTTTCGCTGCCGCGGACATCCGGAAACTGAAGCAAGTACTCATTAACCTGGCAGGAAACGCGATCAAGTTCACATCCAGCGGGGGAGTCACGATCTCCGTCGAGGCTCACGACAGTCAGTTGATGTTTGCCATCAAGGATACCGGGATAGGCATTCCCATGGGGAAGCACGACAAGCTGTTTCAGAAATTTATACAAGTAGACGGAAGTGCTACCCGGCGCTTCGGCGGAAGCGGACTGGGACTGGTAATCTCAAAACACCTGGTGGAAATGATGGGAGGCCATATCGAGGTGGAAAGCAAGGGAGCCGGGATGGGAACCACCGTCCTTTTCACAATACCTAAATGGACGAAGGAGGATAATTGAGCTCCAAGGTTCTTTTAGTCGATGACGACGTCAATGCGAGAATAATACTCAACCGAGTTCTCGTCAAAGGCGGTTACGAGGTGCAGGAAGCAAGCAACGGCCGCGAGGCACTGGAACTAGTCGCCCGATTCAAGCCGGACGTCATGCTGGTCGATTGGATGATGCCGGAGATGGACGGCGAACAGCTCGCCAAGTGGATAAAGAACGACCCGACGCTGAGGTTCACGTACATAATCCTCCTGACTGCGAAGGGTGACGTGAAGGACCGTGTACGCGGCCTTCAGTCAGGAGCGGACGACTACATAACAAAACCCGCCCCACACCAGGAAGTCCTTGCAAGGGTCGAGAGCGGAATGCGGGTCCGCAGATTACACGGCGAGATTCAGCAGCTGACCCGCCGGGTCGCAGTGCTCGAATTGGCTGCCACGGTGGGACACGAGATCAACAACCCGTTGAATGTGATTTACCTGGCGCTGGACATGATGCGGAAGTCGATCAGGCAGAAGGAGTACGACAAGCTCGACAAAGGTATCCAGCTAATCGCCGAGACGGCGGACAGGCTCAAGGAAATCGCGAGGAAGTTTGTCGAGCTCAAAGATCCGGAAAGCACGAGCTATATCGACAACCTCAACATGATCAATATCCACAAGAAAGATAACCCTGACTAATACCGCCGGGTTTCCTGCGGTTATCGGGACACCACTCCCCTTTTCTTGCTGATCTATCCTATAAGAGAGCGATACTCCCCCCGCCTGACGAGGGGAGTATCTTAAAAGTTCTTACTTACCCTCGTCCTTCATTTTCTGCTTCACTTCCTGCACCTCTTGACGAACCTGCTGGGCGAATTTCTTCAGTTCTCCCATATGCTTGCGGACTCTCGTCCCCGCGGCTTTGTTCTGCTTCTCGTAGAACTTGCGGAAGTCAGCTTCGAAGCTGCTAACGAGCTGGTGAAGTTCTTCGTACTTTCCCATACGTCACTCCTTCTTTTGTTTGTTGTTGATATTAGGTGGTGTATTCACCGTTTATTTTGACATAATCGTAGCTCAGGTCGCAAGTGAAGACCTGGGCCGATTGTTTCCCGGCGTTTAGCCTGATGGTAATCTCTATTTCTTTCTTGGAGAACAAATCCTCCAGGACCTGCAAATCCACCTTCTGCGGCTCATCCTTCCGGTACACGCTGATCCCCTCTATTCTCAACTCAACCTTCGCGGGATCAAATTTCGCGTCCGAATTACCGATGGCGGAAACCACTCTCCCCCAATTCGGATCGCCGCCAAAGATCGCCGTCTTCACAAGTGGCGAGGTACCGACGGCTCTTCCAACCCTGACAGCCTCTTCATAGGTAGCCGCGTTTTCAATATTCAGCTTGACAAATCTCGTGGCTCCTTCGCCGTCTCTGACAATCAGCATTGCCAGTTCTTTGAGGACGCCGGTCAACGCCTCAGAGAAAGCGCTGTATTCCGAAGCCGTCTTTATTTCCGCGCCCGAAGCCCCGTTTGCCAGGACAAACACGCTGTCGTTGGTGCTCGTGTCGCCATCGACAGTTATCGCGTTGAACGATCTACTGACCGCAAATTGCAGAGCGGACCCCAACTTATTCCGGTCAATTTTAGCGTCTGTAGTCACGAAACAAAGCATGGTAGCCATATTGGGATGGATCATTCCCGCACCTTTGGCAGTGGCCCCGATCCTGAACTGCTTCTTCGTCGAGAGCGCGACCTCCGTAGCAACTTGTTTCGGGAACTTGTCCGTGGTCATGATGCTCTGCGTGAAGTGATTGTCGAATTGGACCGTGAGTCCGGCAATAAGAGCGGGAATGGACTGTCGGATCGAGTCCAAAGGAAGTTGTCTTCCTATCACACCTGTTGAAGCAACAAGAACCTCTTTTGTCGAGACCCGGAGCTTTTTAGCAACCTCCGCGACAGTCGACTCTGCTGATTTGAGGCCCTGCTTACCGGTCAAAGCATTCGCGCAACCGCTGTTCACGACGATTGCCCTCGCCTTGGAATTAGATTTCGCGAGATTCCGCCTGCTGACAAATACCGGCGCTGCCTTGAACTTATTTTGCGTGAACACCGCCGCCGCGACAGCCGTTCTTTCGCTCACGATAATACCCAAATCGTAGGAGCCATTTGTTTTGACGCCGGCAATGGTCCCGCTGGCGCTGAAGCCTTTGGGATAAGTTACTGAGCAGTCATACGATAAATTCATCTTGATCTGCGCTTCGACCTATCGTGTTCTTTCTTGAGAGATTCCATCAACTGCGGCAAGCGAAGATAGAGCCGTTTGGGCTTGCGAGGCTTGCGTGCCGCCAGAGCATAGGAAGTCATTATCGGCATTGCCACCGTGGAATCGAGGTAGGCCACGACTGTATCGGGAAGCTTATTCGGGTCTACT
>CAWEBD010000152.1:0-34465 GCA_963806435.1 uncultured Bacteroidota bacterium
AGTCAGAATTCTTGAAGCGAACAACTGTCCCGTCCTTGAGATTCTGCTGTCCGAACGTCACGACAGTATCCCCCAGTGCAAGCCCAGAGGTGACTTCCACCAGGGAATCGGTTCTCGCACCGACCGAGACCCCTTTTTTTGCGGCCCGCGAATCTCTGACCACAAAGACGCCGTAACTGGAACCCCGCGATTCGAACAAAGCGGCGGCGGGAACGACAAGTGCACTATCCCTGACCGATGTGTTAATCACCGCACGGGCGAACATTCCGCTTTTCATCGACCGGTCGCGATCGTTCGGAAATTCAATCTCGACCTGAAAAGTTCGCGTTACGGGATCGGCCTTCAGCGCGACGCTCTTAACCGTGCCGATAAACACACCGCCCGCGACGGCATCGCTCGTAATCTCAACCCTGTTGCCGGAGTGGACGGTAGGATACGCTTTCCTCAGAAACGCCGACTTCCAGTTTCATGCGGCTGTCGTCCACAACCGTGGCGACTTTCGTACCCGGCGAGATCATCATCCCAATCGTGATGAACTTCTGCGCGAGCCTTCCTGCAACCGGGGTTCGGAGAATTGTATCGTCAAAATGTTTCTGCGCGAGCCTTTCAGCAGCCTGGGCGCTTTTCAGTTGCGCCATGGCAGCTTTGGCTGCCAGTTCGGCGTTTTCCATCTGGCTTTCAGACACTGCGTTCTGAGCGTAAAGGTTCTTTACGCGCTTAAGATCCAGATCGGATTTATCTTTGTTGGCCTGGGCGGCGGCGGTTTGGGCGCGTGCCTGCTCAAGTGAAATTGTCTGGAGTTCATTCTCGACCCGGGCGATGCGCCCGTTCGCCGGAAGCCGGGTGTCTAAATCCGCGTCGATGCTTACGACCTTCCCGGCGGTTTCGGATATTATCTCGGCCTCGTGAATTCCTTCAAGAGCTCCGGTTCCTCTTATCTTCGTCGTCATCGTACCGTATTGAACCCTTGCGATACTTACGGAAACCGCCTTCCCGAATTCAATTTTCTTATCGGGAGTTGCCTGCGAATAAAGCCGCAAAACAATCACGGCTCCGAGGAGGACTGCTGATGAGATAGATATTACTTTTACCTTCTTCGATTTCATTTCCGTCTCACCGTCCTTGCCTTCTTTGCGGGTCGCCTGAGATTCCCTGAGACTTTACGCGCATCCCCCGGGCCGGATTCGCCCGTTCCGAGAAAACTCATCAGCAGGGTCATGCACTTCTTGTAGAGCGAGTCGAAGTCCACCGATCCGATTATCGAGTCTGCATTCAGCACACTTCCATTCTTCATGGCAAGCGAGCGCTCCTTCAAATTGAGGAGACCGCTCAGCGACACCCAGAATAGGACAACGGCTTCGTGCGAAGAGAGGTCCTTCCTGAAAACCCCGTCATCTATTCCTCTCTGCACGAACGTCGCCACATAGCTCAGGACTTTATCGCTCGCATCCTCGAGAGCCGCAAATACTTCAGCCGACACAGTTTCGGTTACCGCCGGACTCTCTGCAGCGGCAAGCATCTTGAACAGATGGGAATGCGACCGGCTGAAATCAAGGTAGGCTGCACTTAGGCGGCCCAATGCACTCGGTGGCGCCACCTCTTCAGGCTTTGCGTCGCGGAAGCTGTTGAGGAGCAGCAGGAGGCCTCTAGTCATCAAAGAACAATAAAGGTCTTCCTTGCTTGAAAAATATAGGTAAATAGTCCCCTTGCTGACCTCGGCCCTTTCGGCAATCTCGTCAAGTGTGGCGGCACGAAGCCCCTTCTCGAAGAACACGGCTTCGGCAGCTCCGAGTATCGTCTCGCGACGCATCAACTTCTCGCGCTCCTTGCGCTCGAGAATTCCCACGTTAGCTCCTACGTTATGCCCTATGACAAACACTGACTGCGGGTCAGTGGCTGAACCTAAGTTAAACGATTTTGTGAGAATGTGTCAAGTGAACCGGTGCGTAGGTAGTGTCTCAGTTTAAGTAAATTTCACGCAAAGGACGCAGAGTAATCGCAAAGCTCGCAAAGGAAATTGCCAGTTCTTTGCGTTCTCTGCGATTATTTCTTAGCGCACTCTGCGTGAAAACAAACCGAGACAATACCGGTGCGTAGGCGTTCTGATACCTTCCAACCCGTCCTGGAGTATCGAGTAGTGGCTCAATTTGAAGAAATACGGCGTCGAAAACAATTGGATTTACGCGCCCCGAATTCTAAATTCCGGTTGATTTCTTAAAAAAGGAGCTCACTCAAATGCGAAAGCACGTACTTCTTACCTCACTCCTTCTGCTCCTCACTTCAGTGACGTTGTTGGCCCAGCAAGACTCGACCATCGAAAGAGAATTCCTCGGGATTCCGAAGGCCGACAGTTGCAGAAGGAACCTGTTTATCCTCACCCAGCAGCCCCACGTCGCCGGGAGCGCAGACGACAGCGCGCTCGCCGTCTTCGTGAAGAACCGATTCGAGACATACGGTTTGGCAGCTAAGATAGTCACTTACTATGTTTACCTTCCCCTTCCCAAGTCGGAGTCACTGGAAATGACCGCTCCGGAGAAAGTCAACTTCGACTTGAACGAGACGGGATGGAAATGGGACAAGGATACTTACAATTCAAACGTGGTCATGCCGTTTAACGCGTACTCGCCTAGCGCCGATATCTCAGGCCAGATAGTGTACGCGAACTACGGCCTCCCTGAAGACTACGAAATTCTCCATGAACTCGGTATCGATGTCAAGGGGAAAATAATGCTCGTCCGATATGGAAGAAGTTTCCGCGGCATAAAAGTCAAAGTGGCCGAGGAGCATGGCGCGGCGGGGGTGATCATCTATTCCGATCCGGCCGATGACGGTTATGATCAGGGTGACATTTATCCGAACGGTCCTATGCGGCCATGGACCGCCGTCCAGCGCGGGAGCATACAGGACCTGACAGTCTACCCCGGAGATCCATTGACTCCGGGCTACGCCTCCACCAAAGACGCCAGGCGTATCCCGCTGAGCGAAGTAACCGACATCCCCCATATTCCATGTATTCCAATCTCATACGGCAACGCCGAGAAGCTGCTTGACAATCTCGCCGGACCGGCTGTCCCCCACGACTGGCAGGGAGGGCTTCCCTTCGCGTACCACATGGGCCCCGGCGGCACGGAGGTACACATGAAGCTCGACATGGATTACGAAATAAAACCCATATGGGATGTTATCGCAACAATTCAGGGGAAGAAATATCCAAGCGAGAAGGTCATCGTAGGTAACCACCGCGACGCCTGGGTATACGGTGCGGTCGATCCGAACAGCGGAACGGCATCGCTGCTTGAAACGGCACGCGGACTCGGGATGCTTTTGAAATCCGGTTGGCAGCCTGAGAGGACGATTGTCCTCTGCTCATGGGACGGTGAAGAATACGGACTCATAGGTTCAACCGAATGGGGCGAACAGAACGCGGACGAACTAACAAGAGATGCCGTGGCTTACATCAACGTCGACGCACCAGTCAGCGGGACAGTTTTCGGCTCGAGTGCGGTTCCATCGCTCGACAAATTCATCATGAATGTGACAAAAGCCGTGAAGGATCCGAAGACCGGAATGAGCGTCTTTGACGCGTGGTACGCCAATCAGAACAAGAAAGCCTTCGAGAAGGACAATGCTGTTCCCGATACGGCAGTGACAAAGCTGGGGCTATTAGGAAGCGGTTCAGACTACACTGTTTTCCTCGACCATCTCGGAGTACCGGCATTCGACTTCGGATTCGGAGGGCCTTACGGTGTCTACCATTCCGTTCTCGATAACTTTTACTGGATGGAGCACTGGGGAGACCCGACTTTCGAATACCACGCGACGGTGGCGAAAGTGCTCGGAATAGCCGCGATTAGACTCGCCGACGACGCCATATTACCTCTGAGATATTCCGATTATGCCCGGCAGATCCGCGACTACATCGTAGAGAGACAGAAACGCGCCTGCGAGAACCCGGTCTTGAAGTCGGTCGACTTCTCCCCCGCGACGGAGGCATGCGCCGAATTTCAGAGGGCGGCCGACCAGGTGGATTCCAGCATAGGAGGCGCCAGCCCTGCAGACTACGCCACGATCAATGCGGCCCTAATGGACATAGAGCGCGCGTTCACTCACAAGGCCGGACTGCCAAAGAGCACGTGGTTCAAACACCAGATCTACGCTCCCGGCTTTTACACCGGTTACGCGAGCCAACCGCTGCCAGGTGTCGCGAGGGCAATAGAGGAAAAAGATCCCACACTTCTGGGGAAGGAGATAGAAATCCTATCTATGGCGTTGAAGAACGCAACGCAGAAAGAGAGACAGATACTCGGGATGATTGGGAAATAGAACTCGCTCATGACGTCGGTGACACAGAGACACTGTCGGATTCGCAGAGTCGCCTGATTCTCTGTGTCACCTGATGTCCTGTGCCCGCGTGAGGAAAATTAAGTTTCGGACAAAAGGCGTTTGGAGAAGACAATCTGTTGCTTAGTCTCCTCAAACCCAAGACAATGATAAAAGCTGCGCGCCTCTGCCCTGACGATATTTGTGCGAACCCTCACTGTTAGATAGCCGAGAGCAGCAACCCAATCCTCGGCTTCCTTAACCAGCCTTCCACCAATTCCTTTGCCACGGGCAGCCTCATCGACTACAAGACCGGTAATCTCCGCTGATTCTCCCGATTCTATCGTTTCTCTGATACTGACCTGGATCCAGCCTGCTATGAAGGAATTGATTTCGGCAACAAACGCAGCAGTGTCGACTTTCTCCGAAAGTTTTTGAAGCCGGCGCTTCACCATTTCACTCGAGACACTATAGCCGAGCTGGATGCACAATTCCGTAATGCGGTCAGAGTCAGCCGGCTTCGCGAGCCGGATCGTTATTCCCTTCGGCTCCACTTCCTTCTCTCCATTTCTAATCTTAGGGGTTTGTGACCTAACGAGGCTCACATTTCTGCCCACCTAAAATCACTCCTCCACGGTCCAATGCGACCTATTCTTATGAACATCGTTCGGATTACGAATGTTCCGACGACACATATTCTTCGCTGTCCGTTAATTATATTTATAATTCACAGACAAAGGTAACAATTGTTAAGCTCTAAGGACATAACGATACAATTTGGAGAACGATTCCTCTTCCACGAGGTGTCGTTTACCGTCGGCGCGCATGATAGAATCGGGCTTGTCGGCTCAAACGGCGCGGGAAAATCGACACTTCTCAGGATACTAGCCGATATTTCAAAACCCGACAGCGGCAGCATTAACAAGGCGCATTATGTCACCGTCGGCTACCTTCCCCAGGAGGGCATAGCATCGTCGGGAAAGACACTCTACCACGAAGCCGAAACCGCCTTTGAAGACGTGCTCCAGGTCAGCGCGGAAATCGAAGAGGCACGGATGCGGCTCGAGGAGCTCGATCCCTCGACGAGCGAACACGCGGACACGCTCGAGGTATTCGGGGAACTTCAGCACAAGCTCGAGGGCCTTGACGCATTCAGGATGAAGTCGAAGATCGAACAGGTGCTGACCGGCCTCGGATTTTCGACAGATGATTTCGGCCGGATGACCGATGAGTTCAGCGGCGGGTGGCAGATGAGAATCGAGATGGCCAAGCTCCTGCTCAGAGAGCCGTCCGTGCTCCTCCTCGACGAGCCCACAAACCATCTCGACATCGAGTCGCTGCAGTGGCTGGAAGAAAAGCTGCAGGGTTACGACGGTGCCGTCGTACTAGTCTCGCACGATCGCGCATTTCTCGACAACCTGACTAAGAAAACCTGGGCTCTAAGCATGGGAAAGCTCTCAGAATACTCCGGCAACTATTCGTTCTATGAAAAGGAAAAGGAAGTCCGGCGCGAGCAGCAGATTAACGCGTACAAGAATCAGCAGCAGCAGATCAAACAGACCGAACAATTCATCGAGCGCTTCAGATACAAAGCCACGAAGGCGCGCCAGGTTCAGAGCAGGATAAAGCAACTGGAGAAGATCGAGTATATCGAGATCGAAGACGAGGAAGATGAAATCCGTTTTCATTTTCCGCAGGCGCGCCCGAGCGGCAGCATTGTCACCGAGTTGAAGGGTATACAAAAGAGTTACGGCACCAAACAGGTGTTTGGCGGTATGAATTTCACAATCGAACGAGGCGACAAAATCGCAGTCGTTGGGGTGAACGGCGCCGGAAAATCCACATTCGTACGGATACTTGCAGGCGCAGAGCCATTTGACTCGGGCGAAATAATCACAGGCTATAATGTTGCTCCTTCTTATTTTGCCCAGCACCAAGCCGAGGAACTCGACCTGTCAAGCAGCGTATTGGGAGTTGTCGACAGTGTGGCCACGGGTGAACTGCGGACCAAACTGAGAACTATACTCGGCGCGTTCCTCTTCCGGGGGGACGACGTCTTCAAGAAAGTCTCGGTCCTCTCCGGCGGTGAGAAGAGCCGGCTCGCTCTGGCAAAGATGCTTCTTCAACCCGCGAACTTCCTTATAATGGACGAGCCGACCAACCACCTCGATATGCGGTCCAAGAAAGTCCTGCAGGATGCCCTGAAGGAATTCGAAGGAACGTTTGTAATCGTCTCACATGACAGGGCGTTTCTCGATCCTCTGGTGAACAAAGTGGCGGAGTTCAGTCATGGCGGCGTCAGGGCATACTCGGGAAACGTATCCGATTATCTTTACAAGAAGAGAGAGGAAGCGGAGTCCACCAGAGCGGCTTCGGGTCACTCCCGGGCGGGAACACGGAACAACGGGGCACGTCTGAGTGCAGAAACGGACTCGGGCGCGCAATCACGGAACACGGATCTATCCACGAAGGAACGTCGACGCACCGAGGCGGAGAGACGAGAAGAGCTGTCGAGAAGGGTTCGACCTCTCAAGAATGAATTGAAGAGAGTCGAGGATGACATCGCTCGGATGGAAAAAAGGAGGAAAGAAATCGAAGGTAGGATGGCAGATCCGGATTTTTATCGAAAGGTTGTCGAAGCCAAAGAAACGTCTATCGAGTACAAGGATCTTGAAAAGGAACTGGAGAAGAGGTATTCCCGCTGGAGCGACCTGATGCTAGAAATAGAAAAAGCGAGCAAGGGTTAAGTCGGGAAAGCCCCACCTGGAACAAAACCAGTCTCTGAACGGAAACGGGGGATTCCGCTTTATTTTTTGCGGGGTAACTGTTAGATTCTTCCTACATCGGTCAAATGCACCGGGAAAAGTCGACCGCGCATCGTGATGCAGGAAGAGAATTTACTTAAGCTTTAGCATGAGAAGGACGAAGAGAATATACCGTAAGTGCCTTTCCAGGCAAATCGAGACAAAGCACGCATGTGAAGTGGGGGTTTATCTTCCACAGACTTCAAACATCATCGATTTCATCCATGATGGAGTCCGGGCGACGCTGGTCGAGCCGGATCCCAGGAGCCTCAAGGCAATTCAGGAATACTTTGGAGAGACGAAGAACATCACCGTTTTCTCCGTCGCTGTATTCGATCACGACGGCACGGTCGAACTCGTCCAGCGGAACGCCTCCACCTTCGTGAGCTCACTTCCCTCTTCTCCCGCCGTCGTCAACGACCGCTATGCAGTCGCCGAGGGAGACAAGTTCTCCGTCGAATGCCGGACGTTTGACAAGATTGACGACGGCACAATCGATCTGCTAAGTGTCGACATTGAGGGAAGCGAATGGTACGTCATCAAGCACATGCGGAGCCGTCCCAAGGTGGTCTCGCTCGAAACCCACGGTAAAAAATACGTTAACCCTTTCATCAACGAGATAATCAGGTGGATGGCGGACAATGGTTACTCCATTTGGTACAAAGACAACACCGACACGGTCTTTGCAAGAGGCGACACTGTGTTGATCTCGTTTCTGGAGAGGGGCGGATTAGTCATCCGAAATGCGGTGATCAACTTTAGTAAATACAAGCGGACCTTAAAGGATAGACTTATTACTCGGTCACGCGCCAAACAGCCTGGTTAGCAATAATAGAGACTGCCGGTCTGTACGCACGAGGGTTTGGCTTCCACCGAGTTGATGCGGCATGGGGAGAACTTCCAGGCAGTTTCCAAACGAATGCACGAAGTTCGTTAAGGGCTGACTCTACGAAGCAAAAGGCCCCGTTCTCTCAAGCGTGGCCTATAAAAATCTCCCGCTGAAAGACAGCGGGGTGCTTAATTCAACAGTGAACTTAGCAAAGAGCGCTAAGTTCAGTTGAATTGGCACCGGCAACGACCGGATTTCACACAAGATGTTTCGTCGGGCAGGCCGGATTTCACCCCGACAAAGGGGCGCACTTCGTCGGGATTCCCAAACAGGTATCCATCAACTACCTTGGGCTCTGAGAGTCGCATCATCTAGAGCTTCTGCAATTCTTCCTTGAATCCCTCTACTGAAATTTCTATCTCACGGAGAATTTCCCGTATGAGGGGTCTTGAAAGATCCCGACCCTGATGATGAGGAAGTGTCGTGGTACGACCATCAGAGTGCCTGTAAAAAGCAAGGCTCCCTCTTTGCCGTACCGGTTGAAATCCCAAGCGAAGCTGCATCCTCTCCATCGTCTTAAAGTCAACGACGGGGAGACGTGTCATAACGCTATTTCAAGCTGCTGCACGCCCACGAACCGTGGCAAATCATCGAGCTGGCCCTTGAATTCCTCCAAGCAAAGCCCCAACACCTCTTTTAGATTCTTCTGAAGTTCATCGAGTGTTGCGCCTTGTGTGTGTGCGCCCGGAATCCCAGGAATAATCCCCACATACAGGTTGGACTCCGAGTCATACTCAATATACGCCGCAAAGGTTCTGAGACTCTGCTCGACTTTGTCCATGCTCGCGTTCCTTTCGCTGGAATATAACCAATCGTGCCCGCAAGCAAAAAGCCCCGTTCAAACGAACGGGGCTTTCCCAAAAATTCCCCCGCTGAAAGACAGCGGGGTGCTTAATTCAACAGTGAACTTAGCAAGGAGCGCTAAGTTCAGTTGAATTGGCACCGGCAACGACCGGATTTTATCCGTCCGCCTGTCAACGGACGGACGGACTCCCAGCCAGTTACCCAACTAGTACCCCGCCTGCGTGTCGGGCACTTCGGTCGCTTACGCTTCAGAGCTTCAGCGACGAAGCGCGGACAGGCATCGACTCTGAGGGGCTTTGCGCCAGAGGCGCATCAGCCTCCGGCTGAAACTGCCGTGTTCGAAATAAAAAAGCCCGACCAACATTGCTGTCAATCGGGCCTTCGAAAAAATTCCCGGCAACGACCTACTCTCCCAGCCAGTTACCCAACTAGTACCATCGGCTCTGAGGGGCTTAACTGCCGTGTTCGGAATGGGAACGGGTGTTTCCCCCTCGATATAGTCACCGGAAAAAAACTTCTGACAATTTGGGAATCCCGAATAATGGTACATCATTCAGGACGAGTTTGAAACGATTTATCTGGCGTCTCACCAATCTCAAAAAAAGATTAGGTTAAGCCTCACGACCTATTAGTACTGCTTGGCTCAACACATTACTGTGCTTACACCTGCAGCCTATCAACCTGGTAATCTTCCAGGGGTCTTAAGCTCCAGTACTGCTACTGGAGAGGGAGACCTTATCTTGGGGTGGGTTTCGCGCTTAGATGCTTTCAGCGCTTATCCCTTCCGGACATAGCTACCCAGCCGTGCCGCTGGCGCGACAACTGGTACACTATGGGTCCGTTCACTCCGGTCCTCTCGTACTAAGAGCGACGCCCCTCAAGTCTCCTACGCCCACATCAGATAGGGACCGAACTGTCTCACGACGTTCTGAACCCAGCTCACGTACCGCTTTAATTGGCGAACAGCCAAACCCTTGGGACCTCCTACAGCCCCAGGATGCGATGAGCCGACATCGAGGTGCCAAACCTCCCCGTCGATGTGAACTCTTGGGGGAGATCAGCCTGTTATCCCCGGAGTAGCTTTTATCCTTTGAGCGACGACCCTTCCACGCGGAATCGTCGGATCACTAAGCCCTGCTTTCGCACCTGCTCGACTTGTTGGTCTCGCAGTTAGGCACCCTTATGCCTTTACACTCGACGCACGATTACCAACCGTGCTGAGGGTACCTTTGGGAGCCTCCGTTACCATTTAGGAGGCGACCGCCCCAGTCAAACTACCCGCCTGGCAATGTCCCCGAACCGGATTACGGTCCCGGGTTAGAGTCCAAGTAAAACAAGGGTGGTATTTCACGTTGTGGCTCAGCCTGAGCTAGCGCCCAAGCTTCGAAGCCTCCCACCTATGCTACACATGCCTTGCTCGAATCCAATGCCAAGGTATAGTAAAGCTTCACGGGGTCTTTCCGTCCCGATGCGGGAAACCGGCGTCTTCACCGGTACCACAATTTCACCGAGCCCGTGGTTGAGACAGTGACCAAATCGTTACACCATTCGTGCAGGTCGGAACTTACCCGACAAGGAATTTCGCTACCTTAGGACCGTTATAGTTACGGCCGCCGTTTACTGGGGCTTCAGTTCAAAGCTTCGCCTTGCGGCTAACCTCTCTCCTTAACCTTCCAGCACCGGGCAGGTGTCACACCTTATACTTCCACTTACGTGTTAGCAAAGTGCTGTGTTTTTGATAAACAGTCGCTTGGCCCATTTCTCTGCGACCCGACCGAAGTCGGGTGTCTCTTTTCCCGAAGTTACGAGACTAATTTGCCGAGTTCCTTAACCACGGCTCACTCGAGCACCTTAGGATACTCTCCTCATCTACCTGTGTCGGTTTGCGGTACGGTCCGCCTGAAATCTCCCATACGAGGTTTTTCTTGGCAGTCGGATTAGGACCAGTTTGCGGGCATAAGCCCTCCCGTTCACGTTTCAGACTTGCCTTGCGGCGAGAAAGCGGATTTACCTGCCTTCTCATCCTACGCGCTTAGACCGTCTAAGCCAACAGACGGCTGGTCTTTCACTCCTGCGTCACCCCTTACAGTCAAACGATTTCAGACAGGTACGGGAATTTTCGCCCGTTTTCCATCACCTACGCCTTTCGGCCTCGGCTTAGGGTCCGACTAACCCTGAGACGATGAACGTTGCTCAGGAAACCTTAGATTTTCGGTGGACAAGATTTTCACTTGTCTTATCGTTACTTATGCCTACATCTTCTCTTTCATTCGCTCCAGTATGCCTCGCGACACGCCTTCTGATACATTGCTGTACCACGATGTCCACCATCGTCGCAAATGAAATGCTCCTCTACCAATCAGTCTCAACAAGTTGAGACTGAGTCCATAGCTTCGGTAACAAGTTTTAGCCCCGAGAATTTTCGGCGCCGAGTCGCTTGACCAGTGAGCTATTACGCACTCTTTAAATGAATGGCTGCTTCTAAGCCAACATCCTGGTTGTCTCAGCAACTCAACATCCTTTGATACACTTAACTTGTATTTAGGGACCTTAGCTGATGGTCTGGGTTATTCCCCTCTCGGCGACGAAGCTTATCCCCCGCCGCCTGACTCCTAGGAAACATGTTATCGGAATTCGTAGTTTGCATGGGTTTGGTACCGTTGTGACAGCCCTAGCCCAAACAGTGCTCTACCTCCGAAACATTCTTACCTAAGGCTAGCCCTAAAGCTATTTCGAGGAGTACGAGCTATTACCGAGTTCGATTAGCTTTTCACTCCTACCTTCAGCTCATCCGAGTAGTTTTCAACCCACACCGGTTCGGACCTCCATGAGGTTTTACCCCCACTTCATCCTGGCCAAAGGTAGATCACCCGGTTTCGCGTTTGCCGCCCGCCACTGAATCGCCCTATTCAGACTTGCTTTCGCTACGGCTCCGGCCGAGTTATGGCCTTAACCTTGCGACGGACGAGCAACTCGTAGGCTCATTAAGCAAAAGGCACGCCGTCATCCTTCCACTTGCGTTTCGGGACTCCGACCGTTTGTAAGCATACGGTTTCAGGTACTATTTCACTCCCCTCTCGGGGTTCTTTTCACCTTTCCCTCACGGTACTTGTTCACTATCGGTCACCAGAGAGTATTTAGTCTTACGAGATGGTTCTCGCAGATTCCCACAGGCTTCCACTCATCCCGTGGTACTTGAGATCGCCTATCAGAGAGTCACGCGTGTTTTCATTTACAGGACTTTCACCTTCTATGGTGTGCACTTCCAAACACTTCAATTAACACCGTGGTTTAAACTCCCCGACCTACTGCAAATCGGTCCACAAGCGCCTCACAACACCGCCGATACAACGGTTGCAGCCTTTAACATATCGGACGGTTTAGACTGTTTCCCTTTCGCTCGTCGCTACTGAGGAAATCTCTAATTGATTTCTTTTCCAGAAGGTACTGAGATATTTCACTTCCCTTCGTTGCCTCTGCCGCGCCTATGAATTCAGCGCGGAGTCACTCCGCATTACCGGAGTGGGGTTGCCCCATTCGGAGATCCCCGGGTTAAAGGTTGTTTCCACCTACCCGAGGCTTATCGCAGGTAGCCGCGTCCTTCATCGACTTCTGGTGCCAAGGCATCCACCGTATGCCCTTAGTAACTTAACCAAAAAATCCTTTTTTGAGACTAGAGTAACCAGATACTTCTACTTTCCACCAGCTTAAGCTGGCGGCTTAAGCTGATGACTTTTAGGGACGGTTTCATTATTTCTAATGAAGACCGTATAAAAAAAATGTTCCAGACTCAGTAAAACAATTGATTCGTTCGCTACTTCGACCGAAGTCTTTTCGCTACTAGGCATCAATCGCAATTACTTCCCAAATTGTCAAAGAACTGAGCTCTTGATCGGAGCGACGCACTCCGGAGCTAGTGGAGCTGAAGGGATTCGAACCCTCGACCCTCTGGTTGCAAACCAGATGCTCTCCCAGCTGAGCTACAGCCCCGTAGCCGGTAGTTTTACGACACGCCGAGTGCGTGAGTGGAACCATCCCACTGACCTTCCCGACTCAGCGCTGCCGAGCCGGGACGCCCAACCACCTTTCGGGGTCGAGCATACACTGACGTGCGTGACACACGCCAAGTGTGGGCCTGAGTGGAGTTGAACCACTGACCTCACGCTTATCAGGCGTGCGCTCTAACCACCTGAGCTACAGGCCCAGTGTCTTACATTGAATCAAAGAACGAAAAAAAAATTTGACAAGTTGTGCACGGAGCAAGTCAATCAGTTTAGGCTCCTTAGAAAGGAGGTGATCCAGCCGCACCTTCCGGTACGGCTACCTTGTTACGACTTAGCCCCAGTCACCGGTTTTACCTTAGGCAGCTCTCTCCTTGCGGTTGAGACACTGACTTCGGGTACCCCCGGCTTCCATGGCTTGACGGGCGGTGTGTACAAGGCCCGGGAACGTATTCACCGCGGCGTGCTGATCCGCGATTACTAGCAATTCCAGCTTCATGCAGTCGGGTTTCAGACTGCAATCCGAACTGAGGTCATTTTTCAGGGATTGGCTCCACCTCGCGGTTTTGCAACCCGTTGTAATGACCATTGTAGCACGTGTGTAGCCCTGGACGTAAGGGCCATGAGGACTTGACGTCATCCCCACCTTCCTCACCGCTTGCGCGGGCAGTCCCACTAGAGTGCCCAGCATTACCTGATGGCAACTAATGGCAGGGGTTGCGCTCGTTGCAGGACTTAACCTAACACCTCACGGCACGAGCTGACGACAGCCATGCAGCACCTGTACCAGCTCTCGGCTTTACGAGTCGTTTCCCTTTCAGGATTCTACTACTGGCCTTTCAAGCCCAGGTAAGGTTCTTCGCGTTGCATCGAATTAAACCACATGCTCCACTGCTTGTGCGGGCCCCCGTCAATTCCTTTGAGTTTCAACCTTGCGATCGTACTCCCCAGGTGAGGTACTTAATGCGTTAGCTACGGCACCCCCGTTAAACGGGAACACCTAGTACCCATAGTTTAGGGCGTGGACTACCAGGGTATCTAATCCTGTTTGCTACCCACGCTTTCGTCTCCGGGCGTCAGTACCGGTCCAGATGGCCGTCTTCACCACCGGTGTTCTTCCTGATATCTACGCATTTCACCGCTACACCAGGAATTCCGCCATCCTCTCCCGGACTCAAGACCAGAAGTTTCAAAGGCAGTTCTACAGTTGAGCTGCAGGATTTCACCTCTGACTTTCCGGTCCGCTTGCAGACCCTTTACACCCAGTGATTCCGGACAACGCTCGCCCCCTACGTATTACCGCGGCTGCTGGCACGTAGTTGGCCGGGGCTTACTTTGGAGGTACCGTCAGTGGCGCATAGCGCCATTTTATTCCCTCCCTACAGAGGTTTACAACCCATAGGGCCTTCATCCCTCACGCGGCGTCGCTGCTTCACCCTTTCGGGCATTGAGCAATATTCCTCACTGCTGCCTCCCGTAGGAGTCTGGACCGTGTCTCAGTTCCAGTGTGGCTGATCATCCTCTCAGACCAGCTACCCGTCGTAGGCTTGGTGGGCCATTACCTCACCAACTACCTGATAGGACGCAGGCTAATCTTCAGGCGCTCTTGCGAGCTTCAACAACTGTCACCATGCGGTGCCGCTGCATCGCCCGGTATTAGTCCCGCTTTCGCGGGATTATCCCAGTCCTGAAGGCATATTGCCTACGCGTTACGCACCCGTGCGCCAGTGACACTAACGTATTGCTACACTAGTGCCCCTTGACTTGCATGTGTTAGGCACGCCGCCAGCGTTCGTCCTGAGCCAGGATCAAACTCTCCGTTGTAGAAAACTTATGAGCCATAGGACTCATCAGCTTTCGGCTGAGAGTTCGCCTGACATTACTTGAATCTGTTTGTCAAGGCTGAACCTTGAAACGAATTGACTTTTCGCTGTGCACAAACTTGTCAAAGAACTTGCTTCGGGTTGCTTTAATCGAAGCGAAAAAAATCGCCCCCAAAAACTAAGAGGGCGGTTCTAAAAATCAAACTTTTCTTGAAACTGTTACGACCAGATGTCGTTCAAAGCGTTAAAATATATATCGTGTACGCTGAAAAGTCAAGCATTCACAGCGTTTATTTGCAGTATTTTTTTCATTGTTGTGAAGGAGGACGCGTAATAATTTCCTTTTCCCCGTAATTTTTACCCGCCTTTCCGCGAGCATAACCGGCAGCGAAGTCATCGCCGATAGCGGCTTCGTAAAACAGATGTTTAGCGTGTTATTTCTCCCCCTCCCATCGGACTCAGGCGGCACGAAGATTGTCCCATTTAGTTATGTGAACTTAACTCTAATCAACTAAGAAAAAACGCCGATGATGATAGAGAGCCTGAATATGACGACACATCCCGGTGAAGCCGGCCGGCAAATCGACAACTTAGTGAGAAAGTCTGCATCCCCCGAAGCCGCCACCGAGCTACGGCTCGTGACAGGTAACTCCACCATAGATGTCAGGCTGTCTAATTCCGTCGCTATCTCGGCTCTGAGATTTGAGATCACATTCGAAAAGAAATTCAGTTACAGGGCACCTGACTTGAGTCCCAGGGTGCAGGACCTCAACAACTATATCAATTTCCAGGACAACGTCGTGACTTTCGTCCTCCTCGACATCGACGGCAAAGGAATTCCCGCGGGCAACGGGAGCATCATAAAGATCCCCGTCGAGGGCGAGCAGCGCTTCGAAGTTTCCGCCGCTTTCGCGTCGACACGGACCAGCGGAATATCGGAGATAAGTTACTCGGTTGTGAATGAATCCGCGGATGACGAGACGCTGATTCTGGAACAGAACGATCCGAACCCGTTCAGCGGCAGGACGCGCCTGGATTTCAAGATTCCAAACGACGCGGATACAAAGCTTGTCATATACGATGTGGGCGGCGCGTTGATAAGAACGCTTGTCGATATGAAACTGGAGTCCGGCTCTCATTCGGTCGAGTGGGACGGGCAGGATGACAGCGGAAAGCCGGTAGAATCGGGGATCTACCTTTACAAGCTATACGCGGGAGTTTATAGTGTGACCAAGAAAATGGTTTTTCTCAAATAGGATTCCCGCTTACGCGGGAACAAGGTTTCCCTCCAAGCCAACGCTCAACGAAGGGGTGCGATTCAAAAAGTCGCACCCCTTTTTATTTTCAGATGTACATGCCCTCATGGAGACAAATAGAGTAGGAGGAGGTTCAACAGAACCTCCGTCCCCTCATCAAACCGTACTGACGGATTTCCCGTATACGACTTTCCTGTCCCGCTTTACGGGATGCCGCATCGTTTGAAGAACTATAATGAAGGAGCGGCATAAGGTTGCCCCGTTGCAGGGAGCCGCGAAGATTGGGCAACGTTCCACCAACTCCTTCGATTATGCCAACGTCCGATGCACTGTAACGTCTCTCACGTCTCTTTAGTCCTTACCGGACAATCGTGCGTGTATACTTTGACGACAGTACCCTTCTGTTTCCTTACAGCAGAGTCCCATTCGCTCGTCCTGACTTTCATCAAGACTCTAACGCTACTATGAACTCCTCTGACTCCTCATACAGCCTTACTCTGCACTTCGTCATTCGACTTGTAGCATCGCTTACCACACGCTTCAGTTACGGCTCTCTCGCTTCCCTCCCTCGCCTGTGGACTGTATGAGGTCTCCCGTGGTCATATCAACAGCTTCCTCTTCATGCCGACTCTAATCACCACCCGCACCCTCAGTCTCCTTTAGCACCCTACCCCTCAGGAGCTCTGAGCCGTATGTTTCTTAGCTGACTTCTCCGTTTTATGGGCGGATCGTCGATGCGGAAGGCCACCACGAGTTCAATTGCGTTTCGGCCTGATGTTTCGCCTCGCGCCCTTCAGATCCCACCTCACGATGGACACCCTGCGCTTGGCTACATGACTCGCCTTGGGTTTAATCATGACAGGACTTTAACCTGTTAGCTGTTGATACTGCACGGCACACCAAAAAAAATAGCCGCGACACATCGAGCGCGCGGCTATTGTAATTACATTAAGTTTCTCAAGGCGTTGCTACACCAGAGAACGATGCTTCTCGTGTACCGTTCCTACCGTTCACCTTAATCGTGACTCCAAATTGTGTAGGTGTCGGTAGACCTTGTGTCTGGGCAACAGATATCGTAAGAATAAAATCTGTTTTCCCAAATCCACGCGTTAGATAATCACCCAAAGTTGCCGGCAGGCCGGTAGCGTTCGCGCTGTAAACATTCGTTACATTACCACCAAGATTCGGCGGAAGCGAGACGGATGCAGTTATCGTCGTCCCTGATTCAAGTGGATTCCCAAATCTATCAGAAATATGAATAGGAATGCTCACCGACCCACTGTTCAAAGTCACAGTCATTGGTGATATTGTTAATGAATCATCTAACAGAATCGGTGCAGTTGCAGCAGAGAAACAGATAAGTCCGCTATCTGCAACTACTACGCTATTCTCTCCTTGTGTGAATGCCTTGACATAACCATACCCGGTACCACTCCCAAAATAAGTAGGATCGGCTGGAAAACCATGGTCGCCATCAAGAAGCGGAAGAAGTGGGTCGCCGGCACCTCCATACAAGGTCGTATCAAGCCCAGAAGTATGAGGAAGTGGGTTTCCGCTATACAAAGTTGCATTCGCATGACCTGAAGCATCGGTTTGCCCTGCCGCGGTTATGATACCTCCCATTGTCGTGAAGTAAATTGCGGTGCCGGGAGCCACCGGGTTTCCATATTTATCTCCAGCTTGTGCAGTGAATGACGGAGACGGGACTGGCGATCTTTCCGACCAATCATAACCGGCAAAATTTATCTCTGAAGCGTTAAGTTCGAAATGTGCCTGATCCGGCAGGCCACCGTCGATGGTAATGACCACAGGTGATGACTGGACAACCTTTCCGCTTGCGAGCGTCAACCCGGCAAGAAGTTGAATCGTGCCGGCCACGGTCCCGCTGTTTACGGTTGTGGATATCTGGCCCGCCCCATCCGTGATCCCCGACGTCGGCGTGACATACGCAGGGTCACCAGACGAAACGGGTATCCCTGTGGGAACAAACACCACGGTATCGCGATGATTAATATCTAGCGGGAAACCGAGGCTGTCCAAAACTTGCCAGACGAGCACGCTAGTTTCATTTCTTCCAACACCATGGATTGAGATCTCCTGGCGTGAAATGCTGACGAGCGAAATGGAGCGAGCAACTCCTCTGCCAGTTGAGCTGTCACCGCCGACAACCGTTGGCTTGGCTGAGAGAGCCGCGTTTTTAGTTATCGTCTGTCCGGCACCCACCGTGAAGTTGATCGTAGTATCGTTGTAGCTGCTTAAGCGGAACAGCAGCGTCCCCGAGAGAGAAGAAGTTGCACCCGGAAGATTGATATCGAACGAATAGCTGCCATCATTAAGTGTCCTCACACTGTCCTTCTTCAATGAACTGGTCATTATGACCGTCGCGTTCGTGACAGGCATTTGACTGCGAATGTCTGTAACCTGGCCAACCACATGCGCTACCGATTGACTCTTGTCTTGCTGAATCGGGACAACAATGCTCTGAGAGGTCCCTCTTCTTAAAGTCAGATCCCTTTGATAGGTGACAAACCCGGCTTTGCTCACTGTCATGGTTGCATTGAGCGAAGTAAGAGTATAGAGGTTGATATTCATCACGAACGATCCGTTCCCAAGCGTCGTCGCCGAATCGATGACAACGGATGAAACCGACTTAACTCGTGATCCGGAGTAGCCCAGGTATTTCATTGTTGAACTCGAAGGGCTCGGGAGCGAGACAATCACACTCGCGCCTCCTTGAGGATATTGGCTCAAGCTGTCCTGAACAAGACCGGACAGGACGGCATACGTTGCGGGGTTGATACTGAGGCTGACGGGAAAAGCTTGGTCGCTTTTGACGTTGAACGTACGGGAAAAGGTGACATATCCGGTTCCACGTACTGTCAGAGTCAGGTCCACCCCTTTCGAGGTATCAGGCACATCTATTACAAAATAGAAAGTACCGTCGTTTCCTGTGACCACGGAATCTCTGCTGCTGCCGTAGCTCAGCAGCACCGTTGCTCCCTCGACGGGAGTTCCTGAATTTGAACCTACCACTATTCCCGACAACGTGGCCGTTGCCGGTGCACTCGTTCCAACAATATTATTATTACTCTTGCAGCTCCACTGAAATATTGCCAGAAAGATACCAATTAGAATCATGGTGCCAAACCGAAATTTCATGTGAACCTCCCAATAAGCGATTTCGAATTGCGAAATGTGGATTGCGAATCTGAGCTAATCAGAAATCAAAACTCGCGATATTCGTTCTCCTGAACGGTAAGTTCGAGGAAATCCGAAATTCGAAATCCACAACCTGAAATTCATGTCTATTTCCCAAGTGCACGGTTTATCGAAGTAAGGATGTCATCAAGGTCATACGGCTTGCTCACAAAATCAGATGCCCCGAGGCGAAGCGATTCAATGGCATTCTTCACATCGGCATAGGCGGTAAGCATTATCACTTTTGTCTCCGGTATGTTGCCCTTGACATACTTCAGTACCTCAAACCCATCAACCCTCGGCATCTTAATGTCCAACAGGACGACATCGAAGTGATCCCCCTGCTCGCTTTTCTTCCGCACAAGGTCGATCGCCTCATCGCCATCCCCGGCACTCAGAACTTCAAACGCTTCTGCCTCGAGCTCGCTGGCGAGGAGGAACCTCAAAGCTTCCTCGTCATCGACAACAAGTACCTTAGGTTTCGACATCACCCTCTCTCACTTTCCAACAGTCGGGTCAAGCTGCTTCATCTCATTCTCAAGCTGGCGCAGCTGCTCCTGGACCGATTTCTGTGGTTGGGGACCTTTTGTCATAAGTGTCTCAAATCGGTCCTTCAATGTAGGAAGGATATCAGCCTTTATCAATATTATCAGCTCTTTCGTCTGGGTGGTCATCGTCTCAGATCCGGTCAAATATCTGATCCCTAGCACCCACCATGGCAGGTCTTTCAATACGGGGATGCCTTCCCTGTGTGAAGAGGTAGTCGTGCTATAGAGCCCTCCGATGGTGGTCTGCTCGCCATTTAACAGCAACACTTTAGTTGTTGCCTGTTCCGTGTTGATGATCGTACCGGTTGTGGCGTTACCTGCGAGCGAACTATTGGTAAGGTCGAGGGTAAGAGCCACAAAGTCAACGCTGTCTTGACTGTAGACTGTCGGTGTTGCGTTAATGATTATTCCTGCGTTCTGCATCGTTTGAACCGTGTTACCTGCAAAGTCTTTAGTTGTGACGAAAAAATTCACCCCGACTTGAATGTGACCGGCTTCCCCTGATCTAACGGCGATTTGCGGGCTCGCAAGGATTTTACCCATGTCTTCGGATTGCAACAAGCTGAAGATAGCGCCGATCGTCCCAAATGAAAAACCGTACTGGCCGCTTGCTGTAATGTCTCCCACGTTTGGCGCGTTGAGCCCCAAAGTGGGGGGCACGGTGCTCACACCGGTCGGCAAATTCCCGGAAGACATGCTGGTTATCCCGTTCCAGCTGCCCGATAACAAATAGTTCAGGTTGATTCCGTGCTGGTTCAGCTTTGTCAGGTCGGCTTCAAAGAATATCGCCTGGATTTTGACTTCCCTACTGTCCAAAGTAGGAGTGCCCGGTGGCAACGCGGCCTGGGTCGCGACAGTTCCAGCCACAGTCGGAGTTTGCTGCTTTCCCGAAGTAATCTGAATATAGCTGTCATACTCCTTATACCACAGATTATTCGCCCTCAATATGGATTCGAAGGCGTCGAGCCACTGCATCCGATCGACGTCCACACCAATGGCCCCGGTTCTGTTCTCCGGATCGACAATTATCTTCTTAAGGAACTTTCTGCTGTAGCTGTCCAGGATACTGATCGCCTGGTTAAAAGGCGTGTTCGAAGCTATGGTGACTATCTGGTCTGGTGCGACATAGTCATGCCGGAGTTCCCTCGGCATTGCGTTTATCTGCGCCTCAACATTAGCAGCACAGAACAGAGCGACCAGGAAAAACAATACGGGTTTTTTCATCACTTTCCTCTTCTATTTTCCAAATCTTACTTTCAAATCGACGCGGTCTATTATGCCGCCCTTGTTCAGCGTGAACTCGGCCTCGTTCTGGCTCGGGTCAATCTTCGTCAGGTATCCGAGATAGACTTCGTCGCCGACACTCAAAATATGTCCCATCCCGTTCTGATCGACAATGAAGACTTTGTCGGACATTACCGCCCTAAGATCCGACCTTTCGACATCGACCAGTCCTCGGACATTCGGAGGAGGTTGAGTTGAGATCAAAGGCTTCAGGAAATTCAAGCCAACGCCGACGGGTCTGTAGAAAGTCGGGTCGGATCCCGACATCTCGGAGGAAACGCCTGCAACTGATGAGTAATATGCCTGCAGATTCATCGTGAATGGGATTATAGTCTTCGTCAAGCCGGTTGAGTCGTCGTAAATCTCATGGCCCGTAAGGGAGAGGTCCCCGATTTTGTAGAGAAGCCTCGCGTGCTCAAGATACCAGATAAATTTAAACAGGCTCGTGTAAGATGTTTCGCCCTTCAGGTTATACGCATTATACCCATACTGCGGCCTGGTCGTAGGCCCCTGGTAGAGCATGTCGAACTTCACGAAGCCGCTCGCATTCATTACGCGATTTAAATAAGCGTATGTAAGCGCAGTGGTATCGTTGCTTGGTATGACTTTGAATCTCTTCGCGTACTTGCTCTTCATGTCGGCCAGCTTGTCCTCCGCCGACTTCAACTCCGCCTCGACGCCGGGACGCTGATCGATGGTCCGGTTCAGCGTGACAACTTCCGTCAGGAGTTTTTTCTTCTCTCCCGGTTGCACGACCTTCGTCAGATAAAATCCAACGCTGAATATTATCGCCAGAAAAGCCGCGAGGACTATAGTGTTTCTTAGTGCGTAAGACATATTAGCCGATCCTCACTTTCGCGAATAGTTCAAATCAATTTGAAAGTCGTAAACCGTCTTGTTTCGTATTTCGGCAATGGTCACCTTCCTCAGGACTGAGCCGCGATAGAGTTGTGCGAAACGCGGTATCCTGTCACGATAGACCGAATATCCCTCGACGTAGTACTGCCCTGGCTTAAGCTCATGGATATCCGTCAGCCAAATGCTGCCCACTCTGGAGATCGAACGCGAGAGCGAACCCATGAGATCCGACCACCTCTCGGTGTTCGGCGTCAATGAGTCCAGGATCGCGATCGCCGTCGAGTACTTGCCGAACTGTGACTGCACGGTACTGATTTTGGACTTCAAAACAGCGACCTCGGCCGCCTGAGCTCTCTTGACGATGATATCTGAGCGTACCCTGGAAATTTCGTTCTGGTTAGAGGCATAGTTGTAGGTGAAGAAGAACGTGGAGCCGAACACCAGTATGGCGAGGAGGAGTCCGTGCCATGCGAGTTTAAAGATCTTCTGGCTCTCTCGAATCCTGTTGGGAGTCAGGTCGGCCGAATAATAGCTCCTGGACTTCCCGACGGCCGCGCGGGTCGCACTTGCAATAGGCACCGCATACTGGGCAATCAAATCTGCCCCCCCGGCGGGAAGCTGGGAAACATCGACCCTGTGCAGCTGCAGGTAGTCCACTTCGGCGCCTACCAGAAGGGATGAGAGAAATCCCTTTATATCGAAATTCTTGCACTCGCCGCAAAGGATAACCTGATCGATCCTGGGCAGACTGAGGTTGTCCTGACCAAGTAGTATTCTGCTGTAGATCGTGTTCTGGACGCTGAATGAATCGGCCCCCTCGCTTATGATGGGAGCGATATTGAACAGGTGTCTTCCACGCATGAATATCAATCTGGTGTATTCGACCCCGACATAGACTATCACCGTTACTTCGTCTTCTCTCAACGGGTAGTTGGTCTTGACAAGGTTTACAAGGGCGATATCACTGCTCTCCACGAATGCTATCTTCGGCATTCGTGATCCAAGAAACGGGCGGGCACTCATTACGAGATCAAGAACCGGGATCTCCTGTTCCCTGACCACGCCGACGAAGCTTGTCTCCGCCGTGCTGGAGAGCAATTGGACCTGCTCCTTCGTCACACCGGCGCGGGTCGCCTGCAGTTCCTCGATGATCCTGGCTATGATCCTATCCGGCTTCTGTTTTCCCTGAATCTCTATGGGGTGATAGAACACATAGGGCTCCCCCACCGCCAATGCAAGAGATTTTTTCTTCTTGTACCTGTCGAAGACTTCGGTGACAGCGGCAGTATTGTTTTCATTGGCCGGAGCTTCAGGTAAGGACGACTGCGTCAGATCGATCGTCTCGGCACCGGATTCAAATCCGGCAGCGGCCGCAACCTGGGAGGTAATTTCCAATTTCTGAGCGAGCTTGGCGTTAAAGAGATCGAGAAGGATGATTTTCCGTCCGCGCCGGGCAACATGGGCGACCTTCAGGTCTACTCCGTCAACATACAGTCCTAAGGCATCGTTGGAAGCCATTTTGCACTCCTAGATTTTGGCTACATCATCTGCAGGAGTTGTTCCATCCTGCGTTTATTGTTTGCATAGTTTAAAGCGTTTTCCTTGGAAATCCTACGCTGCATGTAGAGCCGCTTGAGATCCTGTTCCATGGTAACCATACCCTGATCGGAGCTTTCGGAAATCATCTGGTAAATCTCGCTCGTGTTTTTGTTTTTGATCGCGGCCTTGACCGAAGGGCTTGCAACGAGCACTTCTTTCGCGAGCACACGTTTTCCGTCGAGGCTGGGTATAAGTTTCTGGGAGATGACACAATGCAGGACGTCTGCAAGGCGCTGCCATACGCGTTCCTGTTCCGTCGCGGGCACCTCGGCAACAATCCTGTCAACGCTCTCCACAGCGGATGCGGTATGCAACGTTGAAAACACCTTGTGGCCGCTGTCTGTAATTTCCAGGGCCGTCATGATAGTGTCGGAATCTCGCATCTCGGTTATCATTACAATGTCTGGGTCCTGCCTCAACGCCTCGATCGCACCCTCCTTGAAGGACAGCGTGTCTCTTCCGACTTCACGGTGACGCACGATACATTTATCGGAATTATGGACATATTCGATAGGTGAACCGATTATAACAATATCGGCGTTCACGGTGTGATTGTTCATATCTATTATGGAATCAAGCGTCGAGCTTTTTCCTGACCCGGTAATGCCGGTGACAAGTATTAGTCCCTCCTTTGTATGCGCGAGGCTCAGGACATTGAGGACATTCGGATGGAGCACCAGGTCGTTGACTGATCTCACCTGCTCGTTGACGGCGCGCATATTCAAGGCTACTTCTTCAAGGTCCATGTAAACGTCGGCACGAAAACGGGATACCCGTCCGCTCTCCGAATACATGTAAGAGAAGTCCAGGTTGCGCTTGTCGTAGAAAAACTGCCTCTGTCTCTCCGACAGAATATTCTGGATCAGAATACTGGATTCATCGGTGGCGAAGATTCCCCACGAGTCGTCCGGTTTTTTTGAACCGAACACTCTGTACCAGATCTTCCCCGAGGCGCCGTAGCCGCCCATATCTATGTCGGATGCGCTGTTGTCACGCATCTTGGAAAGTAAGCTGTTGAAGTAGTTTCTGATGTCGATCCGCTGGTCATCGGGAAGGTTGGCCACCAGGTTGCCGATAAATATGTGCCGCTCAAGTCCACGAACCAGATCCGAGACCTGAGACGACAGCTGCTTCAGCAGGCTTCTTACCGGCGAAGCATCATTTGCCCGAACAGCTTCCAATTAGCTCTCCTATGCTAGTACCACAATCTCGCGATCCGGATCTGCGTAACAAGGCGCGGTCAATCCTCGGTGGTGGTAGCGGCGACCTCTTCCATCGTCGTCACCCCTTCAAGTACCCGGTATATGCCGGCCCGGCGCAGGGTCCACATGCCGTCTTTCACAGCCTGATTGCGGACGTCGTCTTCGTTAATGTTGTCTCCGGCGGTCATGATGATGTGCTTGATTTCGCGGGTAAAGTACAGTGCCTCGTGTATGGCAGCTCTCCCTTTATAGCCTGTACCGCTGCATTTTTCACATCCGACCGCTTTGTATATAGTGTGTGTCTTAAGTTCATCCTCAGTAAATCCGAAACGTATATACGCTTCCTTGTCCACGTCATCCTTTGGCATGGGCTGCTTGCAGTTCGCGCAAAGGGTCCGAACCAATCGCTGTGCCACGATGATATTCACAGAGCTCGATAGAAGGAACGGCTCGATCCCCATTTTGTAAAGCCTGGCGACGGCGCTTGGCGCGTCGTTCGTGTGGAGAGTTGAAAATGTCAAGTGGCCCGTATTTGCCAGCTTGACGGCGATTTCCGCAGTCTCTCTATCGCGGATTTCTCCGACAAGAACTATATCCGGATCATGCCTGAGGATCGACCGTATCGCCTGCTCGAAATTCATCTTAGGCCCGATTCTGAGCTGCCTCGCGCCGTTGATAATATACTCAACGGGGTCTTCGACAGTAAGCACGTTTACGGTGGAATCAATTACCTGGTACAGTGCGGCGACGAGTGTGGTCGATTTGCCGCTTCCGGTAGGCCCGGTCAATATGATCATCCCCTGCGGCTTCTTAATGGCCTTGTAGAAGCTTTCACGGGCCGGGCCCTGCAATCCCAGCTTCTCTAAGTCGGTTATAACCTTCCTGTCATCGAGGACGCGGATGACAATGCTTTCAAACTTGTGCCTGAACTCGCTCGAGATCATAGGAAGAATCGAAACGCGGAAGCGGATCCAGTGATCGTCTATTTTGCGCTGGATAAAAGCGTCCTGGCCGGCCTCGCGCTCGAAACGGTCGGCACCTTTTGACCGGTCCTTGATAACGGCAGAAACCGCTTCGGGGAGCACACCTTCCTGGGTATACCATAATCTCAAGTCGCCGTCTATCCGGAAATGGACGTCAGTCCTGCTCCCGTCTCTCGGCACGACGTGCACGTCACTGGCTCCCCTTCGAACGGCCTCGACGAGCATTCCTTCGACCAGGTTGATCAGAACGCTCTTGTTTATTTCGGCTTCGAGCTGCTGCTCGTCTATCCCCTCTTCCTCGCCGGTAGTGATATCACCGAGCTCGTCCTGAGTAGAGCTCGTGAGCACTTTGAGAAATTCGTTTTCGGGAGGGAACACTTTATCGATGAGCCCCTGAAGGTCTTTAAGCCTGACATAAGCGACTTCATACCGCTTCGCGGCAAAACTTCTCGCAAGCCTCGGGATTTCTTTGTTGGTAGGATCGGCGGCCACTATGATCAGTTTGTCGGTGCGCGCCTCATCGTACTTCAGGGGAAGCATTTTGGCGCTGATGATCTCGTCTTTGAGATTGTCCCCTGATTCAACAAGCTTCTTGACAAAGTCGATTCGCTCGGAGTCGATTACCTCATCTGCCAGGTAGATCTCACGAAAGCCGTACAAGTTCGCGACTTCCCTGAAGACCAGGTCATGTTCGACGTTGAAATCGGAGACGAGTATTTGAGCGAGGGTGCGGCGGGACTTGGAATCCTCCGCCTCCTTCTTCTTTATCGCGAGCTCAAGCGTCTCGTAATCGATGATCCCCTTCTTGAGGAGCGTATAGCCCAGTTTATCACTTATATCGATTTCTGGCATCGAGGTCCTCAACCGGCGCCCGGTACCGAGGGGCTGATCAAAGCGGATTCAGACGAGACTATCGTGAGGGCGATCATCACAATCATGATGATCATCGAGACGATAACCTGAATGAAGTCAATTACGTTCTTCAACTTATAGCCGGTTTCTTTCTCATAGTAGTTGGCGAGTTGCAGTGCCGTATTGCGAACGGTACCGGTCTCGGCCCCGCTATGGAATCTCGAAATCGCGGTCTCCGTAAAAACGTTACTGGCGGCAAGGGATTCCGTCAACCCCTTTCCCTGCGTGACCATCATCGGTATAGCGACGGACTTGATCTGGTGCTCCATATACTTGTTCCCGCAGGCTTCGGCGGCGAGTTTTATGACGTCGATATTTTCGCCCGACCCGCTGTACATGGCGTAAAAAACCCTACAGAATATCTCCACACTCATTTTATGGAGGAGGCTGCCGACTGCAGGTAGCTTGATCATGTACTTATCCATCAAGAACCTTCCCTTTTCGGTGGTGGCAAACCTGGCAAAGAATACCGAAGCCGCGACGACAATCAGCCCCATCCACCAGAAATTTGCCGTAAGGAAGTGGCTGAGCTTGAGAGTTGCGGCGGTCATCGGCGGTACCTGACCGAGTTTAGCGAACAACTCGGCTGTGGCGGGGAAAATATAGGCAACGTAGTAGATAACGGCAATCATCAGGACAAACATGGTGACCGCAGGCATGATCAGCGCGCTCTTCAAATTCTTCTTGAACTCCGCCTGCCGCTCGAGGAACTTCGCCGTGCTGTCATATATTTCAGCCATGTTTCCGCTTTTTGACGCGAGGCCCAGCATATGAGCAGTGAATCTCCCGAACACTTTTTCATGTTTGAGAAATGCCTGTTCGCTGTCTTTGCCCTGTTTCAGGTCATTATTTATGTCCCTGACCGTATCGCGGAGCGTCTTGTTTTCAATATCATTAGTCAGCAGCTGCAGGATTTCGTTGAATGGAAGCTTTTCTCGAAGCAGGTCGGCGCTGACGCGCACGAATGTGACCACTTCTGTCGCTGGGGGTTTTGGCTTGATATCGAGAAGCTTCTTATAGACCGAAAGTACCTGAAAGTCCAGATGCTGGAGGGCCTGTTGTACCTCCTCTTTCGTGAATGCCTTCTGTTCGCCGGTAACGGGTTTTTCCCCGTTGCGGCGCACCTTATACACGAAAGTGGAGCGAGCCCTCAGGTCGGTGAGTTTGAATTGATTTTTTACAGACAGATCGGTTACGATCTTCTTTGCCTGTGCGCGGGTATCTGCCGAGACTACGCCTTGAACTGCACGGCCGCCCGGCTTAACACCCTGGAATCTAAATTCCGGCAATTTTTGCCCTCCTCGAATACTTTTTTGCTAAGTTCTGTTGGAACTCGTGATCTTTTGTCTACACTGCCAATCGCCGCACATTGAAAATTTCATTCTCAGTCAATGGGGCGATCCGGGATTCTGAAACCGTGACAACGCTTATCGTCTCACCGAGCGCATTAAATACTTCCAGAGTATAACCATCTTCGCCGCCGGCAACCGGATGGTGCTCTACGATAGTTGCAACATCTCCCTTCTTCAGTCCCTTTTCACGGATATCTCTTAATAAAACGACTTCTTCAAACAAGCCATAAGCCATCGTGGCGGCCCTTTCTCCGATTGTCAGAGTAAATACCTGTCAATATCGAGTGCACCGTGGAAAACACCCAAAATATCAATAATTTCAGCAGGTCTTACCAGATACACAATTCTGTAGTGTCCATAAAGCAAAACTCTGATCTCACCTTCCTTCTCGGTGCGATACTTCTGCCCGATCTCAGGAAAACTTCGAAGCATCTGCGCTTTTTCATAGATTCCCACAACAACCTTCTGTGCTGCTTCCGGGTTGTCTGCAGCAATGTAATCGTGAATATCACGAAGCCAGTGCTCCGCTTCGGGGGTCCACCTTATCTCTGCCAAGTGCGAATCCGGCGTTCCATCTCATCGTTGGATATAACGCGTTCGTTCCGAGAATCTTCCATCCCTCGCTCAATCATTCTCTCGAAGGCAAGCTCCCGCATAATTTCCTCGTAGGTCGCATCCTCCGGCTGAGATTGTATTACCGCCGTCATCTTTTCCTTGATATTCAATTTCTCTCTAATGTCCGACATGTTTCGCTCAAGTCTCCTTTCTCCCGCCTGTCCGCCGACACGGCCGCCCGGCTTAACACCCTGGAATCTGAATTCCGGTCCGCAGGATCCCGCACTTTCGCGGGGCAACTTTCGCCCTCCTCAAAATAAAAGGTAAGAGGGCAGCAATCCGCCGCACGCGGACGACTGCCCGTCTTCCCTTAGAAAGTTTAGCTTAGTTAAGTACCACTGTGGTCGCGCCGTTCTGAGAAACTGAAGTATAAGCCTTAACCTTTGCTGATTGGTCGTTTCCGAGCTCGGTACCGCATCCAACGATATACAAAGTGTCGGGATTACTTAGCGACGGAATCGCGTTTGAACCCGCCGCAAAAGTGATACCAGTCGGAACAGTGCCCGAAAGGCTATAGCTTCCGTTGGCATTGCCTGTATCCACCGGCGCAAGCGAGAAATTGGTAAAGCTCTGTCCGCCGCCCGCCATTGCGGTAGGTTTGCGGAAATACTGTTGTGCTTTCGCCGCGAGGTTATTCAAGTCATTGATAACCTGGTCACGGTTCGAGCTCTGTGCATTGCTCTTGAACATCGAAATTCCGACCGCTATAGCGATACCAACGATGATCACTCCAAGAACAATTAGCAGAAGTTGTTGCTGTCCCATACTTACCTCCTTTTAGTTTTTAGGGGGACGTTAAACGAAAACTCTTAAACGCCATGCCTCAACCGAATATTAACGGCAGATGCCAAGAAAGTCAAGTTTTCGGCCATTTATCAAGCCGTCCAACTGATCAAGGCTGTACCCATACATGCAACTACGGTGCCGATGTCCCGACCTTGTGCTTTCCGAACATATCGGCCTAAATGAGCCCAAACATGGCAAGTCCCGAAAGAAAGAATTTCCGCTATATCGAAAAAATTACCGTGACGTAATGCACTTGTGTAAGAAATGGAATGTTGGAATGATGGATGAGTGGAACGGCTAGGGACTACCCCAGTATTCCATTACTGAATGACTCCATTATTCCTTTCACGTCGTGTAGGGTCCCTCAGTCTCTCTGAATTCGCTTTCCCAACCGCCGGTTCTTCTTTTTGCTTGCAGAGATTTTATCAATGCAATTAGCTTGTTTTCAACGGAATAATGCAGCTTGTCAAAGTCTTCGAACTGTTCGGGACTAATATATCCCGTTTCATTCAGCCCCACCATCCTCGTCATTGTTTCGCCCATGGAGCCTAACGCTATGCTTAGGAACTGAAGATATTCGTTGAGCGATCTTCTGCAATAGCCCTCTGAGATATTCGAAGAGATGGATTGCGCGGAATCGAGCACCTGTCCCCTGAGTTTGAAATCAAGTCTTTCCAGCCCCCTGAGATTTTGATGGACTGACTTAAACAGCTCGATAGCCTCGTTCCATACTTCGAGTTTCATATAACCACGGTTAACATTATGGCGTCTCGTGTAATCCATTTTGCATCCTCCCAATACTCGATAAGCTCAGTATTCCACAATTCCATTATTCCGTCATTCCGCTTTCCAAATATCAAACCCATATTTCACCTCTTCCAAAGAAAGTCCGCACGCAGGTGCCGACATGGAAGCACGCGCCCTTTCCTCCGAGCTTACAATGGCACGGAATTCATCGGTCGATATTTTGCCGCGCCCCAGGTCGACCATGGTTCCTACGATGGCCCTTACCATGCCATGGAGAAAGCGGTTTCCTTCAATTGTAAAACGGAGAACGGAATCCGGAGGGAGATGCCCACCTTCCGGCATCCGGTTCGAGGTTTCAATCTCCCACTCTGCTTTCGTTAAGTCACAGATGAAGTGCCGCTGTTGGTCAGCATACTTAGTGAACGATTTGAAACTTCTCTCCCCTAGAAGAATGCGTCCCGCGGAATTCATATTCTCCAGCGACAGGGTAAATGGGAAGAAGGCGGCGAAATTTCGGCGGATGGGACTCTTCCCGGATATGATCCTGTACGTATATTTCCTTGCAATAGCGTCGAAACGGGCATGAAAACTGTCGGGTACTTCTGCCGAAGCGCGGATCGCTATATCCGCTGGCAATGTCCCGTTTAGGGCGAACGTTAGCTTTTCGGGCTTCCAATCGCGGGAAGTGTGGAAATTGGCGACCTGTCCGTATGCATGGACTCCTGCATCCGTCCTGCCGGCGCCTGTGATCTTCACCTTCTCCTGGAGAAGTGTGGACAGCGTATTCTCTATTACCGCCTGGAGGCTGTTGCTGTTTTTCTGGACCTGCCAGCCACCGTAGGCGGTGCCGTCGTATTCTATGAGAAGCGCGATGTTGCGCACGCGGGGGAGACCGGACTCCGGAGACGGGAGACCGGAACCTGAAGGTTTGAGTTCTGTTATGGGCCTTTTGGTTTCCGTTTTCTTGTCAGAAGTTTTCTTTTCTGATTTTTATCAACGCAGATAGCATTGCAGAGACCTTTCGGGTTTGCTCGATCAGCTGAGACCCTCTTTCCTCCTCGAGAAATTTCAAGTCGACTGCGAGATAAAGCTGAGTTCTCAATTCACCTGACGACCCCCTGGCGATAAACAAGAATTGGATGAACTCCTTATTGGATTGCCGTTCGAAACCCTCCGCAATGTTCGATGGGATGGACACTGCCGCTCTTTGGACCTGATCTCTGAATCCATAATCCTTTAGGGATTTGAGCTGCTGATAGATGTCGCCCGTCAGTCTCATCGCCTCTTTCCAAACTTCCAAGTCTTCAAATTTTCGAATTCTCTCTCCCATGGCAAGCCCCCGTATTTTCGAAGTTAACTTTTATCTATCCATTCAATATTCCGGCGTCTAGTCTCCTTTTTGCAGGCTCCCGTCTCCGAATTCCAACCTGAAGATTTGAATTCCGAAATCCGGTATCCCGTTTCCGGTTTCCGTTACTAGAAACTCGCTGCCAGCTTCAAGTAAATGCCGGATGTCTGCGGTGAGTTGTCGAGCGATGTAGCGGCTGAGGCATTGACCCTTGAGGCGAGCTGGCCCGCATGGATCGCGCTGAAAAGATGATTCAAGAAAATCACGGCGAGTGTGTAACGGCCGAAGTTAAGGTAGGTGTCAGCTTTTATCCGCAGGCTCTTGAATTGCGCGCGGTCCGCGTCTGATTGCCATTGCCACTGATTTGAAGTGCCATAATAAATTGAACCGTAGCCGTAGCTCCCGTCGGTAACATCGTGGATCTTCTTGGTATTGAAATCCTCGGTGTTCATAAAATTGCCCATGTCGACAAAAAACTGGCTCGATTTCCCCGCGACGTCGGCGCCTGCATTGATCTTCGCGTAATTTATGGCATCATTCCTGACTTGGTTCGAATATAATTCAAGGCCTGTATACAGGACCCAGAGCGAAACTTCGGCTATAGTTGAATATTTTCCCGCGTCGTATCGCCCCGCGTAGAATTCGCCGAGGCCGGGGACCGCGAGCGATGCGAAAGCCGCCAGCGTAGGTGACTTGTGCACCGGCGCGGGCTCGTCGGAAAACGCGTCGCTGCCGGCGTTCGTAATAAGTTGACCGCGAAGAGCGAGTTTCGATTGACACATTGCCGGGATGGCTACGCCGACGAGGGAGACAATAATTAACGCTCGAAACTTCATAAGATCACCTGCCCCAAAGCCGTGTTATCACTCACGCCGGTTATCAGTACATCGGAGATCTCGTTTACGTGCATGGGGTTGGCGTCCATCTCCACTCTGATGTAATTCGAAGTGAATCCGTATATCTTTCCGTTCTTCACCTCATCTTCAGCAAGGACTTTGGTTATCTTGCCGACAAACTGGCGGTTGAATTCATATCGCTTCTTCGTCGAAATCATTCTGAGAAGCTCGCTTCTCTTTCTCTTTACGCGCGGGTCGACGTTACCGCCAAAGCCGGCAGAGGCAGTTCCTTCGCGTTCCGAATAGGAAAAGACGTGAAGGTAGGAAAGCGGAAGGTTTTCTATGAAGTTCATACTCTTCTCGAAAATCTCGTTAGTCTCGCCGGGAAAGCCGACAATAACGTCCGCGCCAATCCCCGCTTCAGGCATGAGTTCCCTGACATTGCCTACGATATCCTTGTATTGCCCCGTGTTGTACCTGCGGCGCATTCTCTTCAGCACTTCGTCGGCGCCGCTCTGCAGCGGGATATGGAAATGTTTGCAGAACTTCGAGGACGACGACACGAACTTCAGGATCTCCCTGCTGAGCAGATTAGGCTCTATGGAACTTATCCGGTACCGGGATATTCCGTCCACCTGCTCGAGCGCCTTCAGCAGCTCGAGAAGTGAATGCCCGTCACTGGAACCATAGTCACCTACATTGACTCCACTGAGCACGACCTCCTTGAAACCTGCCGCGGCGATCTGCCTTGCCTCATCCACGACAAAACCTATCGACGGGCTTCTGCTCTTGCCACGGACTCTCGGTATCGTGCAGTATGAGCAGTTGTAGTCGCAGCCGTCTTGAATCTTCAGGAACGCGCGCGTGCGTGCCTGCACGCCGGAGTGCGTGTTTGCAGAAAGAGTTTCGGATGAGGCGGGCGTTTCGGCACGCAGGCGGGCGGTCTCTACAGCGGAATCGGCCGCACCAAACTCGACCAGATCCTCAATGGGACTGACAAATACGCGGCCGTGGTAGTTGGCCTCCGGACCGTCACCGTTGTGATGTGACTTTGAAAATCCATCCACGAAATCGAAGAGATGGAATTTCTCTTTTGCCCCGAGGACGAGGTCAACTCCATCAATATTCGCAACCTCTTCAGGTTTCCCCTGGGCGTAGCATCCTGTCACGACGACGAAGGCATCCGGTGAGCTTCTTAGGGCGCGCCTGACGATCTGCCGGCAGTCGCTATCCGCGCTTTGGGTCACGGTGCAGGTGTTAATGACAAACACGTCGGCCGAGGCAGAGGGGTCGACAACCTCAAACCCGCGCTGCCTGAACTCTTTTTCTATTTGAACGGTCTCGGCATAATTCAGCTTACAGCCGAGGCTCTCGAAAGCGACTCGTTTCTTTTCCATTTAGCGATTAATCAAATTTCAACCGGTGACAAGTGAAAATCAAGGCGCAGAATTTTCGGGTGCTGCTACGGACGATTTCGGCTCTGTGAACTGGAGGCTGTCCCAAAAGTCCAGTTTGTCATGCTGAACGAAGTGAAGTGCCGCCCCCGCCTTGCGGGATCTTCGACTTGTCGCGGATACCGCGCCACGCGGTGCGGCATCGAGTCCGTTGCGGAAGTGTCAAATGTCATTCCGACCGACCCCGACTCAATTCACTTGAGTCGGGGGAGCGGAGGAATCTTCTGCGGTTTACCTGTAGCCAGCATTTGAGAGCTTCCATACAAGATTTCTCGTCTCCCCGACTCGGATGGATCCGAGTCAGGGCTCCTCGAAATGACACGTGTAGTGTTTGTTGGGCAACGGCCTCCATCCCGACATATAAAACGTTTGGACGGGACATCCACTTTTCGAATCGAATAAGTGGATTTTCGCCAAAGGCGAATCTGCCTCCGGCATGACTTCAGTCGTCCGCCCACAATATGAAGGGGCGGACTCCTTCAGAATGACATTTCCTTTCTTTCTGGACAACCTCCTTCCGCGAGGCATCGATTCTCCGCCCTCGACATTGTATATGGTCGGACGCGTTCGCGGAAATCGACGCCTTCCAAAAGCACGAAATCCGAAAGGGTTTTGTGCGTCATCCAGCCGTCCAATCCCGACGCGAGCTTCGCGCGTTCATTGGATGGCTGCCTGTAAGCGCAACTTCCGGACCAGGCGGACGGAGTCTCCGGCAAAGCCGACCGGATATTACAACTGCCAAAGGCAGTGGGTTTCCACGTCTGACTGAAGGCAGGGAGCCCCCGCCTTCACACAATCGTCTGAAGGCGGGGGGAATACCCAGGACGGAGATTTACCGGGGGCTGG
>CAWEBD010000153.1:0-10386 GCA_963806435.1 uncultured Bacteroidota bacterium
ACATCACCCATCGGCTAGGGCGGCCCCTCGGGGCCAAAATTTGTATTCCATTCGGACAAAACTTTTGAGGAACGCTATAAAACCGAGTTCAGGTTGCGGTTCACGCGCCGCCGGCCGGTCGGGTCCAGCCGAGGATTTCTGTCGCAGCCAAGAGGCGTTCTTCGGCCTGGGCGAGCGCATGAACGATTTCCGCAAGATGGCTTTTCACGCCGGACCGCATCGTCGAGCCGTTCGCGCAGGGTTAGAGAATCATGGCATGGATCCCGACATATACATTAACAACGACCCCGCGTCCGTGATGGCGGGGAAAGACCCGCAGCTTCAAACGGCGATCGAGACGGCGATGAAGGAAATCAAGGAACATCCATTCACATTTCCTAAAGCGCCGCCTTATCCTGTGAAGTCGAAGTAGTCTTCTCGTTTGTGAGCTTGCCGCCGGAGCAAACTGTCTCCGGCGGCGCTCACATCTTCATCTCTCATCGCATTGTATGAGGAGATTCGAACGGCGTCTGGTAGGACGCTGCGAGTGGCACCGTCCACTTGCATTTCAAATGACATGTTCTTAAAATTTGCGGTCAGCCAGGATAAGACTTCAGGGGCTTATCCCGGTTAATTCTGAAGCATCGGATAAGGAGCGCCAGAGGACCATTTCAGCTGAGCGCACCGACTAAGTTCCCACACGCCAATGCGGGTGACACTCCGATCCAGCCTTATTTAGCCCATATCCGTGTGCAAGTTCAACTCCCGAATTACGATGAATATGCGTTGTAATTGCATATATACATCACGGGTGAATGCGAAGGATGCCGCGCAGGACTTCCGTGCACACCTTAGTTCAAACATCGGCCGAACGATATGCCACCCCATATTCCCGTCTACGTTCCCGGGAATATTCGCTCCGGGAATCGGGCTCGCCCTCTGGAGGGGTCCAGAAGCCGCCGTCTGGCGACACCGAGTCATTTCTCATCGGGCACCATCGAAGTCAAGCGCGCGGAAATCGACAGCAATCATCATCCCGTAGTGAACTGAATCCAAACAAAAGGAGGAATCCATGTGTTGGGAAGTCTTGATGGTTGACTTGGTTGCCCGATATCGCGGACGAATCGCCGGATTTCTGTTCGCGTCTCTGGCAGCATTTCTAGTGTCAGCTGGTTTGGCGTATTCGCAATGGTCCGGGAACCCGAAACAGAACAGCGCAATTTGTGTCGGGCCGGGAGACAAGTGGTCTACAGCGATCACCGCTGACGGTTCGGGAGGGGCGATACTCGTCTGGCAAGACGACAGAAACGGCAACTTCGATATTTTTGCCCAGAAGGTGGACTTCACCGGAAAAATCCGGTGGACCCCTGGACGGAGTGGCTGTATGCCCGGACACGTTACGTCAAGGTTACCCGGAGCTGGCCGGTGACGGTGCTGGTGGAGCCGTGCTAGCATGGTGTGACGAGCGGAGCGGGAATTGCGAGGTGTTCGCTCAAAAAATAACCTCCTCCGGGGAATCCGTCTGGATGACCGGTGGTGTAGTTGTGTGCAAAGCAAGGGGCGGACGTACTGCTCCAGCCATCGTAAGTGACGGTTCCGGTGGGGCGATAATTGTATGGCACGATAAACGTGGCGCGAATTATGACATCTTCGCCCAGAAATTGAACGCCTCGGGGAAGGCCCTTTGGCCCGGCGATGGGATTGTCGTCTCTGTCGCCAATGGCGATCAATCAAGCCCGACCATCACGATGGATGGTGCTGGAGGAGCCATCGTCGCGTGGTATGACAAGCGTAACGGCGACTATGATATTTACGCTCAAAAGATAAGTGCGGCCGGTGTGTCCCAATGGTTCTCCGGCGGAATTCCGATCTGCACCGTGGCCGGTGACCAGATGTATCCCGTGCTTGTAAGCGACGGTAGCGGTGGAGCGATAGTATCCTGGCACGACAATCGTGACTCCAACTACGATATTTACGCGGAGAGAATAGACGCGTCAGGCGCCATACAATGGGCCAGGGATGGGCTTGTCGTTTGTGCCGCGCCGGGTGACCAGGCCTGCCCAACAATAGCAGCAGACGGCACTGGCGGAGCGATAATATCCTGGAACGATCCGAGAAATATTCGCGGGGACATTTACGCGCAGCGAATAGACCGACAGGGCAATCTCCCAGTGACACGGTAGTTTGTCGCGTAATATCTGCAACCAGATGAATTGTTTCGTGGCCCGGGAGGTAACCATTTTGTCCCGGGCCCATTCTTTTGGCTCAGTGGCGCCGACTCGGGTACGGATAAAAACCTTCTGTGATTCGCGGGCAAATCGGATTCCAGTCATCAGCCTTGACACCGATGAAACCATTCTTTATCTTTATCGTAAAGATACGATAAAGGAACCCAATCGATGCCACTGACAAGAACAGGGGAATTCAAGGCAAAAGACATCCGTCTCTCCCGGTGGGCGAAGGCCCTCGCTCACCCCGCGAGAGTGGCAATACTCCGGACGCTGGCGAAACTAAATGCCTGCGTTTGCGGTCGGATTGTGGATGAGTTGCCGATCGCCCAGGCAACCGTCTCTCAACATCTGAAGGAGCTGAAAAATGCCGGTCTCGTTCGACGGGACCGTCGAAGGACCGTCTTCATGTTACTGCCTGAACGGAGAGGCGATCGACGAGATGGCAGAAAACCTGAACGCTCTGTTCGACGAGCTCAGAGGCGGCTGCGCAACCGCAAGTTGTTCTACGAAAGGGAAATCAAAATGAAGATAGATTTGAGAACATCCCGCGCTGAGGACAAGGAGGCTATCCGGGCTCTGCTTCTGGAAATGAAATTGCCGACAGAAAGCATCGGCGATGGTGCGACCTCTTTCTATATAGCGGAAGACAACGGCAGGCTCCTCGGGATTGCGGGCCTCGAATACTACGGTGATGACGCGCTGCTCAGATCGGTCGCAATCCGGCCCGGCTTGCAGCGGCAGGGAATTGGTTCCGCGATTGTTGACCGAATGCTGGACGAGGCCCGGAAGAAGAAGATCCGGAGAGTAATCCTGCTGACGGAAACCGAGAAGGAGTTCTTCCTGAGGAAGGGATTCGGCGTTGTCGACAGATCGGAGATTAAGAATGAAGATCTCAGGAAGTCGTCGGAGTTCGCGTACGCCTGCCCGACTTCGGCGGTGTGCATGTCAATGGAAATAAAAGAAGAAACATCGGGAAAATATTGAGGAGCCTGCAATGAAAACAGAAGAAGAGCTGAAATCCGAAGTGAAGAATAGGTACGCCTCGATAGTCGAGAGGCCACGCGCATCGTGCGGCTGTGGCGGCAAGGCCGAGGTCGTTTTCGAGATCGATTATTCCGGCATCGATGGGTACAACCCCGACGCCGACTACGGTCTCGGCTGCGGCATTCCGACGGATGGTGCCGGAATCAAGCCGGGAGATACGGTGCTCGACCTCGGTAGCGGTGCCGGAAACGACGCTTTCGTCGCGAGAAGACTCGTCAGTGAGACCGGCACGGTGATCGGAATCGACATGACCGAAGCGATGATCGAAAAGGCGAAAGCGAATAACGCCAAGGCGGGCTATTCAAACGTCGAGTTCCGGCTCGGTGAGATCGAGAACATGCCCGTTGAATCCAATTGCATCGATGTAGTCTTGAGCAACTGTGTGCTCAATCTTGTCCCCGACAAAGAGCGCGCCTTTGCGGAGATATTGCGCGTACTCAAGCCGGGTGGGCACTTCAGCATATCCGACATCGTCACGAGCAGAGAGCTCCCTGAAACATTAAGAGAGGTTGCGGCCCTGTATGCGGGCTGTGTCAGCGGCGCGCTGGTCAAAGAAGAATACCTCGCCATAATCGCGCGGGCGGGATTTGCCGGCGTCGAAGTGAAAAGCGTACGGCCGATCACAATACCGGACGACATACTCGGAGAAGTCGATCCAGCTGACATCAAGGCGCTGAGGTCTTCAGATGCCGCGATACTGAGCATAACGGTACGGGGAACGAAGCCTCGCAAAGGCTGAGGGCCCGTCGCCGCCGCGAAAAATCCGGATCGCCGGTTCCTCTCAGTTATCGCTCCGCGCCCTCCGGGGAAACATCATTAAGTTGCACTTCAACGGGGGAAGGAATAACTTTTGCGAGTCATTTTGCTGTCGGTGGATGTTTTAGGCGTCCGGGTGATGATTCACACTTTCGCCAATTTAGAATTCAAAATTCATAATTTAGAATTGAAATATGACCTGGCAGGAAGCTTGTCGCATACTTGAGTTGGCAAACCCGAAGACGCTCGAAGAAGTGAGGGAGGCGTACAGCATACAGGTGAAAGCCTGGCATCCCGACCGTTTCGAGGATGACGCCAAGATGCATCGGGTCGGCACCGCGAAGATGAAGCTCATCAACGAGGCGTTCAAGCACATAAAGGATAACTGGAGCCGCCGCGGTTCGTTTCAAGCACCGTATGAATTCCCAAAAGCGGCAGAGCCGGTCGGCAGGCGTAAGTCCGGCCCGAGCGATATCGTAACCGTACTGGAAAACGGGACCTCTACTGCCAGGAAGAACAAGGTCTTACTGGGTGCACGTCGGGTGCACGAGTATCTCGGCGACGCGACGATCACCGTGACCTTCTCGGACCACCGCTCGCGCGAATTAAAGTTGAAGGTCGGCGAGGCGGCCACCGTCGAGTTCGGAAAATCGGCGCGGTTTGAGATCAGGCTTCTCCAGGTTCGGCAGGTGTTCAAATCGAAACGGGGAATGCCGTTTCCACTGTTTTATTCCGCCGCCGATCTGGCAGTGACAAGACTTGTTTGACCAGGCCGACGATTGAAGGCGGAAGTCTTCTGTTTGGCAGGTTAGGTAACATGGTGACAGGAGGCGGGTCGTCGCTTAGAATGCGGATACTGAATGTTGCACCCATCGCGTGTAGAATTTAACTTGCGGCAGTCATGGGTAGAAAGCGGAAGAGCAATCAGAACAAAGTCACCGATGTGATGCCGAGAGAGCGAATCGAGGATCGCATATATTTTCTTCGCGGCGAAAAAGCCATGATTAGCACGGACCTGGTGCGTCTCTATGAAGTTGCCCCTCGCGCGCTCGTACAATCAGTGAAGAGGAATATCGATCGTTTCGCGGTAGATTTTATGTTTCAATTGACCGCTGACGAGTTTGAGAACTTGAAATCACAAATTGTGATTTCAAGTTGGGGTGGTATTCGCATGTCTCGCCCGTATGCATTTACCGAGCAGGGAGTCGCTATGCTTTCGAGCGTTTTAAGGAGCAGACGAGCGGTCCGGGTAAACGTGGAGATTATGAGGACTTTTGTTCGCTTGCGCAGGATGCTCGCATCCAACGATGAGCTGTCGAGGCAACTCGCGGATTTGGAGAAGACGTACGATACGCAATTCAAGGTCGTCTTCGACGCAATCCGGGAATTGATGGTGCCGCCGGAACCTAAGAAGAGGCCCATTGGGTTTCGGAGAGAAAACGATTCGTAGGACTTGTGTGGAAGAACGGGAACTATACTGTCAGCGTCGGGGCGGGCTTCCGACAGACTCCATCTTCGCTCGGGCTTTTGCGCCACCGCGGGGCTTCAAGTCGAAATGGGGATTGCCGTTTCCACTCTTCTACTCGGCGACGGATCTGGCAGTAGTGAGAATTCCGTGAGCTTTGCGAGTTTGGAAGAGTTAATTCAATAGGAAGGGTGCTGTGAATGAATAAGTCCTTGGACAGTTTGCTCGGATTCTTCCGGCAAAAGAAGGCGGCGATCCTTATGAATATCGTCGCGATCTTGGTGATTTTTGCAACCTGGTGCTGTCTCAGGCATTGCTTCAAGCCTGTAATCTTGTTCGACCCAAAAATCCACCCGGTGGAATCCATCCTACTGCGTTCAAGAAAAGTTGCGCCGCCTCTGGCCGCACAACACAACGCCTTACTAATTTCAATACTGGTCCAGAGGGAGTCGGCATACATTGGCTATGATACCGGGGAAGAGGGTCTAATGTGGCAGGCGCGTCTGTTTTACGCGGCTATAGTCGCGGGCCTTTCGGTGACTCTCTTAACGGGGAATAAGAAGAGACGCCCCACGCAGTGGGTTTTAATGTTCATAATATTTTTAATGTATTTCGTTGAAATACATCTTCAGGACGTGGCGACTAGAGCTAGGGCATCCACATTCGCGACCGCCGAGGGTATTGACTTCCTGGCGAACGCGAACCAGGCAGACTCCACATGGTTCTCCCTCAATTATTCCAAGCTTTCAGCGCAACAGGAACAGGCTAGTCGCACCCATCTGTGCAGAAAATTGACGAATGCTCTTTACCCCGACGTTATTCAAATCGCATTCTATGTTCTGCCTTTCTTGATCCTGCTTTTATACGTCTCAAATGGATCACCTCGGAAAAAGTCCGATGGAACAAAGACGGATCAGTACGCTGGATCATAATATTTGTTTGCACTGATGCGCGTTGTTTTCTTCAATCTTCATTGTGATTCGGTTAGTTTGACCATCTCGACACTCCACCTCAGTTATGCTCCGGTTGTGAGATAGCTAACGAAAGGAATAAAATGGACGGCACAAAACGCTCTGACATAAAACCCGGCCTCAAAGTGGCAATCGTTCTTAAGCAGGACCAGCGCACCGGGAAGCTCACGGAAGGAATCATCAAAGATATCCTCACCAATTCGCCGACCCACCCACACGGGATCAAGGTAAGGCTTGAGACGGGCGAGGTCGGAAGGGTGAAGAAGATCGAAGACTAGCATATCATTCCATTTATCCATTATTCCACCATCCCAAAGCTCTCCCGCTTTACATCATGGCGCTGTTCTATGTTTGCGATTTCTATTCCGTCCCTACGGGACGTGATGTTGCGTTATGTCCGTAGCTAAAAATATTTAGCCCCTATGGGGCTGGGCTGCGATTAGGTTTGTAATCTCATCATATAAATATCGTGTGAATGTCACCAATTGCGATTTCTATTCTCTCCCTGCAGGATGGAGCGTTGTGTTTTTTTTCGGTAGCTAAAAAATATTCAGCCCCTACGGGGCTGGGCTGTGAATTGCCCCAAAATCCTGACGCCCTTCACTCCGCCGGATTTTGCCCCGCCCAACACTATTCCAATATTCCATCAACCCGTCATTCCCTCTCGGACCCGCAAATAGCGCTGCACTCCATGTTTGCTCCGAACCTGAAGGCCATCACAAGCCTCCAAATCCTCACCCGTTGGGGTACGTTGCTTCTCAGGCCATGATAGCCTAGATTTCGTCTGCATGTTGAGGCACACATCTTCACATTTGGGACTATCGGTTTTTAGTTCAAATCTCACAATCAATAATTCAAAATTCTCCAAAAAGGGGATGAAACCATGAACGAAGTTGCAATTCAGGGCTTGAAGCCGGAGAAAGTGTGGCGCTACTTCTCCGAAATCAGCGCGATCCCTCGCGGATCGAAAAATGAAAAAGCGGTCCTCGAATATATCAAGAAGACCGCCTCGGCAATGGGACTTAAATCGAAACAGGACAAAGTAGGAAACGTCGTCGTCTTCAAGCCGGCAAGCCCGGGGAAGGAAGGCTCGACCACCGTCGTACTGCAGGTGCATACGGACATGGTATGCGAGAAGAACCGCGACGTTCAGCACGATTTTCTGAAGGATGGCATCAAGTTCCACAGGGAAGGAAACTACCTCAAGGCCGACGGCACGACGCTCGGCTCAGACGACGGAATCGGAGTCGCTTCTCTCCTCGCACTCCTCGAAGACAAATCACTCGTCCACGGCCCTGTCGAAGGCCTCTTCACGATCGATGAGGAAACCGGTCTTACCGGCGCGAACCATATCGAACCCGGCTTTATCACCGGCAAGATCATGATGAACCTCGACTCCGAAGAGGAAGGTGTCCTCTATATAGGATGCGCCGGCGGTCTGGACACGACCATGACCGTCCCGGTAAAGAGGAAAACTGTAACCGGCAAAGTATCGGTCTTTAACGTGATGGTCCGCGGTTTAAAAGGCGGACATTCGGGCGTAGACATCCATCTCGGACGGGCGAACGCCTTGAAGCTGCTCACCAGGACGCTCATGGCGATCGACGCGAAGACGAAGATGAAACTCGTTTCCCTCGAAGGCGGTAGTAAACACAACGCCATTCCGCGCGAAGCGGAGGCGACTATCGTCGTCCCGGTCGCCGACGGCGCGAAGGTATCGAAGATCGCTGCGGATTGCGAGCAGGTGTTCAAAAACGCTTTCGCTTCCACGGACCCTGACGTGAAGGTTATGGTTGAGAAAGGGAAGAAGGCAAAGCCGGCGTTTGACGACAAGTCGAAGGCGGCAGTACTCGGCGCGCTCGACGCTCTGCCGCACGGAGTCATCAGGATGAGCAGCGATATCCACGATCTGGTTGAGACGTCGACAAACGTCGCGGTGCTCAAAACGGCGGCTGCTGGAGTAACGATCATCACGAGCCAGAGAAGCTCCATCGAGTCTGAGAAGGAGATGATCGCCGCGCAGGTCGCTTCCGTCGGCAAGCTTGCCGGGGCGAAGCTCAAGGTCAGCGACGGCTATCCGGGCTGGCAGCCGAACGTGAGTTCTGCGGTGCTTGCAAGAGGGAAGGAAGTGTACAGGAACCTCTACGGCAAGGAGCCGGAGGTGAAGGCAATTCACGCTGGACTCGAATGCGGTATTATCAATGACAGAGTCGGAGGAGGAGTGGACACGATTTCCTTCGGCCCGACGATCATCGGCCCGCATTCGCCCGACGAACGAGTCGCTATCGACAGCGTCGAGAAATTTTACAAATACCTGACAGAGATTGTCAAGTCTGTCGCGTAGGAGCGTTGAATGGCAGCCGCCTCGAAAGGCCGATCATGTCCTGGAGAGCGGCTGCCGGCTTCATTCTTAGCGCGGAATTGATTAGTTATGAGGAGGACTATGCTGTTTCGGGGTGCAATCTTGATGGCTTTCGTTTCAGTCGCGTTCGCGCAGAAAATTCCGGATACGGTAAGCCGCTCAGGCGAACTGAATGCGCTCAAAGCGTTTGTCGGGAAATGGAAGACTTCAGGAGACATGTTCGAAACAAAATACAGCCACGCTCAGAAATTGTCGAGCGTGATGACTTGTGAGTGGGCTCCCAACCATCAATTCCTCATCTCTGACCAGATCCTTCATTCGCCGGATGGTAAAAAGGATCAACTTGGGATTTATGGCTTTGATCCTCAGTCGAAACAGTATTACTCATACGCGTTCTTCGGAACAGGCGGCCCGCCTTACATTTCTCACCCCGAGATCACCGGCAATATCTGGACGTACAATGGCGGATTCAAAGGCGCGACCGGCACCGTAAAGACACGCACGACAAATACGTTTGTCGGCATAGATACCGTGGTCTTCGAGACACAGTACACCGAAGACGGCACTCACTGGGTAACGATGCTCACGGGAAAAGATATCAGAATTAGATAGAGAAAACGGACCGCGCGTGTGGTCGTGCTTGATTCGCGGGTCCGGAGGGCTGCAAACCAGAAAGGGAGCTGAATGAAATTCGCGGGGATTTACGGGATAACGGCCGGGATATTAATTCTCATACAGTGGTTATTCTTTCTACTCACGGCCCAGGTGCCTGAGCTGGAAAGCGCGCCACTTGAAATAGTGTTCCATCTGGCAGCGGAATTCATGACGTCCGTAGTTATGATTGCCGCTGGCACGGCGGTGCTTCAAAGGAAGCCGTGGGCGGCAAGAGTGTACTATCTCGCTTCCGGAATGTTCATTTACACCGTCATAAACAGCGCTGGATATTTCATGCAGCTTGGGGAGTGGCTGCCGGTGTTGATGTTCGCCCTGTTGCTTTTCCTCTCGGTAGTGAGTATCGGCAAGGTGGTACGAACGGCAAAAGCGTAATTGGAATTTTAGCCCTTCTGTAGTAATCCTTTTTCGCGGCGAAGTCGGAAATTCAAACGGGAAATCGGGGGCGGGTATGCGGCGAACGATCACTGTTTCAGTAATTATTATTCTATCATTATCAACTATGACTATGGCCCAGACAAAAAAACAAAAGAGACAAAAACGGGTTTACGAGCTCGAGCGTATAGGCAATGCCAGAACCGTCCAGCTTTACGCTGACGGCTTCGAAACCCTCGCAAAAAAAGAAAAGATCTTCGCCTATTACATGGCGAAGGCGGCAATTGCAGGGAGAGCAATTGCGATAGACCAGACTAACAGGCACGCCATCGAAATCATGAACCTCTGCCAGGAAGTACTGGCCCGCCCAAGTGGAATTCCGGCGAAAACCCTCAAAGCTATCAGGGACTACACGAAACTTTTCTGGATAAACAACGGGATGTACGATTATGCCACCGCGAGGAAATTCGTCCCGGCTTGTACTCCGCGGGATTTTGAGAAAGCGCTTGCCATCGCAGAGAAGCGATCGTA
>CAWEBD010000154.1:0-7710 GCA_963806435.1 uncultured Bacteroidota bacterium
CTCCGATCCATATGGCTTTCGGTGCGCCGATATTCACGCGAGCAGCCCCACGTTCAGGAGCATGTTCTGGAAGTAATTCAGTATCCTTGCCGCCCACTTAATGACAGGCGTGAAGTAGGAATGGACCCTCAGGCTATTGTTCGCGTAATTGACATCTATCGGAATTTTGTTCGACGGATCGATCACCGCAAATTCCGGCGCCGCATTCGTCCGGAAGTTGAACATTTGCCACCGGCTCTGACCATCCCATACCGTATCGACGACGCTTCCGTCGGCAAGCGCCAAACGCAAGTCGACCGGCATCCTGACTTCGCCTTTCCGGATCACGGTGACTTTAGTAACATAGGTCGACGCCCCGCTGCCCAAATCGGTCTCCTTGTAATAATCGATGGCCTTCACGGCGAAGTCGACGGTCCCCGTGCCCGCGATGAACTCGTTGAAGAACCAGCCCAGGTCTTTGCCCGACACCCGTTCGCAGACTTTCTCGAAGTCTGCCGCGGTCGGATGCCTGAATTTGAATTCTTCAAAATATGTCCGCATTACCTTCTTCATTACATCAGGCCCAAGAAGGCCCTCGAGAGTTAGTAGAACAAGTTCCGGTTTGTTATAGGCGATGACCCTGTAGGACCCGCGGTCAAAGGCCTTGTACCCGTAAGTGGAAATAGCATCCGTCCTGGCGTACCGTAGATACAGCGGCAGCCGGTTGTAAGGCTCGTGTATCCGGACTTTCCCCACTATTGCCGCGACAGGAATCCCGAGTACTGATGCGAGAGGAAGAAGATATACCGGATAAACGTCTCCGATTCTGAAAACAGATGTATTCGGTCCATAAGCCTTCTCGAGAACCTTACCGGCCGAATACGAATCCAATCCTTCGTCGAGCCACGGCTCCTCGAACTCGTCGTTCGCGACCATGCCGTACCAGTATTGGTGCCCGAACTCGTGAATGGTGACCACCTCTGGTGAAAGAAAATCCTTCAGTGTGTAGTCGTCGGTGCCTGCGGTTATCAGAGTCGGGTACTCTGCGCCAAAGGCGCATCCGCCTCCGGCGGACATCCCACCAACGTGCGCGGTTCGCGGGGGATCGACGACCGTTATTACGGGATAAGGATATGGGCCATACCACAATCCGAAATATTTGATCGCGGTATCGACGGCGGCAAAATATCTGTCGGCCTGGCTGGAATGCTCCGGTTGAAGAAGGAGGATGACTTTCGTTTCAGGAAGACCCCGGTACTCGAAAGTGCGCGTGAGTGTCAGGAAATCGGGAGATGCCGTCCAGGCGAAATCGTGGACATCATGGGCGATGTAATGATATGTAGTGGTCCCGTCGGAATTCGTGGAATCGCCGACTCGTTCCCCGGTGGCGCCGACGGTATAATTAGCCGGGACATTGATATTTACATCATAGAAGCCGAAATCGGCGAAGAAATTAGTGAAAGCGTGAAACTGGTGGCAGTTCCATGCACCGTTCTGCAGGACCCCGACCTTTGGAAACCACTGGGCAACAAAATAGAACTCTCGCCCCGGCGCCCATCCACTTCTTGAGATTGCCTCAGGCAGCTGCTCGTGAAAATCGATGGAAACTCCGATGGAATCGCCGGGAGCGACCGGCTTCGTCAACTGTACCATCATGACGGTGCTGTCGTGGAAGTTACCGTCGTCGGGCTGAACATACCGTATAGTCTTAGTGACATCATGGTTTGTCCGCAGGTCGGCTATTTTCGTGATGTCTATCCACCCGCGCTCGTTGGCTGGAGTATTCCTCCCGCTTTCACGCATGAAGGTAGTTTTGCTGCTCCTGAACGCGTTCGGATAAAGATGAAAATAAAGCTGGGCGATACTCTGGTGCGATGTGTTGTGCCAGTTAAGAATTTCACGCCCGTCGAAAGAGTGGAACTTCGGATCCAACCGCACATCTATGATATAATTTGCGATGCGGTCCCCGACAGGTTGCGACGAAGCGGGCACAACGGAAATGAAAAGGATTACCGCAACGGTGAAGGAGCAAACCAGCAAGTCGTGCGAGAGCCGGCACGGCGGATTCCAGCCCCCATTCTTCCCGCCGAGCGGAAATATCATTTCTTTGTGATAGTATCGATTTGCTGCTGGATAGCAAGGTAATCGCTGTAATCAGCGGAGGCCTGTAGCACGATCGTCGCCGGAAAATCCGGAGGTATCGTGTTTCCCCCCTTTATTTCGTAGGGGACAAGTTCTGACGTAATTCCGAGACTTCGAAAGATCCTCTCACCGAAACGGCCGGCCAGGTAGGAATGGATATTTTCGGAAAGCTGATTATACGCGGTGTTGACCTGCGGATATTTGCCGGTAACGAGATTAGCCGCGATGAATCCTGAATACAGTTGCGTGTTTCCCTCCTTCTTTATTCCATCGGCAAAATATTCCTGCGCTTTAGCGTATTCACCTGCTGCAAACGATTTCATCCCTTCGTCGTACAGCTGTGCCGGCTTTTTCGAACATGACGCGACCAGGAGCGAAAGTGGCAAAACCAGCAGAATTATTAATTTTGAAAATACCCCGCTTCCGCGAGTACCGGTAATTGAGAATTTAAAATTCATAATTTTGAATTCTTCTTTCAAAGTCCGTAAAGTTTCCATTTTGAATCGACAAGCTTTTTGATCTCATCCGACATTACAATCTTGTCGGGCCACGGCCGCGTGAAGCCTTCGTCCGGCCATTTGCGTGTCCCGTCGATTCCCATTTTGCTGCCGAAGCTGAAATGTTGCGCGGAATGGTCGAGCACGTCGGCGGGACCCTTCGTGAAAATCACGTCGCGCTGCGGATCGATGTTGTTCAGGGCGTACCACCAGGCTTCGGATGTGTTCTGCACGTTCACATCCTTGTCGACGACGACGATCACCTTGGCGAACATCATCTGTCCCATCCCCCACAGTCCGTTCATCACCTTGAACGCGTGGCCGGGGTATTTCTTATCGATCGATACGAACACGAGATTGTGAAATATCCCTTCGAATGGCATGTGGTAATCGACGATCTCCGGTATCACGAGTTTCGCGAGCGGAAGGAAAATCCTCTCGGTTGCGTGCCCCATCCAGTCATCCTCCATAATCGGCTGGCCGACGACGGTCGAAACAAAAACGGGTTTCTTCCGGGTTGTCATGGCGGTGACATGGAACGCAGGATAGTAGTCGGCGAGCGAATAGAATCCCGTGTGATCGCCGAAAGGTCCCTCCAAGCGAAGCTCCTCTTCAGTGTCGACGTACCCCTCCAAAACAATCTCGGACTCGGCTGGGACTTCAAGGTCGACGGTCTTGCACTTCACCAGCTCGAGGGGCTCCTTTCGGAGGAAACCGGCGAAGAGGTACTCCTCGATGCTTTCGGGGAGAGGCGCGCTGGTGCTGTACATCGTGGCGGGATCGGAGCCGACGACTACGGCCACTTCGAGTCTCTTCATACCGCGTTCCTTCGCCTTGTTGAAGTGCGCGGCTCCCCCTTTATGCCTCTGCCAGTGCATCGCGGTCGTGTTCTTGTCGAGGACCTGGAGGCGGTAGAGACCCATGTTGCGGATTCCGCTGCCGGGATCCTTCGTCACGACCTGTCCGAAGAGTATATATGGCCCGCCGTCTTGCGGCCAGGAGGTCGTGATCGGCAGCTGGTAAAGGTCGACCTCTTCTTCATTCATGACGACTTCCTGGCATGCTCCCTTCTTCACAACCTTCGGCGGGAACTTCGCCATCTCCATAAGCTTCGGCATCATCGCCATTTTCCCGAGAAGCGACTCGGGAACCTTCAGGTTCAGCATATCGGAGAGTCTTTCGCCTATCTCGTCGAGATCCTCAACGCCCAGCGCCCATGCCATCCTCTGCTTCGTGCCGAAAATGTTGATCGCCAGCGGTATCTTGCTTCCCTTCACGTTCGTGAACAGAAGCGCGGGACCGCCCGACTTGACGACGCGGTCCACTATTTCCGTTATCTCGAGCTTCGCGTCGACCTCAGCGTCGATAACTTTGAGCTCGTGCTTCTTCTTAAGTAATTGAATGAAATCGTTCAGGTTATTGAGTGCCATTTGATATGTCCGTTGATGTTATTCTTCTGGCGCCCGCGTATCGGCGCTTGTAATACCGGCTATCGAGAGACGATATCGTTACTCCCTGCGATACGCTCGCATTTGCAAAAAGATCATCGCCGAGATAAATGCCGACGTGGCTGATTCTGTTCCCTACAGTTTTGAAGAAGACGAGATCACCGGGTTGAAGGTTGTCTTTGGATACCCTGTCACCGAGCGAAGATTGTTCGAGTGCGGAATGCGGAAGCTCCACGTTGAAGACCGAATTGAAAACCACCATGGAGAATCCGGAACAGTCGATCCCCGAATGGTCTACTCCGCCGATCCTGTAAGGTGTGCCTATGTACGCCATGACGGCCTGCATCAGCTTGCTCCTTGTGGCGCCGGGTGATTCCCTTTCCATCCTGCTGATTTCATCTCTCAGCCGCTGCGGGCTGACGGCGCGATCGTCCTCCGCTTTGATTTCGGTTTTCTCAACCTTCAGATCCTCAGGCGTCTCGTCGTACGCAAATCTCGGCTTATCGCTGACAGTACCGTTGTTGCCGGACGTAAACCGCGGAGATGACCCCGCACATCCCATGATGAATAGACATGAAAGGGCACAAATTGAAATTAGAGGTCTGAAATTTTTGTTCATCGGCGAAGTTTCTGTGACAATATAAAAAGGGGGGGACTGGAGTACAAGAATAGAGGTTTGGCGTGAGCGGCGAAAAAGCTACCGCCGCCTTCCCGGCGGCGATAGCAGCATGCCCCAAGTCGTTCGTTATAAATCGCAGCGACCGCTCATCTAAGATCGGTCGAAAGCCTGTACCGCAAAATCCTATTGTGGCCGGTGTCGCTTATGTAGAGCGTCCTGTCGAAGAAAGTGACCCCGGACGGGTTCAGGAGCGGACTGGCGGACTTCGACGGGCCGAATGATTCGCGCAACAGCCGCCCCTTGAGATCAAATTTCATCAGGCTGTCGAGCCTGGAATCGATAACATATATGTTGCCTCTATCGTCGATCGCGACAGCCTGGGGCGCGACGAATATATTGCCGAGAATATCCGGCAGGACTGGCGGAGAATATTGCGTGGGATCGACACTGAATTTCGAAACCCACTCCGGAGCTTTCAACTCCGTCCCCGCGCTGAAGGTGAACCATTTGACTTTATAGGCGTTTTCCGGATCGGTCTGGGTGACTATGAAATCGGACCCGAACTGTCGGTGTTGAAGGTTGTAATGTTGCTCAGCTGGTTTATCGCGACGAGCCCCGTCCCCGTCGGCGTCAGGTTTACCGGATTCGGGACAAGGTCTATCAGGTCGCTCGAATATTTCTGGTCGCTCTTGCTGAAGTGCAGGATCATGTTGTCCGGGTCGATCGGGCTCGAGTTTTGATTCCCGGAACGAGTCACATAGTAACTGTTGTCCGCGAGCACCGCAACGCCGGTGTAAACTCTTCCGGAAACGACATCGCCCCCGGCATCCCTGATTATCTGCCTCTGCGGGCTCTCGTGCACAACAATCTCCACCGGGGCATTCGCGATCTCGTGCTGGTAATCGAAGAGCCGTATCTTGGCGATGGCCGCGACGGTTACCGTCTGGCCTCCCACGGTCGTGTCGTATTCGCATGCGATAAGGAGGTTGAACCTTCTGTCCTGGGCAATGGAAACAGGATGCTTGACATATCGAGAATATCCCAGCATACTCCCCGCAAGGTTGACCATCGCAATTCTGTTGCTGTCCGGCTCGGTCACATAGAGTATGTCGTCAAACCCGATCTTTATATCCTTGGGGCCGTAGAACCCGGCCCACACCGGTTGCATCTGAATGTAGCTCGTGTCGCCGAACACGTTTCCCGCAGACCCCTGGGGAAGGGTCGAAGGGTCGACAACTTTCGATTTCTCGTTGCATGCTGAAAGTAGCAGCGCGGCAGCGAGAACTAAAAATCCTGTTTTCATCTCAGAAGTCCAGGTTTAATGAAAATCTGTGGACGTCGCCGAGGCGCTCATATGGGGTAAACGCGTAGTCGAATGCCACGCCCGCAAAGGCCACGTCCGCTCTCACGCCCGCTCCCACCGAAAATCTCTGCTCGTCGACGTTGATCCTGTAGCCCCCTCGGAGAAAGAACGATTGCCTGAAGGAGTACTCTGCGCCGAGAGAGATGTTCTCGGAGTTGTCGGCCGGGTGGTTCAGCTGGGCGGACGTCGTCAGCTTATTCGATTCATCCTGGTAAGGCTCGAAGGCAAACCCGATCCTGAAGATCGTCGGCGGCGAGAAACTCTGGAATTTCGAAACGGTCGTCCCATCGATAAGGTCAACGCTTCCGGCCGGTGTCAATTGCCCTCCGAAGTTGCTGACCGCGACGGCGAACCTAGTCGTTCCCAGTCCAGTCCAGTAGTATGTGCCCAGATCGATAAGCACACCGTTCATCTTGACTTCGCCGAGTGTCTCGTATACATACCGCACACTCACACCGAAGCTGAACTGGGTTGTCATCTTCCGCGCGTACGTCGCTGCTACCGCCAAATCCCCGTACTTGAAGTAGGCTCCCGTGCCGGTGGGAGCATACTCGGTCGTGACCGGCATATCGTCCGACTGAAGTGAGATCGCCGAAACACCCACACTGTTTTGCTTGTCGAGATGGTAGACGGCTCCGATGAAATCGTGCTGCAAGCCGACGAACCATGTGGAATGCGACAGGGCGATCTCGTTCTTATCAAACTGCGTGATGCCGGCAGGGTTATAAAAGAGTGAGAACGCGTCGTCGCCGACCGCGGCGAAACTCTCCGCCATCGCGTTCGCTCGCGCGCCCACCCCGATTTTGAGAAACTCCGCGGTTGTTATCCCTGCCCTCTGAGCGCCCAGCACGGGAAGAAGTTGGGCGCGGGCGGAAACGGCCGCGCAAAATAAGATGGCGAATATTATGGTTGTCTTTTTCATGTCAAGCATTTCAAAAGTCAAAACTCAAGCGTCAAAAATAAAAGTCATAATTCAAAACTCCCGTTTCTTCTTGAGTGATATGATACAGGAGGCGATGATGTTTGAAAGTTCAACCGCTTCATTTAGAAGATCATTTACGCTCTTCTGCTTAACGGGCAGAGCATCCATGATCAGACGCAGCCAATATTTGGTCTCATTCGCAGACTTCAGGGAAATCTCATAAAACTTTACGAACTCTCGCCTGGAACTGGAAGCTTTGGCCTCGACAAGATTTGCACCGACTGAAGTCGCTGATCGCAGAAGCTGGTCGAATATGGGATTGAATATATGTTCCTTATTGTTCTCGGCAACGAATCTCACGATATCCACAGAAAACTTGTACGCCCGCTCCCTCAAATCCACTCGTGGGCCTGGCTTGGAAGGATAGTTGAAATTACCGCCTTCAGTGACTCGCTCTATTTTGTTTTTGACTTTTGCCCTGTAGTTTTGACTTTTGACCTTTGCCTTTTGACTTTTCATCACAGCTTCACCGCCAGCCCTATCTTGATATTCCTGTACGGCAGGTACCTTGCCGTGTTGAACGGAAACGGACTGATCGGAGCGTTGAGTTCCGGGTAATACGGGTTATTCCATGAAGATGGCACCGGATCTCCAAGCACGTAGGCCCTTCCGGTCACAGGATCGATTATGGCAGAGTTCAGGTTGTTGAAAAGGTTCTTCACTTCAACGAGAAGCGTCAT
>CAWEBD010000155.1:0-56805 GCA_963806435.1 uncultured Bacteroidota bacterium
TATTTATGAAGCATCTCTAATATGTTATCACTTTTTTACTTTATTGTAAATAGCTGTCATCATCACCAAGCGTAATGATTGAAGATTGAAAGACTAGAAAATATTGAAAAAGTCGTATTATTTCGGTGCAATATAAAAAAACCTTGAAATACCTATTGTGATTATGATATTATTCTGATGATTTAATGTCATTATTGTAAAAACATAGATTCAGAGCGCTAAAGAAAACGAATAAGAAATGACAAGATTATAATTCATGCCACCGGCGGTAGTGGGCCTGGCACCAACCGTTGCGACTGCTCGACCGCCCACAGCGCGGCACTGCGCAGACCGGGGTGCCCAGCGACGGGGTCGTCGGACTGCGGGACGATGACATCGGTGGCGAACTCGGGCCGCACCAGGTCACGCAGACGATCGGCCAGGCCGTTCCGCGTCGGCTGCGGCGGCGCGGCCACCAACGTGCGGCGGCTCATCGCGGTAGTCCTGTTGGACAGCCAACCGGCGTCGACCAGCGCCCGGCGGGCGTCCTCGACGTTGAGGTGGGTGTAGGTGTCGGTGGTGGCGATGCACACGTGCCCCAACAGCCGCTGCACGATCTCGACCGGACCTCGCGCCGCAACAGCGCGGTGGCGTAACTGTGCCGAAACATGTGCACCGAGAACGTGATTCCGGTCCGGGTCGCAGCCGTCGAACCAGCCGATCGACGCTGGCGTACTCATCGGATGCCCGACCGGTCACCCCACAGGTTCACGAACACGTAATCGCAGTCCAACGGCCCGTACTCCTCGTGCAGGTAGTCGCTGTAGAGGCGAAACACGCTACGCCGGCGGGAACCTCACGCGAACCGGTCTTGGCCCGGGCCCGGTTGACGTTGCGCCGCGGCGCACCACGATCAGCCCGCGACGCGGATCGATGTCCTCGTGCCGCAACCCCAACGCTTCACCGATCCGAACGCCGGTCCCAGCAGGGTCAGCAAGAACTTGTCACGCAACCGATCACACCCGTCGATCAGCGTGGTCATCTCCACCTGACTCAGTTCCCGTGGGCGGGCGCCGCTGCGCTTTCAAACCGATCACCCGATGCCGCTCCGGCCGAGTTCCCAGGTGCGCCAGAAAAGGCTGCCACGACCCGCCCCGCGCCCGCGGGGCCGCCATCGGATCAACAACTCACCCAACTCGACCCCATGGCGCTGGTGGAACTCGTAAAACGACGCCAACGCCGACAGCTTGCGGTTCACCGTCGCGGCGCACACATCAGAATCAACCCACGGCAACATCGCCACCCGCCCGCCGCGGGCCTCACCCGGCAGCCGCAGCCAGCCCACGAACCGTCCGAGATCTTCCAGCCCCACCCGATCCCATTGCAGCCCAAGACATTCAAGGAATTCAAAATAGTCCCGTAGATCATGCGCGTACGCCTTGACCGTGTTCGGAGACCGTTCAATCGCGGTCAAATGCGCCAAAAACCGCTCGACCGGCTCCACCACCGACCAGTCACCGTCGACCACGTCCACGACAGCGGCTCGCCGCGACGGCATCACGACCCGCTGGACACGCACCCGGTACCTCCATCGTGGACACCGCAGATAACGGTTCCACGACAGATAACGAGGCCACCCGCCGAGCTACGGTTACGTTTAAGACAGCCAAAGTAGGACTGGAGATAACATTGGCACGGCGCAGCTCTTTGTTCTCCGCCCGAAGTTCGCGCAGCTCCGCCGACTCCTCCGCCGTCGTGCCGGGTCGCCGACCACTGTCGATCTCAGACTGGCGAACCCACTTGCGCAGCGTCTCCGGCGTCGTAATGCCCAGCTTCGCCGCAATCGAACGGATCGCCTCATACTCGGACTGGTACTGCTCACGCTGCTCCGCCACCAAGCGCACCGCACGCTGACGAAGCTCGATCGGATACTGCTTCGGCATCCTTCGATCCTTCCCAAGAAAGGAAGTCTCTACAAGATCCGGGGCGATTCACTGGCGCACCTTGACGAGGCACAGGCCGAGTTGTACGACCACTTAGTTTCAGATGCGCGGGGATGGTGCCCGCATTGCAGCGAACCGGAGCCCTGCAACCGTCGAACGGATCTCAACCGGCTCATCCTGACGTGCGGCTACCGTCCGAAGCGACGCCCGGGCCGAACGGAACACGGGCTGCGGCGCGCGCCGGCCCAGTTTGAACGTCGCTCGGGGCGTCCACGTCTAGGCTACGGATCGTGACCGCGAACCCCTCGCAAGCTCGCCCGTCGCTGGCGCCTGCCTATCCCTACAACAAGCCTGGCCAGCCGATCGTCCTCTTCGACGGCCCCATCGGTGGCTTGATCGACAAGGACATGCCAGGGCGGCTTGAGCTGCGGTGCGTGCCGAGTCTCGGACTTAGCTGGAGCATCCAACGTGGGCCCACCGACTACCTGGGTGTAGGCGGAGAGGTCACGCTGGTGCTGCGCCGACCGGGCCGCGATCTCGTCCTTCCAGCTTGCCAGCGCGACGCCGACAGCGGCTGGACGAATGGCGCGGTGGGTGGCGACCCGATGGCTGAGCTGACTCGCATCGTCACCCACTGGTTGAACTGGCCAAGTTCGGCCCACCGTTCACGCAGCCAGAGACGATCCAGTCCAAGGACGATTATCTGGATGGTCGCTGGCAAATGGTTGTGGCTGGCTGGCAAATCACGGTTTACCGGCGTCCTGACTTCAACGACGTCTGGCAGGACTTGCACCAAGCCGACGTCTACCTCATAACTCACGTCGTCGAATTGCGCCGAGCGGACGGTGCAGCCTTCACGGCCGTCGAGGCCGAACCGTTGCTCGATGCGCTTCACATTGGGGTGTCCTTCGCTCTCGGCCGGTGGGTCGCCCCTGGCCTCCCCGTGGGGTTCGACGAACACGACATGCCAGTGTGGGAACAATGGCGACCCCCGATCTGCGATCCCGCACGGGCGATTCACTCCGGGTGGTGGGACGAACGACGGCTGGACGCGCTCCAGGAGTTTCTGAGTTGCGTCATGGCCAAGTTCGCTGATCCCAACGAACTCCCGGCCGAGCGCCTTCGGCTCATGTTCGGAACCACGGCCGTTTCGGACCGCGGTTTCATGGAGCAGCGCATAATGATGGGCGGCGTCGCGCTCGAACACGTCATGTGGGAGCGGCTCGTTCTCGGTCGACACCTAAGCAAGAAGGAGTACAAAGAAGAAGCCTGCTTTCGAGATGCTTCGCGGCCTTCTTGCCGACGCGAACGTTCCGCTCGACGTCGACGCCCAACTGTTGCCGGTCTTAGCGCAGTTCACAGCTGACGAATCTGTCCGCCAGGGCCACAACCTCGACTCCGGACCAGAGATCGTGACGTTCGTGCGCAACCGCCTCGTACATCCTGAGGGTTCGCAAGAGCGAGTCTATCGCTATGGCGAACTATTGACAGAAACCTGGTGCATGACACGGCACTATGCGATATTGCTCATCTTGCATGCACTTGGCTACAACGGCCTGTACCGCGATCTGCGCAGGCTCTCCGAGTCCGTAGTTGAGCCGGCTCCTTGGAAATGAGCGAGCCTCCCCCGGCCATGACACTGCAAATAGAGCTCTTCATGCGTGGGTCGTAACGTACACTCAGATGGGCAGCGTAGGCGGTAGGCGGAGTGTTAAGTCAGCACGCTCAAATTGTGGTTGCTTATCAGTCGTTTCCTGCGGCCTCCCTGGGCGGCCGAAGTGCCGATTTTGGCTCATCCAAGCCAAATAATGATCTTGGTTTATGAACCTGCAGGTGCTGACCGCCCGCTCACCGCATCCGCTGCTGGGGTGGCCGTGTCTGCGAGTTCGATCCCGACCCGGTACTCGGCCTTAACCAGATGGAGCACGCACGTAATACCCCACACCCAGTTGGCCCCGGGGGACAAGGCGCTCACCGCTCGCCAGGTCACGCAATCTACTCCGTGTCGTCGTTCCGGCTTTCATTGGCGAGATCTGCTAGCGAACCCTTGCCGGGCACAAACCAGCGATTCGCACCCGGTGGCACCCGCGTGGGCGATGTACCGACGCTTCAGACAACATGTGCTTCACGAGCCCACTGGGCGAATAGCGGGCGCCATCCGCCTGCCACACGAGCGGAAGGTCGCGTTCGTTTATCCAGGCGGCCTTCCCGCGGTCTGGGTTGTCAGCGAGCCACGGCATCATTGCCTTGCGTTGCTGCCCACTTCCAGCACGAAACTCTAGGATTGTGCCGTCGGCGACAAGCCGCCCATCGACGATGGTGTCTACGACCTTTGAACGCTTTCGATAGGCCGCTTCGGGTGCGAGACCCGCTGGTGACGGATCTTCAGGAGCCCGACTGGCAAAGTAGGGGATTTTATATTGCCCTGGCGCCGGGGCAAGGGACCGGGAAATTCAATGCCGAATACGAGAGCCGGTCTCCATTCACGAAGTCAGCGGACATCACTCTCAATTCAAACGCGGTTACGTCAGACAGCATGGATTTCACGCTCGCCCTCTCCGATCTGGAGAGTGTGCTCGGCTCGTTCACTGGGAAATGGTACGTCGCCGCATTCAGCTACCTTGTGGACAACAGCGGCAACGTTGTCAAGATCGGGGCGGCGAACGGAGGCTCCGCAAATATAGGGAATCCGTCGGTCTTCGACGTCCTGTTTATGACCCCGAATGAGCAGGCGAGACTTCTTTCTAACTATATCGCGCCAACTTCCGGGACGGCAGTGTTCGCCAAGATCGACAACGACGGCCGCGGCTTTCATGGTGTCGCTGCAGCCGATATGGGGCTCGATTACTCCGGGATTCCGAATATCGTCATTCTCACACAGCCCGCGACGACTTACCAGGGTTCCTGGACCGTGGCCGGCAATGTACTTAAGGGAGATGGAACACCGGATTCAAGCATAACTTCCGTGACCTTCTATATGACGCAAGGCGGAACCACATTCGCGATGAATGGAGTCTCTGTTACCGCTGGGTCGTTCAGTCAGTATGTCTCACTCGTCCCCGGCGATAACAAGATCCAGGTGAAGGCGACCAGTTCTGTAGGAAAGGTGGCGTATTCGGCGGCGCTGCACATAGATCATGTCGTCGATAATTCGCCCACGGCTGTCATTCGATTCAAAGACAATGGTCCGTCCATTCTTGTGTACGGCGACTCCAGTGTTTCCAAGGTCGGCGGGCCTTTGACCTATCAGTGGCGTGTCGACACGGTCCTCAGCGCCTCAAAGCTTACTATCCCGTCGGGTCTCACGTCGTCACAGATAAGCATCTCCAGGCCGAAAGTCTCCGGCGAATATTATTTCACACTGACGGTGGTCGACACCGCCAACGATACGGATATAACGCGCGACTACTTAACGTACCACGCGTCTGGCGACAGCATAAGCGTGCCGTCGGTGGGAACGGTCCCCGCTTTCGTGAAGTCTGGCCGGGTTTACCAGATATTCGTGAAGTCTTTCACTTCGCAGGGAACCATCGCGGCCGCGGCGCAGCAGCTCCAATACATCAGGGACCTAGGCTACAATATCATCTGGCTGATGCCGATAATGGAGAACGAATATCCGATCGACGGTGTCGGAGCGGGGTATGACATAACGGATTTCTACCAGGTCGCTCCCGAGTATGGTAGCATGGCGGATTTCCATAATTTTGTGAACCAGGCCCACGCGCTCGGTCTGAGGGTCATACTGGACATCACGCCCAACCATGTTTCACCGTCCCATCCCTGGGTGAAGAATGCCGCCAAGTATAGACAATACTCGCCGTATTGGGGATATCTCCAGCACACCCCCGCGAGCTATTCCACGGAACCCGACGGACTCGGCGAGTCCCTGAGTTCTGACGGGACATACATACATTTCAGCGATTGGGCTCTCGCCAACCTGAACTGGAATAACATCGATCTACGACTCGCGATGCTGGACGTTCTCAGGTTCTGGCTCAGCCAGGGTGCCGACGGCTTCAGGCTCGATGTTTACTGGGGGCCGCACGGCAGATCCGGCGACGCGAATTTCGACCAGCCTCTCCGCAACGCGATCAAACATAGAAAAATGGATTCGTTCATACTCGGCGAAGCGACAGGCACCGGTCCGAACAGCCAGCAATACTACGCCGACCAGGGCGGGGGTGCCGACGCGTCTTACGACCGCAAGCTGTGGCAGACGATGACCAATACCGGGTCACAGAACGGAACGACGCCGTTTACTTCGGGATTCGTCACTGCAATGAATACCCAGATACTAAACGGCAATTACTATCCCGGCCCTGATTCATACTACCTGAGATATCTGGAAAACCAGGATGAATCGCGCCTGGCGTACGACTACAGTAACGTTAACCAGACGATGCCGCTAGCCACCGTATTGATGACCGTGCCCGGTGTTCCGATGATTTACGCTGGCCAGGAGGTCGGTTTCGGTGCCGGCATTGACCAGTTCTCGGGAAGAAGGAACACGGTTGACTTTAGCACCCCCTACGCGCGGGAGCTCGTACCACATTATGAGAAACTTGGCTGGATCCGGGGCGCCTTCAAAGCATTTGATTCGCAGACTGATCTTCCTATCTCAACGGGGAACGGGCTCGTCTACGGATTCGTCCGCCCCTATCTCGATCAGAACGCGATCACGCTCGCTAACTTCAGCGCGGCTGCCTCGAGCGCAAACATCACGCTCGTTGGAAGCGGAAGCTCTCCAAATGTGAATTTCCCCGGCGGTGCGGTCGACGGCAAAACTTACTATATGAACGACGTTTACAACGGGGTATCTGATTCTGTGGCATTCTCAGGAGGACAGTTCAGTTTCACGGCGACTCTGCCGCCATACGGCTCCGCAATTTACATACTGAGCGATTCGGTCATCAGCATGACTTTCCCGACGATCACCGGCGTGAAACCGGCTATCGGCGCCGGATTGCCGACGCAGTACGCGCTCTCTCAGAATTATCCGAACCCCTTCAATCCTACTACCACGATCAGGTATTCGCTCCCTTCCAGATCTCAGGTTAGGCTCGACGTATACAATACCCTCGGCCAACTGATAAGGACTCTGGTGAGCTCGGAGCAGAATGCGGGAATGCATGAAGTGGTTTTCAGCGGCAATGGTTTGGCTTCGGGTGTCTATTTCTATAAATTGACCGCCGGCTCTTTCATGAAGGTGGACAAAATGTTGATGTTGAAATGACATCGTCAGCCGGCGGCACGCATCAAAACCCGATTGCGGAATTCGGGCCGACGATTTCGAATAAGTCGTATACGCGCCACCGGAGCGTGGTGCATGTACCGTCCCGGTTTTTATTGTCGGCATTCTTGGTGGCCGCACTAGTTCTTTTGTCCTGTCCTGTCTTAACCTTAGCCCAAAAGAAGCAGGTAAGGGCGGAGAGTACGCAGCGCCCCGATACGCTTGCGCTGGTCAACGGCTCACCGATCACGAGCGGTGATTTCCTTACGCGCTTCGAGATGTCCCTCTATCCGGGCAAAGACGACCCGACAATGCTCGAGAAAACCAAGCGTGAATTTCTCTACTCCATGGTTGCTGAGAAACTTCTCGCCCAGGCCGCCGCTCAGTCAGATCTTCCATATACTCCGTCAGAAGATCTCCTCCGTGAACAGATGGAAGATGTCTTTCTTAGGGACGCGCTCTTCAGAACGGAAATTGTGCCCCGGGCGGTTGTGACGAATGATGGACTCCTTCACGGGTTCGATATTTCGGTTTACAAATACCTTGTGGCTGCTTTCTATTTTGACGCTGACAGTTCGAAGGCGCGCGATTTTTATTTGATTGTGAGGAGAAAGCCGCGGTCGGACATATACCGTGTCGCCGACAGCCTCAACGTGCGCCATGATACGCTGGAAATCCCATATGGAGAGTCGTCGGAAGCGATTGAAAACGCTTTTTTTGGGCACACGAAGGGCTTTATTTCGCGGCCTACCGTAACCGTTGACGGGTTGGTGGTCTTCAAAGTGCTATCCCGCAAACTGAACGAGAAGTTCGTCTCCGGATCCACTCCTGATCGCCTGAACAGAATCAGGGAGATCCTGGTGAACAGGAAACAGACCGAACTCGGTAACGAGTATATCGAATCGGTCATGAAAGGGGTGCAGGTCAGCGTCAACCTGAAGATTTTTAGGCCGCTTGTCTACGCGATCCAGAACATATTCGAGAAGCAGTCGCCTCCGTCTTACGATCCATATTATCGACTGTCGCCGGCGGACCTGGTGAAACTCGGTGAAGAATTTTACGGGGAGCTTGAACAGCCATTCCTGAGTTTCAACGGCGGTTCTATAACGGTCGAGAAGGTGTTCCAGGAAATGCCGACCGCGATGTTTGCTTCCGACGATACAACTCTTCCGGGGATCACCTTCGCTCTCAACGGTTCGCTGAGATTCATTTCCCAGAATTACTTTCTCGTCCGGCGCGCGAAGGAGCTTGGCCTCCAGAACTCGTGGGAAGTGAAGCACAACGTGGAGATGGTCCTCGACGCGTTTCGCGCCTACCGGATGGCTAACTCGATTACCGATACCGTCAAGGTTACACCTGCCGAGGTCGATAACTATTTTACAACTCACCACGATGAGGTCCTGAGCGCCGTAAAGTTGAGACTGCGGATGTACGAGGCGGAAAACATTAACCAGGCCGTGGAAGTCTATACCAGGCTGAATGACGAGAAGAACCTGCCGGTATCCCCGGATGATACCACAGCAAGGTGGGTCGACGCCTATAATCTCGGCGAGATCGGCGCGGTCCTCTCGCAACTCAAGAGAGGGGATATTTACGGCCCCGTCGAAGAGCAGGGAAAGTATTTCATTTACCAGATGTTGGACAAGAAGTCGGGCGTGAATAACGCGGCCATCAGGAATAGTATCGAGGTCGCGCGGCAAATGCTCCTGGCAAAGGAGAAGCAGGAAACGCTGTCGCGGTACATCGCGGGGCTGGCGGAACAAGATAATGTCAGGCTCTTCAGAAAGAATGTTCTTACACTGAAGGTCACTCCGTTTCAAATGCTGACGTACCGTTTGATTGGTTTCGGAGGGAGGATACTGGCGGTGCCCGCTCTCTATCCGCGGGAAGGATGGTTCAAATACTTCCAGGAGGAGAAGAAGCCGCCGCAGCCATGATTCATTACGGAGACCGGAAGCAGGAGACGGGAGACCGGAATTCGGTGTTGGCCGCCGGCGTATCTCTTTATACGCTTCTTCGGACTCCGGCATCCGGTCTCCGATTTCCTTACCTTGTTCTCTTGCTCGCAATGCTCCTTTCTTCATGCGCGAGAAGTACGCTGGAAGATCCTCACCAGATAGTCATCTGGCACCAGATGAGGCCGGATGAGCGAATTGTACTGAAGGAAGTGCTGGACAAATACATGGAGGCCAATCCTGGCATAAAGATCACGGCGCTGTACAAAGAGACGGAAGAGCTCCGCTCCGGTTTTCAGATCGCGGCGATCGGAGGAGCCGGGCCCGACATCGTCTACGGCCCATCGGACCAGGTTGGGCCGTTCCAGGTGATGCAGATTATTCTTCCCCTTGACACACTTTTCAGCAAAGAGTATCTGTCGAAGTTCAATCCCAAAGCCCTCGTCTACGACCACGGGCACTTGTATCAGGTTGCTGACAAAATAGGCAATCACCTGATGCTGATTTACAACAAAGCGCTTCTAAAGACTCCTCCGAAAACGATGGACCAGCTCATCGCTATCGGCAAGAAGTTCACACACGCGCCGAATTACTACGGGCTGGTCTGGAACTACACCGAGCCTTATTTTTTCATACCGTTTCTGACGGGGTATGGCGGCTGGGTGATGGATTCTCTCGGAAACCCAACGCTTGATACACCGGCGATGGTCGCGGCACTCAAATTCATGAAGGATCTCCGGGACAAGTATAAGATCATACCGAAATCATGCGATTATGAGACGGCAGACGCGCTTTTCAAGGAAGGGAAAGCGGCCATGATTATCAACGGCCCGTGGTCGTTCGGTGATTATAAAAAGGCGGGCATCGATTTCGGCGTCACAAGGATCCCGTTCATCGAGGAAACGGGACTGTGGCCGGCGCCGATGGTTTCTCCAATAGGCTTTTCGATCAATGCCTCGATACCTAAGTGGAAAATCCCGGAGGTCGTTAAACTGATTAAATACCTTCTCAGCCCGGAGGTAGAACTCGACTACACACGGCATTTCGATACGATACCGACGCGGATGGATGTATACGACGACCCGGCCGTGCAGGACAATCCTGTCGTGAAAGAATCCGAGTACCAGATGGAAGTTGGGAAGCCGATGCCCATAATTCCTGAGCTGAGAGCTGTCTGGGATGCGATGAGACCGAGCTACCAGGCTGTGCTTGGAGGCACTGAAACTCCCGAACAGGCGGCGAAGCAAATGCAGAAGAGCGCGATTGAGAAGATAAAGGAAATGAACCAGTGAGAAGTCAAAAGTCAAAATGCAAATGTCAAAACCACAACTCAAATGTCACATCTCCAATCTCGACAGTTTTGAGGTTTGAGCTGTGGGTTTGCGTTTTGCCTTTTTATCTTTGACATGCTTTGCGAATACCAATGAAGTCTATGTCTGAGAAAAAAATATCTACCGCAAGGTTTTTTGATTCCGAGACACTGTCCCCGAATACTTTCGCTTACATTCTCATGATTCCGGCGGCGGTTGTAATGTTCGGCGTCGTCGTCTACCCCTTCTTCTACAACGTCGTGCTATCATTCTCAAACATGAGCCTGAGACATTTCAGGGATTGGCACCTCATCGGTTTTGAACAATATGCCGAGGTTTTCAGGGGACATGTCTTCTATGTTGTTTTCCTGAAGACGATCGTGTGGACTTTCGTGAATATCTTCTTCCATGTAACGATCGGAGTTTCGCTCGCTCTTATTTTGAACCGGCGGCTCTTCGGCAAGGCTGCGATCCGCACGCTGCTGATACTCCCGTGGGCGATCCCGCAAGTGATAGTCGCGCTTACGTGGCGGAGCATGTTCAACTATGAATACGGCGCAATCAACCTGTTCATCGCCCGCTACCTCGGCATGGCTCCCATCGAGTGGCTCGGCAAACCGCTCGAAGCGTTCAGCGCATGTATAATAACAAATATCTGGCTCGGCTTCCCGTTCATGATGACGATCGCGCTCGGCGGACTGCAGAGCATTCCGCAGGAGCTCTATGAAGCCGCCGACATCGACGGCGCCTCTGCCTGGCAGAAGTTCTGGTCGGTTACGGTGCCTCTCCTCAAACCCGTCATGATCCCCGCCATCACGCTAGGCATCATCTGGACTTTCAACAACGTGAACATCATCTGGCTCGTGTCGAATGGAGGCGAGCCTTCCGACCAGACGCACATACTTGTCTCTTATGTGTACAAAGCGGCTTTCAACCTATATCGCTACGGCTACGCGGCTGCATTGTCCATGGTGATATTCGCCATCTTGTTGACCTTCAGCCTGATCTTCCTCAAACGGACGCGCGCGTCGGAGGCGGCGTACTGAAAAGAATTTTGAATTGTCAATTATGAATTCTCAATTGCAGGAAGGATGCCTGAGTACATGTCCTGATTTGATCTGCCGACCTCCTTCAGTGCGGAATTCTTATATCTCATAAACCGATGACAAGAGCAGGGAAATGAGTTCAAAATTTAAAATTCAAAATTTAAAATCTAGAATTCTTAGTTTGGTTCTCTACTTCCTCATCATCGGTTTCACGCTCGTCGTGCTTTATCCGATTATCAATGTCTTCAGCATATCGCTCAGGCCGGGTGACAGGCTCCTTTCGACCTCGCTGAGAATAATACCCGACGGCGCGACATTTCATGCCTACAAAGAGCTCTTCACACAGACTCCTTTCTTGCTTTGGTTCTGGAATTCATCTATAATAGCGGCTACGGTGACCGTAACCGGCGTCGCGCTGGCTTCCACAGCGGGATATGCCTTCAGCCGTTTCAATTTCTATGCGAAGAAAAGCGCTATGGTCGGGCTCCTTGTCACGCAGATGTTTCCGCCGACGATGCTCCTCCTCCCGATGTACATAATGCTCCTCAAGCTGCATCTGATAAACAGCTATTTCGGCATAATCGTTATATACACTTCGACGGCTCTTCCGTTCTGCGTCTGGCAGATGAAAGGGTATTATGATACAATCCCGTTCAGCCTCGAGGAGTCGGCGCGCATCGACGGCTCGACAAGATGGGGGGCTTTCACTAAGATCGTCCTCCCGCTCGCTGCGCCGGCGCTCGTGATAACCGCGTTGTTTTCTTTCATGACGGCGTGGGCGGAATATGTCGTCGCCGCCCAGGTCCTCCAGGACACGAGCCTCTTCACGCTGCCGCTCGGACTGAAGCAGTTCGAAGCGAGCATGTCGACGCAGTGGGGACTCTACGCCGCGGGATCGCTGATCATAAGCATCCCCGCCGTCGCGCTCTTCCTGTTCCTGAGCAGATGGCTGATCTCCGGCCTGACACTGGGAAGCGTTAAAGGGTGAGGAAGGTCAAAAGTAAAGCTCAAATGTCAAAAGTGAATTTCAAATGTCAAAATTTGAACTTGGTCACGTTTGAGTCTTGAGTTGTAGCTTTGCATTTTGACTTTTGAGTTTTGACATTCAACTAAAGATTGAGAATTCATGAAGAAGCCTCATCTTACGTTTCTGGCAAATCTGGAACATGAGCTTCGGATTCCTCGGGATCCAGTTCGGATTCGCGCTGCAGAACGCCAACGTCAGCAGGATATTCGAGACGCTCGGCGCGAAGATCGATGCGATACCGATCCTGTGGATTGCCGCTCCCGTTACGGGTCTTATCGTGCAGCCGATAATCGGCCACATGAGCGACAAGACCTGGGGGAGGCTTGGTAGACGCCGGCCGTATTTTCTTTCGGGAGCCATACTCGCTTCCATCGCCCTGTTCGTAATGCCCAATTCGCCTCTACTCTGGGTCGCGGCCGGCATGCTCTGGATAATGGATACGTCGATCAACATATCGATGGAGCCTTTCAGAGCATTCGTCGGCGACATGCTCCCCTCCGAACAAAGGACTATCGGGTTCGCCATGCAGAGCTTCTTCATCGGAACCGGCGCGGTCATCGCCTCCGCGCTGCCTTACATCATGACCAACTGGTTCAACGTCAGCAACACGGCGGCGGAAGGTATGATTCCGGACTCCGTGAAGCTGTCGTTCTATATCGGCGGAGCGGTGTTCTTCCTCGCGGTCCTGTGGACCGTCATCGGATCGAAGGAGTACCCGCCGGATGAATTAATGGCCTTCAGCGAGGAAGGAGCCGACGCTGCTGCGGAGCGTGACATCGACCCGGTAGCGGCATCGAAGTTCATGAAGAACGGTATCGCCTGGACGGCGATAGGCGTCGCCTTGTTCGTTGTCTTCTATTTCTTCATTTATATGGACTACGGCCTCGGAGTGTTCTTCGTCGGAGTTGCCGCTTTCGGTGTCCTGCAGATTGTCTCTGGAGTATTGACGAAACGTAACGGTGTCGCCGGCGGGCTGGTCGTTGTCATGAACGATCTATTCAGGATGCCGAAGACGATGGTGCAGCTCGCCTACGTACAGTTCTTTTCGTGGTTCGCGTTGTTCGCGATGTGGATTTACACGACTCCGGCCGTTGCCCATCATGTATATGGGGCGACGGATACTGCATCCGCCCTATATAATGAAGGCGCCAACTGGGTCGGCGTACTGATGGCTGTTTACAACGGCTTTGCCGCGGTCATGGCTTTTCTCCTCGTATGGATTTCGCGCAAGACCAGCAGGAAGACCGTTCATGCCATCAGCCTGGTTTGCGGCGGGATCGGTCTCGCCTCGTTCTATTTGATCAAGGACCCAAAACTTCTGCTCATCTCCGAACTTGGAATTGGCCTGGCGTGGGCGTCCATTCTCGCGATGCCGTACGCGATCCTGACCGGCTCGCTTCCAGCCAATAAGATGGGCGTGTATATGGGGATTTTCAATTTCTTCATCGTTATCCCGCAGATCACGGCCGCTGCCATCCTTGGATTCTTTGTTAAACATCTGTTCGGGGATCAGGCGATTTATGCGCTCCTCCTCGGCGGGGTATCTCTGATCGTCGCCGCCCTGCTGGTGATGAAAGTTGACGACGTGGATGGAACGAGGGCCTGATGTATCTTATGACTGTTCTGAAAATGTGCGATTCGAACCGCGCGAAGACGGCGCGATTGCGTCGAGAATCAAGATAAAAATCGAGGAACTTATGCTGAAATGGGTCTCGTTCGTTCTTGTTTACTCCTGCCTCATGGGTCAAGCCAGTGCCCAGGTGCACGTCCCTGACTGGGCGATGAAGGCGGTATGGTACCAGATTTTCCCTGAACGTTTCCGTAACGGCGATCCGAAGAACGATCCGACCGCGAAAGACGGAGAGGTCACGAATCCAGCCTGGCGCATTTCACCCTGGACGAGCGATTGGTATAAGATCCAACCGTGGGAAAGACCGAGCGCGCTCAAAGATCCGGCCTCCACAGGAAAGTTCGCGGATGATTTCTACCGGGTCGTCCTGGACAGGAGATACGGCGGCGATTTAGAGGGAGTAATCGACGAGCTCCCTTACCTGCGCAGACTCGGCATAAACGCCATCTACTTCAACCCGCTCTTCGAATCACCTTCGCTTCACAAATATAACACGGCGAGCTATACTCATATCGACCACAACTTCGGACCTGACCCGGAAGGCGACCTGAAGATAATGTCTGAAGAGGTTCCCGACGATCCATCGACATGGAAATGGACATCGGCGGACAAGGAATTCCTGAAGCTCGTCAAGAAGGCACACTCTATGGGAATGAGGGTGATCATGGACGGCGTCTTCAACCATGTGGGCACGGATTTCTGGGCATTCAAAGATGTGGAAACTAACCAGCGGAATTCGCGCTTCAAGAATTGGTTCGTTATACGAAGCTGGAACGATTCGGCGACGGGAACGAAGTTCGAATACGACTCGTGGTGGGGAATCAAGTCCCTGCCGATCTTCAGGAAGGATTCCGTGACCGGGCTGGTTCACGGACCATTTGAGTACATCATGGCGATTACGAAGCGATGGATGGATCCGAACGGGAATCCAAAGGACGGAATCGATGGTTGGCGGCTGGACGTACCTAATGAAGTCCCGCATCCCTTTTGGATAGACTGGCGGAAAGTGGTGAAGGGGATAAATCCCAACGCGCTCATCATAGGCGAGATATGGGATAATGCCTCGGCATGGCTGAAAGGCGACCAGTTCGACGGCGTGATGAACTACGAGTTTGCCAAAGCCGTGATGAAGTTCTTCGTCGATAAAAAGCTGGCCGTTACGCCGGAGCAGTTCGACTCTACGCTCGCCGCGATCAGGCACATGTATCCGGACAGCATCGACTACGTACTCCAGAACCTTCTGGACAGTCACGATACCGACCGGCTCGCCTCTATGATCGTGAACCCGGACCGCTCGTACAACGGCGACGCCAGTCCCAGGAATAACCCGAACTATAAGGTCCGGAAACCGGACGCGAAGGAAATTCAACGACAGAAGCTTATTGTCCTTTTCCAGATGACCTACGTCGGCGCTCCGATGATATACTACGGCGACGAAGCGGGCATGTGGGGTGCCACCGACCCGGACGACAGAAAGCCTATGCTCTGGCCCGACATGAAATACCAGGATGAGAAGACGAGTCCGCTCCCGGGCATGACCAGGCCCGATGACAAGAATATATTTAATTGGAACCTGTTCGATTACTACAGCCGGCTCGTCCACGAGCGCGAAGCAAATCCGGCATTGACGATCGGAACGTACAAGACACTGATAGCCGACAACGCCAGGAGAGTGTTTGCCTTCGAAAGAAGATACGGGAACCATACCGCGATTATTGGATTCAACCTTTCGAAAGTGGATCAGAAGCTGAATGTTCCTCTTGAAGCGAAGGAGAAGAGCTTCAAGGATGTTCTGAGCGGCATGAAGTTCAGCGCGAGGAACAACCGGCTTCAGGTCGGCATTAAACCCGGGTGGGGCGTTCTCCTGGTGAACGAAGCGAAGTGATATTGGAACTTGAAGAATCCATCATGAGGAGCTGAAATTGGCAGGAGTCAAGCTGGTAAACGTATCGAAGACATACGAAGGCGGCATCAGCGCCGCGCGGGACATTAATATTACGGTCGAGGATAAGGAATTTATGGTCCTTGTCGGGCCGTCGGGATGCGGGAAGACGACTGTGCTTCGGATGATAGCCGGTCTGGAAGAGATAACGAGCGGAGAGATGTATATCGGGGACAGGCTGATGAACGACGTGCCTCCGAAAGATCGCGACATAGCGATGGTTTTCCAGAACTACGCGCTCTATCCGCATATGACGGTGTACGATAACATGGCATTCGGGCTGAAGCTGAGAAAATTCTCGAAGTCGGAAATTGAAGAAAGGGTGACGGAAGCAGCTGAAATACTCGGAATAAGGGACTATCTGGCGAGAAAACCGAAGGCGTTGTCCGGAGGCCAGCGACAGAGAGTGGCGCTCGGCCGGGCTATAGTGAGGAAGCCGAAGGTGTTTCTCTTCGATGAGCCGCTGTCCAATCTGGACGCCAAGATGCGCGTGCAGATGCGGGCGGAGATATCGAAGCTTCACAGGAGACTGGATGCCACGATGATCTACGTTACGCACGATCAGGTTGAAGGTATGACGATGGGAGACAGGATAGTAGTCATGAAAGATGGAGTGATTCAGCAGACGGGAACCCCTCTCGATTTGTACAACTATCCCGGCAACAAGTTCGTGGCAGGGTTCATAGGAACGCCGGCGATGAATTTCTTCGAAGGGAGAATAAAGAAGGAAGGGAGGCTCTATTTCGAGGAGGGAGACCAGGGAATCAAACTGGAGATCCCGGGCGAATACGAGCGGAAATTAACCGGGATGGCGGGGAAGGACATTTATCTCGGGATCAGACCTGAACACATAGTGCTGGAGGAAAGTAAGAAAGGCGGTCTTGATTCGTCGCGGGCGCTGAAGGTTGAGATTTCCGAGCCGATGGGAAACGAAGTGTTCCTGTATTTCCAATCGAAGTCAGGCCAGATCGTCGCGAGGGTGACGACGTCTATCGACCCGAAGCCCGGCACTGAAATGAAAATGTACTTCGACACGACACGCGCCCATTTCTTCAGCAAGGAAAATGAGTCCGCGATTATCGGTAACTGACAGCTCTGACCTTACCCGCGCTTTTGGAGAAACCCCGGCAGCCCCCGTCGCACTTCGCGGCCACTAGCTCTCAGCAAGAACGAAATTGGCGACATCCCGCTAAAAGCTCCCGCGACTGCGTACAGAGTCCGAAGTGAAATTCGAGCCTCGTTCGATATCGCGTAGATCGGCTCCCAGCTATCGGGTAGAAACTTCGACTTGAACGAATCGAGTCCGTCGAAATTATAAAACCGTGATCCAAGTATGCGAACGCCACGAAGGAGCGCGTTGATCCAGACAGGAAGAGGGACCTGCGGAATTCCGGACCTGACGGAAAGCGGTGAAAGACCAAGCGTTACATATTCCGCATCCGATTCCGCGAGGTCCCGCATCGCGGTGTCGAGCATCAGTTCGGCAGTCCCATTAGGAGCGTTGGCACCGCGGATGATCTGCTCGATAAGCCAGCCGCTGCGCAGAGGGACGGGCGATGCCACGATGAAGCCGACGCTCTTTCCGTCTTGTTCCGCGACATATACACGCCTGTCGTAAAGTCTCGCGAGGGTGTCAGGCTCCACGAGGAAATGCATGGGAGGGAGACCACGGGTGTCGAGCCATTCGCGGAGACATCGCTCAAGATCCGCGTTCCCGGCCGCGACGTTTGAATCCCACAAAGTCACCGCGACGCCTTTGTTCTTTGCCCGGTGAAATTGGGCGCGAAGAGAGGCCTTCGCGGACACTCTCGATATCCAATTACCGGGATGCCAAACAGGTTGCGAGCCGAGTAGGAGTGTCGCGACAGGACCTGACTCCTTCATAATTGTCTCTATGCGTTCGTGAGCGCCGAAATAACAGACTCTTCTCCCACGACCGACGGTGTCCTGCTGAAATCTTTTAATGACACCGGGGAGTTCCGCCGGATCGCAAACCGGCGCGCCTGCTACCACGCTGTAACCGTACGCGTCGACATACCCGATGACCGCGTCGAGGTTTTCCGAGAACCAATGGCGGATGCCGGGGTTAAGAATCTGGTAGGACATAGCGTTCCATCCGTAGCGGACTATTAGATTTCGTGCGTGGAGCAACGCTTCCTGCGAGGCTGGTTGCAAACGGGATAATCCGAGGTCAGACAAAGACCTCGAATTCTCGCTTGATAACCGGGTCGATATTCGTTCGGGCTGTGCTGTCACAGACCGGTACAGGCCTGGAGATGCTTCATGAATATGATAACAAACTTAGGAGACCGAGAGTTTTCCGTAAATCGGCCTATCTATGCACTCCCGCAACCAACGCTTGCCGTTGTTTCTGCTTATCGACAACGCCAACGGACCACCTCCGATTGGTGCTGGTCGAGGAGCCGTTGAGATTGCAGGTAGTGTCGTGTCTTGAAATCAATCCGCTTCAATGCCTCGCTCACGTAGTTAACAAACGACCCACTTGTCATTCCGAGGCTGTCCAAAAACATGGGAACTGTCATTCTGGGTATAATTCTGGATTCCTGCGTGCGTGAGAAAGACAGTCACGGAATGTTCTCAAAAGTCCTTCATGGTTACAGGACAATGCGAGATGGTGAGGAAGATTGTCCTGAGTTTTCATAACTTCTGTAACCTTCGTGCTTCGTCGCCCAAAAGGCGGGGGAGAGCGTTTCCGTTCATCAAAAAGACGAAAGGGTTATGCAATGGCGCAGCAACCACCCCCGATGGCATTTAACGGACATTATTGGCTCATTACCAGTCTCGCCTGGTTAGCGATCGTATTCGGAGTAACTTCCATCAACTCGAGTGCTCGTGAAAAGACTCACAGAAAGACTATGCCGGCACCTCAGGATTCAGTGAGCAACCAAAACCGTAAGGCCCCCCTTGACCATCAAGCCGGTTTGGCTGACCTGGTGGATCCCTTCATTGGCGTCAGGGACGACGTAAGTAACTGCGTAATAGGGCCGCAGCTCCCGTTCGGTTCGATCAACCCAAGCCCGCAGACGCCGAACGGATCGCACGACGGTTATTCTCCCGATGAACCGATCAGAGGTTTCGGACAGCTTCAGGTAAGCGGTACCGGCTGGGGCAAGTACGGCCAGGTATTCGTTTCGCCGCAAATCGGACTTGCCGTCGGGGAGGACGATCACGACTCACCGAAAAGCGATGAGGTCGCGAAGGCCTACGAATACTCTGTCGTGCTGAAGAGGTACGGAGTTAAGGTGGATGTAACGCCGTCCCGCCATTCGGCGATTTACCGCTTCACATTTCCGAAATCAGATTCCGCAAACATTCTCATCGACGTAACACACAATATCCCGATGGACATAGCCACGATTATCGGAGGCCGGGTCTCCGCCGCGCATGTCCGGATCGATTCCTCACTTTACTATTCGGTAGAAGGGAATGGAACATACTCGGGAGGATTTGGCGACGGGAGTTATGACGTCTATTTCTACGCGGAGTTCAGTAGCGAACCACAACGGTACGGTACGTGGCTAAACGGCAGGATCGAGCCGGGCAAAATGACGGATAGTCTCATTGAGCCCGACGAGCGCGTCGGCGCATATCTGGGATTCTCAACCACGGAAGGCGAGCAAATCCTGATGAAGATCGCCGTTTCATTGAAGAGCGTCGAGCAAGCGAGGAAATGGCTTGACCAGGAAATACCGGCGTGGGATTACGGCGCAGTGAGGGATTCCGCGAAAACCATATGGAACGACGCTCTCGGAAAAATCGAGGTCGAAGGGGGATCGGATTCCCTGAAGACTCTTTTCTACACGGCTCTCTATCACTCGATGCTGATGCCGCGTGACCGGACGGGCGACATGAAAGGTTATCCGGACGACGCGCCGGTGTGGGACGACGAGTACGCCGTTTGGGATACGTGGAGGACTATGTTCCCGCTCATGGAATTCGTCGACCCGGAAATGGTACGGGGAAATATCGGCTCATTTATCGAGAGGTATAAGAAGAACCATGAGGTGCGCGACGCGTTCGTCGCGGGAATCGACATGAACGAGGAGCAGGGAGGGGACAATGTGGACAACGTCATCGCCGACGCGTATGTGAAGAGGCTCTCCGGAGTGAACTGGGAAGATGCGTACCAGGTTGTCAAGCATGACGCCGATTTCGAGAGAAATGGTTTTGAAAGTCTCGACGGGATAAAAGGAGACAAAAGCGAGATAAGCACTTACCGGGAAAAAGGGTGGATACCTGCCGGGATTATGTCCTGCTCAAAGACGCTGGAGTTCGCCTATAATGACTACTGCGTTGCGGAAATGGCCAGAGGGCTGGACAAGATGAGCGACTACAGGGAATATCTGAAACGCAGCACGGAATGGGAAAACCTTTGGAACCCCAAAGCCGCAAGCGACGGCTACAACGGGTTCATCGTTCCGCGAAATGCGGACGGCACATGGGTAAACATCGATCCCAAGAAGAACTGGGGATCCTGGCACGATTACTTTTATGAGGGAAGCTCCTGGACATATTCCTTTTTCGTACCGCACGAATTCGACAGGCTTGTGAGCCTTTGTGGGGGAAAGAAGGAATACGCCGCCAGGCTGGAGCATGCCCTGGAAAACGGGCTTATCGACTATTCGAATGAGCCGGCATTTCTCGCGATTCACACCTTCCACTACGCGGGGCGCTCGGACCTTGCAAGCTTCTGGGTCCATAAACTCATGAGCAGTGGTTATACTATGAACGGATATCCGGGAAACGATGACAGCGGCGCGATGAGTTCATGGTTCGTGTTCGCGGCCATGGGTTTCTTCCCTAACGCCGGGCAGGACTTCTATTACTTACACGGCCCTTCCTTTTCGAGCGTCACTATCCATCTCGAGAACGGTAAATCCATCCGGATCCTCGGCGAGAACGTGTCGTCCAAAAATATCTACGTCCAGTCGTTGAGAGTCGACGGGGAAGAGTGGAACCGTCCCTACATCACCCATGCTGAGCTTATGCACGGTGCCGTGCTTGATTTTGTGATGGGCGATGAACCGTCATACTGGACGAAGTAGACTCCCGGAATTCACTTCGGGTTTCAGAAATGGAACGAGAAGCCGACGCTCATCGGCGTGGCCGAAGGACTGGTACTGCTCAGCGGCCCTGCCGAGGGTAGAGACAGCGAATTGTAGACTCCCCTGTAATACTTCCCGACTGTCGAGCCGATGGCGTAAGACATCAGGGCGGCTGCTATCGCGTCCGAGAACCAATGCATCCCGCCCCTGTTCACGGTTGAGACCGCGAATATTGTGTATGCTACGAGACTGAATCCCGCCACCTTGAGCCACGTGCTGTTGGGATAGTAACCGATCAGCGACGAGACTACCGCCATAGTCGCGGCTGTGTGGCCTGAAGGCCATCCCCAAAATACGCCTCCGCGGAGCAGCCCGAACCGAAATGTCTTGCTGAGACTCTCCATGTCCGCATTGTGTCTCCAGTCTGGCCCGGGCCTTCCGGTTATCGCCTTGAGCGCAGTGTTATACATAAGCTCGAGGAGGCTTGCCTGTATCACCGCAAACGAAGCCCCAAGAGCTTCTTTGTTGCGTGTCACACCGGCATACATCAGAAGCGAACCTCCCGCTATGAAGGGAAGATACTGGCCGGTGATAAATACCCCCCTGCCGTAGCTTCCGAGATCGGGATGAGTGTTGGAGTAATGCTCGACATCGTAGTCGACGCCGCCGGCGACGAGAAGACAAGTCGATGCCACCGCGGTCAGGTGGAGGTAGAGGTTGCCGCCTTTGAAGGCGTCGAGGAAGTTGTTTCCCAGATTTGTGAATGGGGAGAGTTCGGTTACTCCGCCGACTGGCGAGACGGAAGAACTGAGGTGCAGTGGAATTGCCTGTATCGTACCGCCGGCCGGATTTCGGGAGCCGACCGTCTGGAGGAGTGTACCCGGTGTGTAGTTCAGGCTTCCGAAGCTGGGGAGTTGTGCAATCACAGGAACGGCAAACAAGAAAACAGTGAGAACCGTCGCGAATGCTAAGTGATTTGGTCTGGGTCCCATTAAGGCTCCTCTTCCGTTTCGTCCAAGATAATAATTCCGCCGTTCAAAACAATCGGGCACCCGGGATTTCGTGTGAGATCGCGCGGGGAGCGGATCAGATTTCACATCGGCTGAATCGACACGATCTATTTCTTTGAGAGTGCCGAGATGAACTTCGCAACTGACAACGGCGCGCTCCCCTCCAGATGGTTGTTGAAGTTCGCGTAGACGTCGAACTTCTCCGGGATAAGCTTCAAAACCAGGGCCGCTATTTCTCCTATCGTCTTGTCGCGCGGGTCCACGATCTGGGTCCATCTCTTCCGTGTCTTTTTCTCAATTGCCTGTCGGTCGGACCCGAGTAGTCGTATGACCACGTTCTTTCCCGGCGACGAAGCGCTCCCGTGTTTCTCGAAAACGCTCGTCGCGGAAGGCATATAATATCCGTCGACAAAGACGTGGCCAACATTGTGCTTCTTAAGGAACTCAAAATAATCTGCCTTGAGGTAGTTCGGGTTTCTGGTCTCGATTGCGAAGGAATAGTCCGACGGCAGCGCGCTGAGGAAAGGGCCGAGGTGATCGAAGAATGCATCGAGTGAGGGCATCTTGTCCCTGTTCAGATATTCGAACTCGAACATTATGAGGCCGATTTTCGCCTTCAATGGTTCAAGCGATTTCAGGAACGACTTCATGATCTTTCCGCTGAGGAAATGAGGGTTCGGTTTATCAGCGAATTCCTTCGGCGCCTGTTTATAAAAATGGGTGAGCGTGATCGAATTGGGTGCTTTCACGGTGAACTTAAAATCATCCGGTGTCAGGTCCGCATATGCCCTGACATCCTCGCTTCGCGGAAGCCTGACGGAATCCGGAGAGTCCAGGCTCCAGAACCACTGGTCGACTTCCGCTGTGTTGAAATGCCCGGCGTATTCCGGGAGGTAATCGTAATGCCTCTTCTGTTGCTGGGTATAAATGCCGATTTCCTGCCATTCAGGATAGTTCCAGCTGCAGGTCCCTACTCTGAGATGTGCTGCGACCTTTTTGGGAAGATCATATGCCGATTGAAGAGCCGTCTCTTTCATAGTGGATATTATAGGAAGTGGGGTGCAGGAATGCAAAGATCGCGAAGGGAGTCGCATGGGAGCGCCAAAAACAACACCGGGGGCCGCGGCGGCTGAAGCTCTGAGCCGCCGGACCCCCGGCAAACGCAAGTTATTTTCCCGGCGTCAGTTGATCTTAATGAATTTCACCTCCAGCGGACTGAAGTGGATTGCAGTGGACACTTTCTTAAGAGGCTCTTCAAGGCTATTCACTTCGTATACGCTCTTAGCAAACCCTGCTTTCTTCAGCGCTGACAAATCCAGTTCGGCCGGTCTTCCGTACGTCTCCCTCATGCAGAGTACGATCCCGTGTCCGTCCCACGCAGGCCTGGCATAGATGAGAAGAGGATCCCCGTTGCCGAATCCCAGGATGGATCTGGATGAAATCTTTGATTCCTCCGCTCCTCCTTCCGCCGTTCTCGCGACAAGGGGCACTCGTGATTCCCATCCGAACTTCGTCGCGTAGCCGATGGAGCTGTCCGCCGTCGAGGTTAGATCATATTGCCACTGCATTCCACCTTCCTGGGAGGCGGGGAAATTGGTAGTCCAGTAATTGTTGAGGATCCAGGAGTAAATGTACGGGTTCGCGACTGTCGAGACTTCCTGAAATTTCCCGAGGTTGATGTCGCCAAACTCCATTATCGGTATCTGCGGGCTTACCAGGACGATCTGCCCTTCGCCGCTTCGCACCGTGGCGAAATTCTGAACTCCGTCCCAGTCAGATGCCGAGCCGGGAAGCTGGTCCTTACCCGGGACAACGGTTCCGCCCTGGACCTCGAACGAAATCTGCCCGTCTTTCATAGCGAATGGGAAGGCGACGTACGCTCCTTCGGGCGTGAAAACCTGCAGCTTCTTCATCGAGTAGACGAGCTCAATCCTTTTTTCGGTCTTGTACAGCCTGATCTCGCATGTGATCCCGGTGCTGTCGGCGCACCCCGGGACCTGTCCCGCGATATCCAGGCTCGTCCAGACGGGACCGTCTACCACATTACCGATCTTTATGTCCTTCATCGTCGTGCGAGTATATCTCTTGAAATCGTGCCGCGAGATCTGATCTCTGTCGGGGAGAGTCTCATATATGAACTGGCCGAGTTCCCATGGCGCTTTCGGATCGACCAGCTGACGATTCTGTCCCTTGTCCAGGATCCCGCTTATCGCGCCTTTCGACGTATCGACGGTGATCGAGTAGAACTTGTTTTCAAGCGTGCCATGGAATTCCTGCTGCGCGTAGGGCTGAGACGCCTGGTCACTGACTTCAATTTTGTAAGTCTTGTATCCGAACGCCGGCACATCTTCGGCGTAGATCGCCCAATAGTTGCCCTCAGCGCGGCTGCTCAGGAGTTGAGCCGGGATCGAATTTCCGTTCGCGTCGACGATTCTGAACTTCTTGTCCGCGGAAGTATCTGGTTGTATATGAAAGTCTTGGTGACTCCGGAGCGCTCCGAGTTCATGGTGTTGAAGACGGTGATTGTCGGCACGTTCGTCTTCGGTATGAAGGGCTGCAGCAGTCCGAGAGCTTCATCCTGGAGTATCCCGTTCACTCTGAAGGCGTTCCAGGCGAAAGCGCGTTTTTCATTCCACTGTACTGTAGAGTTGATCGACAGCGGATCAGAAATGCTTTCCGCGGCGCCGAAAGTGTGCTCACCGTAGAACGCGTCGTCTTCGTTCACGGTATTCAGGCGATCGATGACAGCCGGGCCGGGATGTTCCCCGAGCAGCTCGGCCATGGCCAGCAATCCCTGGCTAGCGATGAAACTTGCCTGAGTGTCCCTCACGTGTGCGGTTTCTTCCTCGGCCGAGCCGAAGCCGTCAATCCACCAGTCGGGCCAAGCCATTTTGTAGGTCGGAAGCTTGTTCGCGTAGTTCTTGTCTATGTAATCGAAAAAGCGGCTGATCGTCGCGAGTTTCAGTTTCGGCCATTCATACTTCTGGTTCCATTCCCTCACCAGATCGCATGCCTTGGTCGAAGGAGGCGCGTTATCCGTGAAATATCCGAGGAATTGGAGCATTGCGCGGTCATAGGGAAAGCCTTTTGCCTCGAGGCTCTTCAGGTACCGGAAAAGGTTGCCGCCGAACGTGGACACGTCTCCGCTGAGGATGCCCAGGTTGTCGCCGTACATGTAATGTTCGCCTCTGTATGCAAGGATCTTCTTTCCGGAAGGAGACTCCCACCAGAAAGCGGTCGGCAACGTGAAAGGCTCCATGGCACGGTCGATGTTTTGACCCATCGAGAAATACTTGACCCCCGCGCTGCTGAGATAATCGACCTGGCACCACGCGGCCCCGTTCACGTCGTCCTGCATTCCTGTCTTTACCGGTATTCCTTTGGCCTTGAAATCCCTGATCGTCTGCATGAGATTCGCCAGTGTGGGCTCGTCATAAAGATCCGACATATTCAGGAGCTCGCCGGTTACCTCGATGCGCCCCTCTTTGATCCGTCGAAGGAGCCTGGCAACTTGTGATGGAGGGCGCGTGCGAATAAATTCCCTGACCGCCCACGCCGTCTCGCACGTCCAGTGGAAACGCGCGTCTGGCGGGTAATTGTCGGTCCGATCGCATAAGTCGAGCGCCTTGTCGATATAGTCGACTTGCACCGCGAGTATTTCGTTCTGCGGGCGGGTATAGCCGATGTCGGTGTGCGTTTGTTCTACGAGATAAATGGTCCAATGCCGGACAGGCTTCACTGAAAAATCGATCCGCGTTGTCTTACCGTCCATCGTTACGGTCGCCGGTAACTCTTCGGCTCGCTCAACATCCGGAATATCGACCTGGACGGAACTGTATCCGGGTTCAACCTGGATGGTCGTGGGCGCAGCAGCTCCGATTGAGACCTTTGCCGTTGTCGGTTTGCCGAGATGAACGAACTCGAATTGGGCGAGGCCGTACGACTTTTCGCCCTTCTTCATCACAGCCTCGAGCTGCTTAACCTCCATTTTCTCTTTTACCGGGCTTTCAAAAGTCATGTACCATGCCTGGCTGCCGGCGCCCTGGCAATTAATTTTTATCTTCTGTGCCTCGCCGAGCTTCGTGAGTCTCAAAGGCAGCTTCAGTATCGCGTACCCCATAAGATCGTCGTACTGGTCTATCATCGTCGGCATAAAAAGTAGTTCTGAGCCATCCGCGCCTTCGATGGACCACGACTTCTTCGCGCTGATCGTCGGGTTCCGGAAGGTGAGCAGCTTCGTTCCGTTGACGCTCAGATAAAACTCGTGGCTGTCTGTATTCACGTCGATCCCAAACATCCAGGTGAAATACACGCTTGGCTCGGTGTATGTCGATGGCACTTTCTCGGTCGCCCACTCGATGTCATCGGTTGAAAGTAGAGACCGGATAAGCATCGAAGAAGTCACGTCAGGTTCCGGAGAATGATATATGAATCCCCCGCCGTGAATTGTCTTCTCATAACCGCTGAAAAACCGGTCCGGCCAGGTGAAGTTGCCGGTCTGGCTCAAGGCTATGGCAGGGAGGAAGACAAGCAGGAACAGCGACGGCATTATTCTTTTCATTCCTAATTACTCCGATTGGTTTCTGAAATGTATCGGCTTCCGATCCTCAGCCGAGTGTAAGTGGAACCACGATGTGGGTTTTGTTCTCTTCCGAGTTCAGGAATTGCCGTTATTTCTGGAGCCGAATAAACGCACTTAACCGATCCGCTCTTAGCAGCTACATACTGGCTCGAAAGAGTTGATTATCCTCGTTTTTGTATTCGAGTGACGGCGCCTGTACATTCTTGCCCTTCTTGAGGTTTCAGCAGAATGAAGAATGGTATGAGAATGTTTTCGTTGAAAATATACAATCATTTTCTTATAATGCACAAGCAGAAAAGGTTTGTTGGTGTCTCAGTTTGAAATTAAACCACATATGCCGCTTTGTCGCGGATACCGCGCCACGCGGTGCGGCATCCCGTATATCCTTTTTGATATTAATGAACGGGAGAAACATAGAACACATAGGTAGGACGAATTTCTATGCTTTTCTATGTGCCTGCGCACCGAAGTGCTTCGGCACACAGGTGTGCCTACGTGGTTGATTTGAAATGGCGGTTCGAATTAAGGTGAAACTGAGACACTGCCAAAAGGTTGAAGTCTGCGCCTTCACTGGAAGGCTCAACAAGTATACGCTGGAACTGTCAATCCATCCACTTTCATAAAACAAGACCAGAGGCCAGTTTCATGAAAAATACCGCGGCGGTTGTCGTCATCGCGCTCACCCTTCTATTAATGAATGTTTCCTCACAGGCACAGCAAGGAGATTTCACGAAATATGTCGATCCGATGATCGGAACTGGCGGACATGGTCACGTTTTTCCGGGCCCGATGATGCCTTTCGGGATGGTCCAACTCAGCCCGGACGAGGAAACGACCGGCTGGGACTGGTGTTCAGGTTATAACTACTCCTCCAAAACCATCATGGGGTTCAGTCATACACATCTCAGCGGGACCGGTGCCATGGATTACGGCGACATCCTCTTCATGCCGACAGTCGGCAAGGTGAGAGTCGTCCCCGGAACGGATGATAATCCCTCTCAAGGATACCGGTCGTGGTTCAGTCATTCGACCGAAAAGGCGGCTCCCGGATACTACAGCGTTGTGCTCGATAGGTACAATATCAAAGTCGAGCTCACCGCGACCGACAGGTGTGGAATGCACAAATATGTTTTCCCCGCGTCCGACAGCTCGAACGTTATCATCGATCTCCAGCACGGGATAGGGAATATTTGCACAGATGGCTGGGTCAGGATTGTAGGCGACAGGTGGGTTGAAGGGATGAGACGTTCTCACGGGTGGGCGAGCGACCGTTACGTCTACTTCGTTGCGGAGTTTTCCAGGCCCTTCGAGAAATTTGGGACGGCTGCCGGTGACAATATCACATCCGGAAGCCGCGACGCGAAAGGGGATAGTGTGAAGGCATACGTGACATTCACAACCACCAAAGGCGAGGCTATACTCGTGAGAGTCGGGATTTCCGCGGTGAGTCTTGACGGGGCGAAGGCCAATCTCGCCGCCGAGATGCCTGGCTTCGATTTCACGAAGTATCGCGAAGCAGCTCACAATGCCTGGAACAAAGCGCTCGGCAAGATCCAGGTCGAAGGCGGGACTCATTCGGAAAAAGTAACGTTCTATTCCGCCCTCTATCACACCATGATGGACCCGAATCTCTTCGAAGATGTTGACGGAAAATACTACGGGATGGATCACAAGATACACACCGCCAGGGGCTTCACGAATTACACGGTCTTCTCCCTTTGGGATGTTTTCCGCGCCGAGTTCCCGTTGATGAGCATCATCGAACCACAACGCTATGACAACATTGTGAAGTCCATAATCCAGGAATACAAAGAGGACGGTCTCCTCCCTGTATGGCCTCTGGCGGGAAACGAAACATATACTATGATCGGCTATCCTTCCGTCCCGGTGATATTCGACGCGTACATGAAGGGATTCAGGAATTTCAACGTAGACACGGCTTTCGCGGCGATGAAACATAGCGCCGAGCTCGACTGGCAGGGACTGAGGTACTACAAGCAGCGCGGGTATATCCCCGCCGATAAGGAAGACGCCTCGGTCTCGAAGACCATGGAGTACGCGTATGACGACTGGTGTATTGCCCAGATGGCGAAGAAGCTCGGAAAAATGGACGACTACAGGCAGTTCAACCAGAGATCGCTATTCTACCAGAACGTGTTCGACAGCAGCACCGGCTTCGTCCGGGGAAAACTTGCCGACGGGAGATGGATTACCCCGTTTGATCCGTTCGCCGCGACCGGGCAGTACACAGAGGCCAACGCGTGGCAGTACACATTCTTCGTTCCGCAGGATATCGGCGGGTTGATCAAGCTCTTCGGGGGCAAAGAGAAATTTGCGGACAGGCTGGATTCCATGTTCAACGCCCCCACGGAACTGGCCGGCCGGCCGGATCCCGATATAACCGGCATGATCGGACAGGATGCGCAGGGAGACGAACAGAGCCACCATGTCGGTTACCTTTATGATTATGCAGGCCAACCCTGGAAGACGCAAAACATTGTCAGGAAAATCATGTCGGTTCTCTACACGGACAGTGTTGACGGGCTTTGCGGAAACGACGATTGCGGGCAGATGTCGGCATGGTATGTCTTCAGCGCGCTGGGTTTCTATCCGGTCACGCCCGGACAAAATACGTATGCCATCGGCAGCCCGCTCTTCACGAAAGCCACGATCGATCTTGGCAATGGGAAGAAATTCGTGTTCGAAGCGGATGGAGCGTCAGATACAGGGAAGTACATTCAATCCGCATCGCTGGACGGGCGGCCATACGACCACCCATACATCGAGCAGGCTGAACTCGCCAAGGGCGGTGTTCTCAGACTCAAAATGTCCGACATGCCGAACAAGAACTGGGGAACCGAAGAGGCCGGCCTTTTCACTATGGCGCCCGATCATAATGTCGTCCCGATGGTTTCGCTGAGTTCGACGGGTGAGATCTTCTACAGCTCGGCTACGGTCGAGCTATCATGCCCGAAACGGGAAGCTGTCATAAGGTACACGGTTGATGGGAAGGAGCCAGGGCCGACGTCTCCTGTCTACAACAAGCCCATCATTATCAAGAAAGCCTGCGAGTTGAAAGCGGTTGCATTTGTGGGAAAAAGAGAAAGCATGACAACCGTGGCAACGTTCGTGAAGTCTCCTTATCCACCTGCGACATATAAGTATCCCTTCAGTATGCAGTATAACGGCGGCGGGGCGATGGCGCTTACCGACGGGCGCGTCGGCTCGACGAATTATCAGGGAGGTCAGTGGCAAGGTTTTGAAGGCGAGGATTTGGACGCGATCATTGACCTGACGAAGGAAAAGACGATTAACGAGATATCCGCCGGATTTCTTGGAGACACCCCGGTATGGATCTTCCTCCCGGAGTATGTCGAGTATTACGTGTCGCAGGACGGAAAGACATTCACGAGAGTAGCAGACATAAAGAATGACATCGACCCGCACGATCAGAGCCTGATATTGAAGCATTTCACCGCCAAGCTTGACGGCCTGAAAGCCAGGTATCTGAAAATAGTCGCTAAGAATATGGGCGTCTGCCCTCCGTGGCATCCGGGTGCCGGATATAAGGCTTGGATATTCGTGGATGAGGTTAAGATAAAATGAATTTTCGCCCCCTGCGTCTTCGGAAAGTGTGTCTTGGTCGGACGCAGCTGCGTGATCCTTATGAATTACCCATCAACCTATTAAGTACTGGGAGCAAGAAGAAATGAATACTCGATATTTTGTCCGCCTGATGATGTTGGCATTTTTCACCGTGATTATCGCGGGAGTTGGGAAATTGGCTGTCGCCCAGGAGGGATCGCGCCTTCTCGACCGCGGATTGTTCCTGAAGCTTGAAAGGGGCGGCAACGGGGCCATCGATCCGATCCTTGGCGGCATAATAGACGGCAAGGCGACGACGCCACGGAAGGGCGATATGGTAACCTTCTCCGACGGAAAGACCGCCCTCTGGACCGAGGAGTCTGCGGACTCCGACGGCTGGTTCAAGGGAAAATATCTCGGCGGAGCTTACGCTTGCTTCACATTCAATTCCAACAGCGACCGCGTGGCTCTGCTCGAAAGCTTCGGCGATGATATGGTGTATGTCAACGGCGTCCCGAGGGAAGGGAATAAATATGCTTACAAGGACACTTACCCGGTCTGGGAAGCTTCGTTCAACTATTCCAGGATTCCGATCAGGCTCAGGAAAGGTGAGAACCAACTGCTGTTCGTCTGCAGTCGCGGCGTACTGAAGGTCAGGCTTCAGGATATAGAGCCAGGCGTCATCTTCAACACTGCAGACGTGACGGTCCCAAATTTCCTGACAGGACAGAAAGTAGACGATTATGCTGCCGTTGTAGTCATCAACGCGACGGACAAACCTCTCGAAGGCGCTTACATAGAAGCCGGCAGCGCGAACGGCGTCTCCGGCAGGACGAAAGTGCCTCTGATTCAGCCGATGAGCCTGAGAAAAATCGGGTTCAAACTAGAGGGTCCGGCTCCAACGACAGCAGGTGTGACGGACATAAAGTTGGATCTCACTAACGGATCCGGCGACGGGACGAAGAAGCTAGCCGAGGCGGAAATCCCGATCGAGACCGTATCTCCTTCGGCCACGCATAACGTAACCTTCATCAGCAGCATCGACGGAAGCATCCAGTATTATGCGGTCGTGCCGCCGCGCGGGTCTGACAACGGCAAGCCGAAAGCTCTGTTTCTCTCCCTGCACGGAGCCGGCGTCATCGCCACGAACATGGCAAAGTCCTACTACCCAAAGACCTGGGGTTACATAGTCTGCCCGACCAACGGCCGACCGTACGGTTTTGACTGGGAGGATTGGGGAAGGATGGACGCCCTCCAGGTGCTTCACATAGCGAAGTCCACGCTCAACATAGACCCGAGCCGGATTTATTTGACGGGGCATTCGATGGGAGGCCATGGCACAATCATCAACGGCGCGACCTACCCCGACCAATTCGCCGCGATCGGTGCCAGCGCCGGCTGGATTACGTGGTGGTCTTACGTGTTCCACCACGATACGGCGTCGTCTCCGATGGCGATGATGTTGAGGAGAGCGACAATGCCGCTGAACACGTATAAGTTAAAGGAAAACTATAAGCAGCTCGGCGTATATATACTCCAGGGAAGTGAAGACGACAACGTCCCGATCACTGAATCGATCAACCTCTCCGACACGCTGAGTAAGTTCGACAAGGACTTTGTCTTTCACGAGGAGATGGGTGTCGGCCACTGGTGGGGCCTGGGCGACCAGGCGGGAACCGACTGTGTCGATTGGCCCCCGATGTTTGATTACTTCGCCAGGCACGCCCGGCCCGGTGAGTCGAGAATACTGAATATAGATTTCACCACTGCAAGTCCCGGTGTATCCGCGAAAGACTACTGGCTTACCATCGACGCGCAGGAAAGGCAGCTTGAGCCGAGCAGGGTGATCGTGCGTTTTATACCGTCGCGCAACAAATTCATCGGGACGACTGAAAACGTCAAGACTCTGTCGTTCGATCTCAAAATGGCCGACAAGACAAAGCCGTTCGTTGTCGACCTCGATAGCACTTCGCTCGACAGTTTCACTGTCGCGTCGGACGCTCAGAGGTTGTGGCTGGTTAAGAACTCGGGCAAGTGGAGCGTGGCGGCTCAGCCTCCGGCCGATGACAAAAACCCAGACCGGTACGGGACATTCAAGGATGCCTTCCGCAACGATGTAGTATTTGTCTTCGGTACACACGGGACCAGAGAGGAAAACCATTGGGCCTTTGATAAGGCGAGGTTTGACGCGGAATATTTCTGGTATCAGGGCAATGGCTCCATCGATGTTGTCTCGGACAGGAATTTCGATCCGGCAGCCTACCCCGACAGAAATGTGATCCTGTACGGAAACGAGAAGACAAACTCGGCCTGGAATAAACTTCTTGGTAGTACACCGGTGACCGTTACGGAAGGAGAGTTGACCTTCGGTAAGAAAGTGATGAAAGGGCCAGGCTACGCTTGTCTGATGGTAAGACCCAGAAAGGGAAGCGTTACGAGAAGCGTCGGTATAGTGGCCGGGACTGGAATCACTGGAATGAGGATGACTTATGCCGTCCCGTATCTCCAGCCGGGCTTTGGACTCCCGGATGTGACAATCCTGGACAAGAAGGATGCCGATAAGGGCAACTTCGGCACAAAAGCAGCCGGATTCTTCGGATTGGACTGGTCGATAGACAGCGGGGAGTTTGTTTGGCGCTAAGGATGAAACCGGGTCTTGAAACTATTCTTAGCGTGAAACTTGCGGCATCTTGTACCATAAGATGCGGTTTCATAGATTTCATACAATGCAAGTCAAGAAAAATGGGTAAGAACGGCTAATCGCCATGCAAACAGGAGACCTGAAGCTAGTCAAGAGCATAAACGACCGCCTTGTGCTCAATCTCATCAGGGTGAACAAGATTATGTCAAGTTCGGATCTGGTGAAGATCACCGGAATGCGGCCGTCGACAATCTTCAACATCCTCAAGGATATGGCGGCCAGGTCGCTGGTCATAAACCTGGGCAAAGGAGAATCCACCGAAAAGGGGGGAAAGAAGCCTTACCTGTGGAGCCTGAACAATAAGGCCGCTTACGCTCTCGGCGTCGACGTCGAGGTCGGTGAACTTACCGCGGTGATCCTTGACTTCTGTGCTGAAATAGTCGCTAAGAAAATATATAAGATCGACAAGTTTGAGACTCTTGATGAGCTCGTTCACCATATCACAGTCATAGTGGAAGACATCCTTTCCGAATCGAAGGTTGACAGAGACAATGTAGTCGGACTTGGGGTTGCGGTCGCCGGCATAGTTGACAACAATACAAATCTTGTGGTGATGACCGATGTCTTTCAGGAAATGAATGTCCCCATGTTGGATGCGCTGAAGAAGCATTACTCGTTTCCTGTTATCGTGGAAAACAACGCGAACGCGTCGGCGGTCGGAGACAAGTGGATAGGTGTAGCCCGCGAAAGCAAGAATTCCATGACGGTCCTCATGGAGTTCGACAGGAACGTCCACGGTATCGGGATCGGGATTATTATTAACGAAGAACTCTATCGTGGGTCGTCGTTCTGTGCCGGGGAACTGAATATGCCGATGTCCGATCTGGTGGAGTTGTTGACAAATGTGAGAAGCCGGCTGCACGAAGGGACGATTCTCAGAGAGTACGACTCATCCCCGGCTATGATCGACACGAGAATCATGATTGATGCGGCAAAAAAAGGAGACCCCATCGCAGTGTCCTTCTTCAATAGGCTGGGCTACTTGACCGGAAGAAGGATCAGCCCCATAATTGCGGTACTTAATCCGGACATGTTAATCATTTCCGGAGACCTTGCTGAACTTGGCGACCTGATAATATCTCCCGTGAGGCAGGCGATAGAGATTGATACGCTCTCAAATACCAGTGCGGTTCTGAAGGTGGTTACGAGTTCACACGGTCACTATTCGGTGTCGATGGGGGTGGCGTCAATCATACTTGGAAGCCATTTCAAAGTCCCCGACGTTCGCTCCCTCAATTCAGTAATTGGAAACGGAATAAGCCATAAGCTTGCGCCGGTATAATCGTCCCTTCTCCACATCTGCCTGCAATTCCCCGATGAAACTCTCGATATTCCCAAAACCAATTCGAGTGTAAGTTTTTAGAAAAAGTAAACAGCGGTTTTCCTTCGCATCTTTTGACCATACTATCATCATTAAGAAACGACGGGTCCCCGAAACGGGTGAGATTGGCGGCTTATGCTGTGGAAGCCACCGAGAATGCCTCCCGCGCGTCTGACAGGAAAGTTTTTCTTGCAAATAAACCGTGGTCGCGTTAGATTTCTTGCGTGAGTCGAATTGTCCTCCGGGGATGTTGCCTCGCCTGTACATGCCGGATGACCGGGGCTAATTCGCCTGATATACAGACCTAGTTCGGGAATTATCTGGCGCAGCCGGCTCGCAGGAATCGCCCTTTTGTAACGTGTTTCCTTATATAAGGCCCCGTGTCAATATTACAGGCAGAATTCTCCCGAAATACTCCTGAACGATCCGTGCGGCGCTTACTGAGCTGCGTATTCAAAAGACAAATTTGAAGAAAGCATTATGAAAGAGACCATATCAAAAGTGGAAGAAAAGGCTCTGAGCCTGTCTGGTCAGAAGCTGACGTACGCACCCACCGAGAAGGTGGGAGTGATCACCGTTGAAAATTTCCCGATGCTCGGAAAGTTGACGGCCTTAAGGTTTCTGGAGTGGGTACAGAATAACCCGGGTGGAGTGGTCTCTCTTCCCACCGGAAAGACACCCGAGCATTTCATTAAATGGGTGGAGCACTACCTGAGTGGTTGGTCAGATTCCGCCGTGTCCCGGGAGCTGGAGACAAACGGGGTCGATCCTTCGAAAAAGCCGGACATGTCGTCGCTGCACTTCGTACAGATCGATGAGTTCTATCCGATCAACCCCGAACAGCATAATAGTTTCTTCTATTACGTGAACAAGTTCTATATAGACGCTTTCGGCTTCGATGAAAAAAAGAAGTTGCTCATCGACTGCAGCAAGCTGGGACTTCCCAACGGAAAGAAACTCGAGGATATCTGGCCTGAGAACAAAGTTGATCTCACTCTCAGATTCAGGCAAGCGAAGAGTTCGCAGGAGCGGCTTCAGCAGAACGTCCTGGAGAATGTGGACCAATGGTGCGCTGAGTACGAAGAAACTATACGTAAACTGGGAGGGATCGGATTCTTCCTCGGGGGAATCGGACCGGACGGACATATCGGTTTCAATATCAGGGGATCAGATCTTAACTCGACCACCAGGCTCACTCCGACCAACTACGAGACTCAGGCGGCCGCGGCAACCGACCTCGGCGGAATAGAGGTTTCCAGAAGCAGGCATGTAATAACGATCGGGCTCAGCACCATTACTTACAATCCCGATTGCACCGCCATAATAATGGCAGCGGGGGAAGCCAAAGCCCAGGTCGTTGCCGACGCCATTCAGCACAACAGACATGTGCGCTATCCGGCGACCGTGCTGCAGTCTCTTCCGAACGCGAGATTCTATTTGACGCTCGGTGCGGCAAAGCTCCTCGTGGAGCGCCAATTCGAGCGGTTTTCCAAAAAGGAATCGTTGTCCGATCAGGAGGTAGAGGAGGTTGTCATCAACCTTGCGCTCGAGAAGCGCAAGAAGATACGCGATTTGACGCAACGGGACTTCGAGGGGAACAGGTTCACGGCGGAGGTGCTTAAGAAAAGGACGGAGGGGAGGGAAGCCATCACCGCGGGGATCGAAAATAACCTCATCGCAAGAATTGAAAGAGGGAGCAAGTCGGAACTGAACACGAGATACCTCCACACCGAACCCCATCACGACGACATAATGCTTGCGTATCTGGCTTATGTTGTCAGGCGCGCGAGGGATGCATCGAACAAGCACGTGTTCCTGACCCTCACAAGCGGTTTCAATTCGGTTACCAATTATCACATGCTCGACCAGCTGAACAATCTGAAATATTTTCTCAGCCGCGGGTTGTTCGACAAACTGTTATCGGAAAACTATTTCGTGCCCGGCGATGATCACAAGCGAAACCGCGACGTCTGGCAGTATCTTGACGGTGTCGCGGAGAACAACCCCCACACAAAACGCGAGGGTGAAGCAAGACGCCTACTGAGGAATCTCGTGACTCTGTTTGACGAGACAAACCGTGACAGCCTGCTCAACCGGATCGGTGAACTGGTGAACTACTTCGAAACCCAATACCCCGGGAAAAAAGATCTGCCGCACGTTCAACGGCTGAAGGGGATGGTACGCGAATGGGAGGCCGAATGTCTTTGGGGATACTTCGGGTTCAATTCTCCTTCGATCCTCCATGCCCGGCTGGGCTTCTACAAGGGAGACGTTTTCACCGAGGAGCCAAAGATCGAGAGAGACGTCGTACCGGTACTCGAAATACTCCGAAGTTTAAAACCCGACATCATCGGAGTCGCGCTCGATCCTGAGGCAAGCGGCCCCGACACTCACTACAAAGTCCTTCAGGTCATGGCTGAGGCGCTGAGAATGTATGAGGCTGAGTCTGGAAGAAGCGACCTGAAGGTGATCGGATACCGCAATATATGGTACAGGTTTCATCCTTCCGAGGCGAACGCATATGTGCCGGTTTCTCTGAACATGTTTTCCGTTCTTAATACCTCTTTCAATAACGCGTTCGCTTCACAGCGCGGCGCTTCATTTCCGAGCTATGAACTCGACGGTCCGTTCTCTGAGCTTGCGCAGAAGATCCAGGTGAACCAGTATCAGATGCTCAAAGTGTGTCTCGGCCGCGAGTTCTTTAATGAGCATCCGAGCCCGCTCATTCGCGCCACGAGGGGCTTTGTTTTTGTTCGCTCGATGACGTTACCGGAATTTTACGATACATGTCTGGAGCTGAAGAAGACAACGGAGGACTTGTCCTGACGGACACCCCCGCGCTGTAGACTGAAAGAAAGACTGGATTGGCTGAAAGCCGGAATTATATCTGGAAATCAGCGGCGGTGACCTGACGGTTACGGGAACCGGACGCTGCGCTCGAAATTGCACGCCTATTCCGCAAGAACCTACTCGCCTCTGAGCACTAATCCGATGGAGACTGCACAATCAGGAGAGGTTGTCTCCTGGACCATTGATAACCGAAGGAGAAAGTGATGCCCCGAAAGATTTATACGATATTGAGTGTTTCAATTACGGTTTTTATTTTCATGGTTGGTGCGGCGTTCGCGGCGGAGAACGGGAGTGTTCGGGGAACCGTCAAGGACTCACAGACGGGGGAAGCGCTGCCGGGTGCGAACGTACTGTTGCAGGGGACAAGCCTTGGAGCTGCGACGGACCTGAACGGACGGTTCGTGATCCAGAACGTACCTGCGGGGAGCTACACGGTCCGTACGACGTACGTTGGGTACAAGGAGAGCCAGAGGAGTATCAAGGTTGAGCCGGGGCAAGAGATTAATGTGGATTTGAAGCTTGAGGCGGTGGGAGTTCAGGGAAAAGAGGTAGTAGTAACTGCACAGGCGAGCGGACAGAACTCAGCGATTAACCAGCAGCTGTCATCGATGCAGATAACGAACGTGGTATCGGCTGCAAAGATACAGGAACTACCGGATGCCAACGCGGCGGAGTCGGTTGGAAGGCTTCCGGGAGTATCGTTGATCAGAGAGGGGGGACAGGCTACTCAGGTGGTAATACGTGGACTAGCGCCTCAGTACAACCAGGTGACGATCGACGGAGTGCAGATGCCGGGTAACGTCAACCCGGGTAACCCGAGTGATTTGGCTGGCTCATCGAACTTCGGAGACCGGGCGGTAGACCTGAGCATGATCTCGTCAAGCATGCTTGGGGGGATAGAGGTAACGAAGGCCATAACGCCAGACATGGATGCGGCGGTACTTGGAGGAGTAGTAAACTTCAGCCTGAGAGAGGCGCAGACGAGCAAGCCGGAGATACATTTACTGGCACAGGGTGGATACGATAACCTGAAGAATGCGTATAACGATTACAAGTTTGTGGGGACAGGAGAGAAGCGGTTTTTCGACGACCGGTTCGGAGTATTCGCTGAGGTAGACGTGGAGCAGCAGAACCTGTCGGCAAATCAGCTTGGTGGTAACTACAACATAAAGTCGAAGAATTTCGGAGTACTGAACAGGACATACCTGTTCGGAGTGACACTGACGGACATACCGAGGATCCAGAGCCGTTACGACGGGACGGTGACTATGGATTACAAGCTTAACGACGGTAAGATCGATTTCATGACATTCTACAGTTATGGGAACACGAACGAGCAGGACAGGGCGGAGACATTCAACCTGATAGACGCGGGGAACACGCATGTATATTCGCTGACTGACCAGCGGAACAAGTTGAGCGAGATGACGAACATACTCGATTTCCAGAAGGACATATCGATATTCAACGTGAACGCGAAGATATCCAACTCCTATTCGGAAAACGACCTCCCTTACTCGAACAATTATCAATTTCAGCAAAGTTACGCGGGCTTTTCAGACGTGAACGATGAGAACCTGGCCCCGCAACAGATTCCGGCCCTTGCGAACGACAGCCTGCAGATTACGCGTATGTTCGGCCTGTCGACAGCCAACAGCATCTCGAAGCAGAGGAACATAACGGGATCTCTGGATCTAAAGACGAACGTCAACCTGTCCGACCTGATCACAAGCACGATAAAGTTCGGCGGGTCGTTTATGTACACGAACAGATCTTACAATTACGAACAGTCCGACGGTAACGTCTATTACAGCGGTGCCAATGTGATTCAGGCGATAGAGAATAGGTTCCCCTATATGGTGCCGACAATTCAAAAATATGGTATGATACTTCCGCTCGTTGTGGATAGCACATACAATTACGGTAATTTCCTTGGCGGCGGCTACAGGATGGGATTGCCGTTGAATGCCGGCCTACTTAATCAGATACTCGGAATAGCGGAGAAGTACGGGACATTAGAGTCATGGTCTTACAACGCCGCACAATCCGGTGAGCACGATTATTCAGGTGAGGAATTTAGAAGCGCGGGCTACGCGATGGCGACCATCAACTTTGGTCCCGATATCACTCTCCTTCCGGGCGTCCGCTACCAGGTCCTCGAGACGAAGTACACCGCCCCGCGCGCACTCAGCCAGTTGGGTCCGGTCTCTCGATACACGTACACTCATCGTGACACGACTGCAGACGAGACGCATGGTTTCTGGCTGCCGATGGTTCATCTGCGGTATAATCCGTTTCCGTGGCTCCAGATACACCTTGCGTACACGAACACTTTGACCTACCCGGACTTCAGCGCCATAACACCGGAACTGCAGGTAGGTACCAGCTCGGTTGACTACCATAACTATCTTTTGAAGCCGGCCAACTCGTCGAATTACGACGCGGTGTTATCGGTATACGATAATACGATTGGCTTGTTCTCCGTGGATGGGTTCTATAAGCGTATCAACAACCTGATATTCTCAACGGGAACGACGTACGTCATCAACCCGGCGCAATATCCGGGGATACCGGCATATGCCGCCGGGTACTCACTAACGACTTCTGTCAATGATCCATACGCGGCAGAGGTATACGGCATTGAATTGGACTGGGAGACACATTTCTGGTATCTTCCCGGCCCACTGTCCGGGTTAGTGTTGAGCGCGAACTACACGCATGTGTATTCGAGGGCGAAGTATCCGTACACGTATCTGAACGTTATCAGCAATTACCCGTACAAGGTAGATACGATCGCCACGTTTTACACTTCCCGACTTCTAGATCAGCCGAACAACATAGCGAATATCGCGATCGGATATGATTTGGGAGGGTTCTCGGCACGAGTCTCCATGCTTACACAAAGTGATATCTTTGGAGCTACGAACTTCTGGCCGGAACTCAGGTCCAATACGCAGCAATATCTCAGATGGGACGCATCGGTGAAGCAAAACCTGCCGTGGTACGGTCTTCAGGTCTTCGTTGATCTTAACAATATAAACGGTGCCCGTGACACGCAGATAAACCAGGGTGCCAATTTCCCGAGCGCGGAAGATTTCTACGGCATGACAGCCGATGCTGGTATTAGACTGCAGTTATGAATCAAAAGCGTTTTTGTTGCGGCAGAAGAGTGGATTTGAATGTCCACATTGAAAGTCAACGTGGACTTTGTCGATCTATGAGAATGACAGTTTAGCCGAGTAATTCTGTTAGAGACTGAGGAGGTGATGGCAGTACTTCGCACAGTGAATGAAACCGTAATGGGAACAATCGACGATAGGATCCCCACCGGAAGAATAGTTTTGAACGAAATAAGTACCAAAGGACACAAACCAAAAGGAGAACAACTATGAAAGCAATGCTCACCGCAATGGTTCTGGTTATGCTGGTGATGCTTGTCGGAGCGCCAAACCGGTCATATGCCCAGACATCTGATACTGTTTGGGTTAAGGCCAGCCCGGCAGGAAACATCAATAACTTTATCGCGGGAGACACTCTGTCGGATGGCACCAGGGCGCACCCCAATGCCATTTACGCGCTGTACAGGGATTCGCTCTATTTCTTTACTGCCCAGATAGATTCAAAGGGCTCCCTGACCATCGTCGGCGCTGACGGATCAGGCACGCCGCCCATAATAGCCCCCGGCATTTTGCCTGACGGCTCGACTCCCAGTGAGTTCATCGGTTCCGACAAGGGAAACCTGACGCTCAGAAACCTTTACATCCTGGGTGTAGCCTCGAACAATCAATGGCAAGGTTGGGGCGGCGCCATCGCAATCAACGGTGACAGCAGTAAAGTCGTTATAGACAGCTGCGTGTTCGACCAGTGGAGTAACGGTGCTGTCGACCAGTACGGCAACTGGGACAGTTTCTGGTTCACGAACGACAATTTTATAAATGACATTCATTCTTCATCTTACTTCGGAGGTCATGATTGGGAGTCGCACGGCGTACCCACAGATACCATTTACATGGTCAACAACACCATGTTTAACGACAATTCATATGCATACTGTCCGACCGGCTATGTAAAATTTGTACGGTTCGAACACAACACCGTCTGCCTGAACATGGTTAATCCGCTGAACGATTTCGTTGCTTCCAACCAGAGAATCAGGAACAACATCTTCTATAGCACGCTGTCGATCGGTCAGGAAATAGACGAATACTACGGCGCGTGGTATGATACCTATGCTGTGAAGTCGTTTGGATGGAGCGGCTCATCCACAATCAGCTACGATACCTTGTTCGGACTGGAAAACCAGTACCCCATCACGGAAGCGACAAGGAGAGTAGATGTCTCTAATAACGCTTACTACTGGCCGAAGGCATTGACGGACTTCTGGACCGCGTACAATGATACAGTCACGAAGATGGTGGCCGTGAGTTATCCGGATTCGGCGTTCAACCCCAATCCCCCGGCTCATGACACATTAATAGTTAAAGATACGGTGAAAGCAATATTGATCCCCCCAACGTGGATGAACGGCAGAACGCAGGCGATGTTCGAGAATAGGACCGAATGGCCCGGCTTCACCATGGACGGTGCTAACTTAAACGCCGATCCGGGATTCCCGCAGTTCGTCTCCGATCAGGTGGATAGCGCGATAAAGTATGTCAACGGCATCAGGAACGGCAGCTCGAACGGATATATGTGGGACTACACTGATGGCCAACCTATGTTCAGCTGGCTGTGGCCACTGCCTAGTCTGGCATACAGCAACACAGCTCTGAAGAGCGCAGGCAGCGACGGTTTCGCGCTGGGTGATTTGAACCAGTTCCCGACCCAGAAGGCCGCGTGGCTCGCAGCAGGTGGATTAGCGACCGGAGTGAAACCCGTGCCCACCGCCGTGCCGACGAAGTTCGAGTTGAGCAACAACTACCCGAATCCCTTCAACCCCTCGACGGACATCAAAGTCAGTCTCAAGCAGGCTGGCGAGATGAGCCTCACGGTTTACAACGTGTTGGGCCAGGTTGTACAGGTTGTTGACCAGGGTTACAAACCGGCAGGCGAATACCTCTACAATGTCAACATGGACAGGTTCGCCAGCGGCGTGTACTTCTACACATTACGGCAAGGGACTAACTCGATAACCAAGAAGATGCTTCTCCTTAAGTAGTCGACGACTCGATCTACGACCCCGTAGGGACTCGTCGAGTGGATTAGTCTCATTACTACAACAGGGCTGCCCCGCTGAGCGGGGCAGCCTTTTTTTTGCATTATCTTCCCCCTTATTGTGATTTGTCAAAAGACAGTCGGCTAGAATAGTTCTACACGCGGCAGTAGCGTGAGGACGAGCAAGTCGCGACGGTCCGCTGAGGAGTGGCCGTTCCCGGGCGATTCAGGTGGTGATGGGACATTCAGTGTGAGCGTTAACATCCAATTCATTCGCCGCCAAAATCAACCCATTCACTGGCGTGTTGTCTGTGGATGGAGAAATGTCGAAAACTAGCGGGCTAAAGGGCCTACAGCCAAAAAAAAGCTTGACAATAATCCGGTGGTTGCCTAATATCTATTGGTTTGTTCGAGCAACCAACAAACGCAGCGAGTGTAACGAAGGGAGTGTGCTGAGTGCCAGTGGGTCTGGAAACAATATCGATTATTGCCGGCGAGGCGAGAGCCTGGTGCAACATCCATCGCGGAGTGGTTCTCAGCGTAATCCACGAGATGAATGTTGTTGGAAGGACAAATATCGCCCGACTCAATCGGTATAGTAAGAGTATAGTCGTGACACCTTTTGCCGCCGCACACAAAATCACAGGTTAAGCTTGGAACACTGTTCAGATAAAAACTTCAGTCAATCTTGGCTTCCCCTCGTGGAGAGGTATATATACTAAATCTCTACCACGGTTCTGAAGCTCATTGCGGTTCCTCCTCCGGTATGCTTTTATGCAGCCCGGCGAGCGGAACGTCAAGTCAGGTTATATCTGTGACCGGTTTTTTCCAAAGGTCTAAAATCACAAAAGGACAAAACGATGCCCCGCAGAATCATTAAAGCTTCCGGACTTCTAATAATGTTCTTCTTCTTCCTTTTTAGGCCGGCGTTCTCGGCAGAGAACGGCACAATTGAAGGCTCTGTCATTGACTCGCAAACAGGTGAAGCGCTGCCAGGTGCTAACCTCCTGCTGCAAGGCACAAGTCTTGGAGCGGCCTCGGACCTGAACGGTAAGTTCATTATCCGGAACGTGCCTCCCGGATCTTATAAGATGCGTGCGACATATATAGGCTATAACTACAAAGAAGTGAATGTCGTTGTTCAAGCGGGCGGTACCGTGAAGCTGGAAGTGAAGCTAGAAGCCGTCGGAGTCAAGGGCAAGGAGGTCGTGGTCACAGCGCAGGCGAGCGGTCAGAGCAGCGCGATAAACCGGCAGCTCTCGTCTGTCCAGATCACAAATGTAGTTTCAGCGGCGAAGATACAAGAACTTCCGGATGCGAATGCCGCCGAATCTGTCGGAAGGTTGCCGGGCGTCTCTCTTATTAGAGAAGGCGGGGAGGGTTCACAGGTTGTTATCCGCGGTCTCTCTCCACAGTACAATATGGTCACGATAGACGGTGTTGAAATGGCCAGCGACGTGTCTTCCGCCAATAATTTGACCGGCACCGACTTAAATAACACAACAAATAGCTTGATGGGTGACAGAGGTGTCGACCTGAGCATGATCTCCTCGAACAGCCTCGGTGGAATTGAGGTCATCAAAGCCATCACCCCCGATATGGATGCGGCAGTGCTGGGCGGGGTTGTGAACTTTGATATGAGAAAAGCCGTGAAGAGCACTCATGAGTTGGTGCCCAACCTGGGATTGGTTGCGCAAGGGGCATACAACGAATTGAAAAACAGCTACAATGATTACCTGTACGTTGCTTCTCTCGAAAACCGATACTTCGACAATAGATTAGGAATCTATCTGGAAGGATCAGCGGAGAGAAGAAATCTTAGCGACAACGAACTGGGCGTAAGCTACAATTTGAACGATAAGACCCACGGCGATGCTGGCATACCGGATCTCAATTCCCTTACTTTAACGGATGCCTTCAGGATACGCCAACGTTACAACGCTACCCTCACGATGGATTACAATGCCGGGAATACGACCATCGGCCTGATGAACTTCTTCAGTAATGGCGACACAAAGGCGACATACAGGAGCGAGACGGCTTATATCTTCAACGCCTCAAGGGAGCTCAATTATGGGCTGACCGGCGCTGAGACGAAGTTGAATGTTATGACCAATCTCCTGAGCATGAAAACTTCAATCCCATTTTTCCAGATGGACTTGAGTTTGTCCCACTCCCTCTCCATGAATCAGGATCCGGGTGACGCAACTTTCAATTTTATTCAGGATTATGGCGGTTTCACGGGAGGTGTCGGACCGAGCGTTTCTAAGCTCCCTCCAACTCAGATCGCGGCCCTGATTCAGCCACACGATACGTTGGCGTGGTTGGATAATATCAGTAATTCGACAAATCAAACCAAAGAGCAGATATATCAGGGCAAAATTGACCTTGAGCACACATTCAATATTTCCGACTTGTTGTCTGCAAAGCTCAAATTCGGCGGAATGTACCAGGACAGAACCCGTTCATACACACTAAGTCAAAGGAGCGGGTCGACAATATATGATGGAGGAGATGCCGTCGTCCAGGCCTTCTTGTTCGCATATCCGAACCTTAACACCAACGCCGTCGGATTAAGCCTGGACAATTTTGTTTACAACGGTTACAGCTATGGCAATTTCCTGAACGGCCAATACACGATGGCTTATCCGTTGAACGACGGTCTCATGTGGCAGCTTATTCCGATTACCAAACAAAAGACGTCCGGAACGGTAATCGGGGGCGGGTTTAAAGCCAACGATTTGGCGTCGCAAATAAACAACTATTCCGGTGACGAAAAAAGAAGCGCCGGTTACGCAATGCTTACTCTCAATGTCGGCGACAAGCTGACGCTCTTGCCGGGTGCCCGGTATCAGAACCTCGCGGCAACTTACACGGCGGTCAGAGGGGATATGACGGTTCCAGGCGGAAAATTTAGCGACACTACAGTGACGGAGACGCATGGTTATATGCTCCCTATGGTGCACGTGATTTATAAACCGCTTGACTGGTTACAGATACATTTCGCCTACACTAACACACTGAACTATCCTGACTATAGTGTGGTCACGCCCAGGTACTTGATTACGACCAATACTGTGGTTGTGAATAACAGCAACCTGAGACCTGCTACGTCGCAGAACTTCGACCTGGTCGTTTCAGCCTACTCTAATACTCTCGGATTGTTCACCGTCGACGGATTCAACAAGAACATAAAGGATTTGGCGTTCTACTCGGATACTTATGTCACAAGTCTGGCAGCGTATCCGCAGCTCCCGCCGAAACCCGGTACCTTGTGGGAGCTGGCTACCTACATTAACAGCCCGTACACGGTGAATCTTTACGGACTCGAGACCGATTGGCAGACCCATTTCTGGTACTTGCCCGGACCGCTGTCGGGACTTATCTTCAGCGCTAATTGGACACATATCTTTTCACAGGCCCATTATCCAAAAACTCTCTATAACACTGCCTACGACTTAGAGGGTAATGTTGTCATAACAATCGTGGACACTAACTATAGTGCCCGCCTCCTCAATCAGCCAAATGATATTGTCAATCTCGCAATGGGTTATGACTACAGAGGCTTTTCGATCAGGGCGTCGATGTTATTTCAGGATAACGTCTTCAAGCAACCAAGCTTCTGGATGCAGGAAAGGGTATTGTCGGCGAAATTAACTCGGTGGGATGTCTCCGTCAAGCAGGACCTCCCCTGGTATGGAATGCAGCTTTATTTGAATCTAATAAATATTACGAGTGCTAATGATATCAGTTTAAACGAAAAGACAAGCTATCCTTCATCTGAGCAGAGATACGGCTCAGGTGTTCAGCTTGGACTCCGTTTGAAGCTGTGATTTCTTAAAAAGTTGGAAGCAGCTTAGCACGATCTCAAACATCAGGAGGAGGTGGTAAGGAAATCCATAGGTTTAATGCTCAAGAATACACTAGATCACAATTAGCGACGAGCTACTCGTCAAGAGATGGGTCTATTCATCCATTAAAAAAAAGGAGAAACAAATGAGAAGATTGCCATTGTTTTTTGCCATGATGGCAACGGCAGTTCTTGTGACGACGGCGGGGCTGTTTGCCCAGACGGACACGCTCAGAATTTACCCGAGCACGACTCCGGGCGTTGTCAACGACGTCATCAACAGCGATACTCTTGCCGGAGGAGTAAGGGCGCACCCTAACCGGGTTTACGTCCTTTCACACGGAGCCGTTTACCAGATAACCGAATCCATCAAGATCGATGGCTCCGTCACGATCGTAGGCAATGACACCACCGCGGGACTCCGCCCGCCAGTGCTTGCGCCGGCGATTCTTTCCGATAACTCTTCAATCGGAAACTTCTTTTCGTTGAACGGTAAAGGCGGCCATGTCACGCTGAAAAACCTTTACATAACTGCCATCCGCGCGGACCAAAACGCGCTCGGCTGGGGTGAAGGAATCGATATGAACGCCGACAGCGTCGATCTTGTCATGGATGGGGTCGTCTTCGACGGATTTTCACATACCGCGCTTATGCTTGCCGGACAGTGGAACAAGATGCTCGTCGAGAATTGCGTTTTCAGGAATGAAATGCACGGCAGCTCCTACTTCGGAGGCGGATCGTTCCTTTCAAACGGTAACGTCGATATGGATACCACGATATGGGTCAACAATACTTTCTTCTGCAACAACTCTTACCTGTGGTCAATCCGTGGTTATTGCCCCGTGGCCGTGTTCTCTCACAACACTGTCGTATATGGAACAGTAAACCCGTTCCTTATGAGACAGGGGCAAATTATGAACCTGGACAATAACCTCTTCTACGCGATGCATTCCTACGGTGGAATTCCTGAACAGGTAATTCAATCATGGTTCCTGAACTATCCCGATACCGCGTCAAGCAGCATTATGAGATTACGCACGTTTGACAGCACTAGCTCCTGGTCAAAACTTTGGGCTGCCGCTATTACGGGTCCTAATGTCTTCGTCGGTACCGGCGGCACGGGTAACGCCCAGGTCGTTGATCAAATGACCGCCCTGGCCGGCAGACGCGTATCTGTCCAGAACAACGATAACTTCTGGCCTTCGGCGCTGTGGAATTTCATAAAGGCATACAACGACACGGTTACACAGTCTGACAGCGTCGACATACCCATAGTTGGTAATCCGAACGGCGGCAAGCAGGTTATGGTCAGAAGGCTCTACTATCCGACATGGTGGAGCGACTATTCCAAGTATACCATCGGTGTGATCCGGAGCGAGGGCGGCGTCGTTGACACATCGGGCACACTCAATGTTGACCCCGGATTCACCACCGACATAACAAATCAGATGGATAGTCTGAATGCGTACATCTTGAAGATCGCGGATAATACGCTTGACCACCCGTGGTACTATTACCCGAAGAGCGGTACCTACGCGGGTAAGCTTTATCCCCCGACCTGGCCGCTCCCCGAAAATCTGGCGTACTCGAACACTGCCTTGCTGCACGCGGGTACAGACGGCTATGCCCTCGGCGATTTGAACTGGTTCCCGACTCAAATGACCGCGTGGATTGCAGGCGGCGGTCTGGAGCAGGCGGTTACCGGAGTGAAGACCGTAATTCACAAAGTGCCGACCCAATTCGATTTGAGCAACAACTATCCGAATCCCTTCAACCCCTCGACGGACATCAAGGTTAGCCTCAAGCAGGCTGGCGTGATGAGCCTCACGGTTTACAACGTGTTGGGCCAGGTCGTACAGGTTGTTGAGGAGGGTTACAAACCGGCGGGCGAATACATTTACAATGTCAACATGGACAGCTTCGCCAGCGGCGTGTACTTCTACACATTACGGCAAGGGACTAACTCGATAACCAAGAAGATGCTTCTCCTTAAGTAGTGGATTAGTCCCATTACTGAAACGGGGCTGCCCCGCTGAGCGGGGCAGTCCCGGTTTTTTTCATCTCGTTCGTTTTGCTGCTGGTTGATTGTGGGCTATAACCCGAAGATACTTGAAACTCGACCGCCTCGGCTTTCCTCTCGCAACTACGGGTTGCGGTGCAACGGGGACAATCTCGCTCCGTCCACTGTCCCGCGATGACTGACGGGGGTCGTTCGCAAGCACGTTTCGCACCATTACTCAAGGACTCTAATGACTGAAAAAGCTGCCAAGAAAAGAAGTCCGGCGTTCTGGGTTCCCACGCTCTATTTTGCCGAGGGGTTGCCGTTCGTCACCATTAATGTTGTCTCCGTCCTGATGTACAAGTCTCTCGGGATTTCGGACGCCGAGATTGCATTCTTCACGACGCTCGTGATCCTGCCCTGGACGTTGAAGCCCCTTTGGGGACCTGTCCTCGAAATGTTCAAGACGAAGAAATATTTCGTCATTGCCACGCAATTTATCGGCGGTATCGGGTTCGGGCTCCTGGCTTTCACGCTGAAGCTCCCGTCCTTTTTTCAATACTCGATCGCACTCCTGGCCATCATCGCCTTCAATGGCGCGACTCATGACATCGCTGCCGACGGGGTGTACATAAACGCCCTGACCGGCAAGGAGCAGGCTAAATATGTCGGGTGGCAGGGCGCGTTCTATAATGTTGCAAAGGTGCTTTCACAGGGCGCGTTCGTATATCTCGCTGGCCAGCTCGAAGGATCCGTCGGAATCGTTCACGCCTGGATGATAGTAATGGGGTTGTTCGGTGGTATTCTTGTTCTGCTCAGCATCTACCACGCCAGGGTGCTACCCACGGGCGGCGCGTCAGGACAGGTGAAGACGGCTAAAGAAGCTTTCGGGACTTTCTGGGATGTATTGAGGACATTTTTCGCGAAGAAGTACATAGGCTGGGGGATCGCCTTCATAATTCTTTACCGCTTTGCAGAAGGTCAGGCGATGAAGATTGTCCCACTCTTCTTCAAGGCGGACCGCGCGGCTGGAGGACTCGGCCTGTCAATGTCTCAGATAGGTATACTCTACGGAATATTTCCGCCGATGGCTTTCATCCTCGGCTCGATTCTGGCGGGCTACTTCACTGCCAGGCTCGGGCTTCGGAAATCCCTCCTTATCCTCTGCGCTTTTTTCAATATCCCATTCGTCGTCTACGTCTTTCTGGCATTTACGACTCCGACGAGCCTCATTACCATCGGTACTGCGGTAGTGTTCGAGTATTTTGGCTACGGTTTCGGATTCATAGGACTCACCCTGTTCATGATGCAGCAGATCGCGCCCGGGAAGTACAAGATGGCGCACTATGCATTTGCCACCGGCGTCATGAACCTTGGGCTGATGATCCCTTCCGCCATGAGCGGATTTATAAGCGATTTTCTCGGTTACAAACATTTCTTTCTTTGGGTAATGATCGCAACCATCCCTGCCTTCCTGGTTACCTGGCTCGTACCCTTCCGGGAAGTGGAGGATGAAACGGCTTCTGCCGATACAGCATCCCCCGCCTGATGAAACAATTCTATCGATAGGACATAAAAATGCGTTACGGCTATTTTGACGAAGAGAACAAAGAATATGTGATTGAACGTCCCGATATCCCGGTTTCATGGACCAACTATCTCGGCGTCAAGGACCTTTGCACGGTTATTTCGCATAACGCGGGCGGTTACTCTTTCTTCAAATCCACAGAACATCACAGGGTAACGAGGTTTAGACAGAACGGCGTCCCGCTGGACCGGCCCGGCCATTATGTTTACTTGCGCGATGACGAGACCGGCGAATACTGGTCGGTGTCATGGCAGCCGGTCGGCAAAGATTTCACTAAAGCGAAATATACTTGCCGCCACGGCCTGTCATATTCGAAATTCCAATGCGACTACAGGGACATCGAAGCCGAACAACTGATATTCATTCCGCTGGACGACGACGTCGAGCTCTGGGATGTCAGGATAAGAAACAAAGGGAACAAGCCGCGCAAGCTGAGCGTGTTCTCGTACGTCGAGTTTTCGTTCCACCACGTCGAGATAGATAATCAGAACCTGCAGATGAGTCTCTATGCAAGCGGTTCGAACTACAAAGACGGAATCATCGAGTATGATTTCTTCTATGAACCGTGGACTTATCATTTCTTCGCATCCAGTTTCAATCCCGACAGTTATGATTGCGTGCGCGACACGTTTATCGGGAATTACCGCACCGAAACAAACCCCGCTGCCGTTGAAAGAGGGGTCTGTGGGAACAGCTCTGAGCTCGGCGGGAACCATTGCGGCGCGTTGCACAGGAAATTATCTCTGAAGCCGGGCGAGGAGACCAGACTTGTTTTCATGCTTGGAGTCGGCTCTTGCGATGAGAAGGGATACTCGATCAAGAAGAAGTATTCAGATCCGAAGAATATTGATGCTGCCTTCAGTGAGCTGAAGAATTATTGGGATCGCAAGACTTCCGTGCTCCGGTGCAAGACTCCGAACGAGGGCCTGAACACGATGATCAACACCTGGACTCTCTACCAGGCGGAAACATGCGTGGTATGGTCGAGATTCGCCTCGTTCGTGGAGGTCGGCGGTAGGGTCGGTCTTGGCTACCGCGATACTTCGCAGGACGTTATGGCGGTGCCTCATACGAATCCGGGCAAGGTTAAGGAGCGCATCCGTGAGCTTCTGCATGGCCAGGTGAGCAAAGGATACGGCCTTCATTTGTTCGATCCGGACGTGTTCAAACCGCAGGAAGATAGGCTGCCGGGAGTCAAGCTGCCCACGGTTGTTCCGACTCCGAGTGCCGATTCAATTATTCACGGGATGGAAGACGTATGCTCGGATGACGCGCTGTGGATCGTTGGATCCGTTTGTGAATACGTCATGGAGACCGGGGACCTTGGTTTCTTCAACGAAGTAATTCCGTTTGCCGACAAGGGCGAGGCTTCGGTTTACGAGCACCTGAAGCGCTCGCTGGACTTCACTGCCGAGCAGACGGCGAATAACGGGATCTGTCTCGGCTTGCGCGCCGACTGGAACGACTGTCTCAACCTCGGCGGTGGTCAAAGCGCAATGGTATCCTTCATGCATTATTGGGCGTTGCGTTATTTGATAGAAGCCGCGGAATTCCTGGGTTATGAAAACGATGTGCAGGAATATTCCAAGATGGCCGAAGCGGTACGCGAATCGGTCGAACGCGAGCTCTGGGACGGCGAGTGGTATGCCCGCGGCGTGACTCGCGCCGGGATCAAGATTGGCGTCAAGGCGAACGACGAAGGCAAGATCTTTCTCGAAAGCAACAGCTGGGCCGGGCTTTCAGGGGCAGCTTCGCCGGAACGTGCCCGGAAAGCGATGGATGCCGTGCACAAATATCTGGCATCGCCTTACGGTGTGCACCTCAATTGGCCCACCTATACAAAACCAAACGACGACATCGGCTACGTGACGCGTGTGTATCGCGGAATAAAGGAAAATGGCTCGATCTTCAGCCATCCGAATCCATGGGCGGTAATTGCCGAATGTAAACTCGGCCGCGGAAAGCTGGCGATGAAGTTATATGACGCTCTCCTTCCGTATAATCAGAATGACATGATCGAGATTCGGCAGTCGGAACCGTATTCGTACTGTCAGTTCGTTATGGGAAAGGACCACACCGCATACGGCCGCGCGCGCCATCCATGGTTGACCGGAAGCGGCGGTTGGAGTTACACCGCGGCCACGAAATACATACTCGGAATTCGTCCCTCCTACGAAGGACTCGTCATTGATCCGTGCATCCCGTCCGATTGGAACGGGTTTGAAGTTGACAGGCAATGGCGTGGCGCCTCTTACCACATAGTCGTGAGCAATCCGGACCACGTGGAGAAGGGGGTCAAATCGATACGCGTGAACGGGAAACCCGTCGAAGGGCTGGTCATGATCCTTCCGGCTGGAAGTGTGAACCGTGTCGAAGTAATCATGGGAAAATAATCCCCTCCTTGTGATTACCGCAAAATCGTAAGAAATTGTCAGGAGCCGGCGATGAACAGATTGATTGTATTGCTGTGCGCGGCGGTGATGGTGGCCGCGATATCTGAGGCCATCAAGGCGCAGCCAAAGAGAGTTGTCGCGTACTTCCCGGAATGGGGGATAGAACACCAGCCGTATTATGTGAAGGATGTCGAAACATACGGCGCAGCCGGCAAGCTTACTGCCCTGATATACGCGTTCTCGGAGCCCGCTCCGGATTCTGCCGGCCAGTTCGAACCGAAGTTCATGAATGCATATGAAGCATACGGTCAGGTTTACACATCCTCAATGAGCGTCGACGGCGTCGCGGACGATTCGACTCAAGCGCTCCGCGGGGAATTCAACCAGTTGAAGAAGCTGAAGAGACGGCATCCCAATCTAAAAATTCTGATATCGATAGGGGGATGGACCGGCTCCGGATATTTTTCTGATGCTTTTTCGACACCCGCCTCCAGGGAGAAATTTGCCGATGCTCTAATAGACAGATACATTCTTGGTAACCTTCCGCTGGTGGACGGTGCCGGAGGAAGGGGAGCCGCTGCCGGAGTTTTTGACGGTGTCGACATCGACTGGGAGTATCCCGTCAGCGGCGGAAACACCGGTAATCACCACAACCCGAATGACGCCGGGAACCTGACGGCCTTCTATGCGCTTATGAGGGCGAAGCTCGATTCGATCAATCCGAAACTTTTGATGACCGCTGCTGTTCCCGCTGGCGAGTCGATGCTCGCGAACTACCAGATAAAGAAGGACGAGAAGTACCTCGATTGGTACAATCTGATGACGTACGATTTTACCGGTGCCTGGGATCCAAGGACCGCGCATCATGCAAATCTTCTGACGTCGAAAGATGATCCGGTGCAGAATTCATTCGACAGGACGGTGAAATATTTCCTCGATACGCTCGGCGTGGCGGGCGACAAGATCGTCCCCGGCGTCGCATTCTACGGCAGGGGGTGGAAGGATGTCGGCCCAAAAAACGACGGCCTGTATCAACCCGCTGACGGGGCGGCCCCGGGTGAGTATGAGCCGGGAATCAACAACTATTCTTACCTGCAGCCGCTTCTTAAGGAGGGCTACGGCTATCATTGGGATCCGGTCGCAATGGCATCCTGGCTGTACAGCCCCACGCGGAAGATCTTCTGGTCCATTGACGATGCGAAGTCGATCGCGTTGAAGTACCACTATGTCGACGCCTACAACCTCGGCGGCATCATGTGCTGGGATATAAGCGGCGATGACTCGACTGGGACGCTGGTCAACGTGATGTCTTCAGGTACTATGCCGGAGCAGCCGATCGTCGGCAGTCGTCCCGGGAGCAAACCGTACATCGCAGTTACGGCCCCGCATATCGGTAGCGACCTCACGGCTGGTTCAAACGTTATCATCAACACGGAAACATCCGACACAAATGGCTCGGTCGTTAGGGTGGATTTCTACGTCGATGGACGATCGATAGGTTACGACACGAAAGTCCCGTTCGATTGGGTGTGGTTCAATGTTCCGGATGGGAAACATGTAATCAAAGCTGTGGCCAGGGATGACGGCGGCAACCAATATAGTTCTGAAAGTGTTCCAATTAGTATCAATCTGAAACGTTAGAATTACGGGAGACATGAATGGGTTCGAGAAGAGAATTTCTGAAAACCGGCGGACTTGCGATGGCAGGCCTCTCGCTTCTGAATAAAAACCCTCTGCGCGCCGGACTGGGCGCTCCTTTAACGGGGGGCACGGGTGACTACGTCAGCAAGCGTCCGCCGATTGCGAAGAGGAAATTTGTAAGCGAGGCGGTTGACGAAGAGATCCTCAAGGTAAAGAAGGGAATCGGAAACAGGGAGCTTGCCTGGATTTTCGACAACTGTTATCCCAACACACTCGATACGACCGTTAAGTTCGGGATGATCGACGGCAAGCCTGACACATTCGTGATCACGGGCGATATCAACGCGATGTGGTTGCGGGATTCGAGCGCGCAGGTGTGGCCATATTTGCCGCTTATCGGCGAGGATGCCAGGCTAAAGGAACTCATCGCGGGCGTCATTAACCGGCAGGTGAAATGTATTCTTCTCGATCCCTACGCGAACGCATTCAACTATGGGCCAACCGGCAGCGAATGGGACAAGGATCTGACGGTGATGAAGCCCGGGATCCACGAGCGAAAGTGGGAGGTCGATTCTCTGTGCTACCCGATCCGTCTCGCGCACGGCTACTGGAAAATAACCGGTGATGTTTCCTGCTTTGGCGCCGACTGGCGCGATGCGATGAAGCTCATCGTGAAGACGTTCAAACAGCAGCAACGGAAGGACGGGCCGGGGCCCTACAAATTCCAGCGCGTTACTGCGTGGCAGAGCGACACCGTCGCCGGAGGCGGATACGGTAACCCGGTCAAGCCGAATGGGCTCATCGTCTCCATTTTCCGCCCGTCCGACGACGCGACTATTTTCCCGTTCCTTGTCCCTTCCAACTTCTTCGCGGTAGCTTCGCTAAGGCAGCTTTCGGAAATGTTCGGCGAGATCGCGGGTGATAAACAATTTGCCGGAGAGTGCTCATCCATGGCCGATGAGGTCTACGAGGCCCTTCAGCATTACGCGATTTCAAGTCACCAGACATTCGGCAACATGTTCTCATACGAGGTGGACGGGTTCGGCAACCGGCTGTTCATGGACGACGCGAACGCTCCGAGCCTTCTCTCCCTTCCGTACCTGGATTGTGTCCCCGCGGGCGATCAAATCTACCAGAACACAAGGATGTTTCTCTTCAGCGGGGACAACCCGTACTTCTTCAGGGGATCGGCGGGCGAGGGGATCGGAAGCCCGCATACCGGCATCGATAAAATATGGCCGACCGGAATCATAATGCGTGCGCTCACGAGCGACAACGACACCGAAATTGCGGCATGCCTTTCAACCCTCGTGAAGGCGAGCGCCGGTACCGGTTTCATGCACGAATCGTTTGACGAGAACGACCCGAAGAAATTTACGAGAAGCTGGTTCGCCTGGGCAAACACACTCTTCGGAGAACTGATCATAAAGCTCTACAACGAGAAGCCTTACTTGCTTTTGTAATCCGAGCTTCCCGGTCTGTAGGGACCGCGCTATTTCATTCCACCGACATCCATCGGGTTAAGGATTATCGCCAGTATTCCCTTTTCCCTCAACATGTCGTTGAATGAAGGGATCGTAGATGTCATCAACTTTGCGTATTCACTTTCGGCATTCGCGAGCCGTCCTTCCAGCATTTTGAAAACCGACACGTCCTGATCTGTCGGAGCAAAGTCGGGATTGCCGGCAACATCTCCGGCGCCGTCTCCCACCTCTCCTGCCAGCCATAGGAATTTCATGTATAGCTGCATCGGTGCCGCATAAGTTTTCTCATCGTCGGCAGCGAGGTATTTCTGGAAAAGCGTGTCCTCAACCGCTTGGATTTTTTCGTCCAGGGCCTTCGCGGAATCTACGATCGCTGACGCCTCAGGCAGGCCGTGAACGTAAACCGGCAGGTCCTCGATTTGTTTCCGCACGCGCTCGATGGAATTGATCATCCCGACGACAGTATCGATATCCGAGTCTGCGGCCCGCCATAACTTGACGCTTTCTTTGATATCGGCGAGTGTACCTTCAGAATGAGGATCTTTCAGGACTGTCAGGGACTGCGTCAGCGTTTTTCCGGCGACCGTAAGCTTGACAGTGTATGTGCCCGGTTCCGCCAGCGCGCCCAGCAGTGTTGGCTCGATCCCCCAATGGTAGATCCGCCTGGTCTTTTTGCCGATGAACCTTGAGTCGCTCCAGATCTGCGGATAACCCTCCGGAGTAGTTCGCAATTTGACCTCTCTTACGGATGGATAACGGAGATTCCAGTAAACGCGGTTGATGCCCGCTTCTTTCGTTCCTTCGAAAGTGCGGACAACGTTTCCGGCCGAATCGAGGATCGTGATCGTGACATTTCCCTCGGGAACACTCTTGAGAAAGTAGTTGATGTCCGCCCCGTACCTTGGATTCTGTCCCGTGGAAGGATCGTCGGGGACTGTGCGGTGGACGCTGACGCTGCGGAACCTGTAGGCCGGACGAAGCTTGAAGAGAAATTCCGGAGAATTCAGGACTTCTGAACTGAGCTGCTCGAGAGGCTCGATATCGTCCAGAATCCAGAACCCTCGTCCCTTCGTCGCGAGCACCAGATCGTGAAAGTTTTTCTGGATGACCATCCACGACACCGGAACGTGGGGAAGATTTATGTTCAGCAGTACCCAATGGATACCGTCGTCGAACGAAGCGTATATCGAATTCTCCGTGCCGGCGAAAAGCATTCCCTTGCGGAACGGATCCTCTATGACTCTGTGCACGTAGCTGAAGACGCTCTTTGGGATCCCCCCGCCGATGAAGGTCCAGCTCTTGCCGTAGTCTGTCGTCTTATAAATATACGGGTCGCGGTTGTCCATCTGGTGGAAGTTCACGCTGATAAACGCCGCGGCCGGGTCGAAGTGCGAAGCTTCGATGCTGCCGACCGTACCGTAAGGGGGAAGCGCGGGTATATTCTTCGTGACGTTTTCCCAGCTCTTGCCGCCGTCTGTCGTGACGTGCACAAGCCCGTCGTTGGAACCGGTCCAAATGA
>CAWEBD010000156.1:0-8617 GCA_963806435.1 uncultured Bacteroidota bacterium
CAAGTGAATCAGACGTAAGTAGAGTTCAGTGACCGCACGGTAAGAACCCACGGACAGGTTCGAGGCTACTCCGAGCGCGCCATAAAACTCGTTATGCCCGCCGTAATATATAATCAAGTCCGGCTGGTATTTCCCCAGCTCCCTGGCAATATCGAGCGCCGTGTAGCTGTTCGTAGCCGTCATCGATAGGTTGATCATTTCGATTTTTCTCTGCGGGAATATCGTCTTCAGTCTCGTCAGCAGGTATTCAGGGAATGCGCCGTTGAACCAGTAAGGATATCCTGCGGACGTCGATTCTCCGAGACAGAATATCCTGTATACTCCCTCCGGCTTTGATACTTTGAAATAAACCGGATCGGTCGACGGCTGGAATTGCGAGGTGCCGAAGTAGCGAAACTTGATGTCGGGATTCATCTGGTAATATGTCTGCCCCCAGATTTCGTGACGCTTGAATATCGAAAGGTCGACTCCGTAACCGAAAAGGCGAAGGCCGAGCTCTATAATGATAAACAGGATCACCGGCACTGAGACCGTGATGGCGAAGAAGATTATTTTCTTGCGGGGCGTAAGTACTTTAACGTCAGGCTTTTGGTTCGGCATTGATTTCCGGGACTCACTTTTTGAATAGTTCCGCAGAAATATACGACTAATAGTGACGAAATCATCAAGTAACCGACTTCGGACGATGAGCCGCTCCGACAATTAACCCGGTGAGAGCGGCAGAAGTTCAAACCGGCGCGATATTGGGAAGTGGGCTTTGATTTAACCGCATTTGGTTTTCCCCCTAAAGTAAACATGCTGAGAGGAATAGAGAGGAGAAAGAAAGATGGGCACAAATGGAATTGGCGAACCGTCGGTAGAAAATTTATGCGTGTTCGCGTCTGGGAGATATTTGCTACTTGAAGGCACGTATGTATCTAAAGATTACTATTATTCGGATGGTCGGGTTGTGCGAAGGAGGCTAGAATTTCTAGATAACGACAATCGGGGGTCCGCTGGTGTGGCTGGACCCGTCTGAATTGCTGGTACACTCGTAATTGAGCAAGCCCTGCACCCGGAGGACGCAGAGATATTTCAAAAAGAAATCGAGTCGTTCAAGCCCTATGCGGATGGATTCAAAACGCTAGAAGCAGTCTAACTACTTAGATGTTATCATGTGGCGAGTTGACCAGTCAGTATCGACCTCTTCTTTGGTCTTAAAACCAAACTCTTGATACTCGGTCGACACCGCCCCCCCCCTTCTCGTCAATAATGCGTAGCAGTAGCCGTGCGTCTTCGACCGCCGCAACTGTAAAATATGGCCACTGCGCAGTTCGTACCGTATTAACGAACCCTCGGTGGGCGGAAAGAGGTTTGATATTGCTGTTGGAATAGCTTTGAGTTTGGTCATTATAGGCTTCCTGATGTTGTGTAAATGTAATATGGGCCAAAGGTTGCAGTGGTTCAAGCGATACGTAGTCCGGAAAGAAAATTTAGTCCGGCGAACGCCTGGAGAGAAGAAAGTCCTAACGTGCGATCTGTATGTGGGTTTTATGCGTGCCGGAGGAGAGAGTGGAGATCTGTCGGGTATGTGGACGATGCTCCCGCACTTCGGGAATTTAAGGGGTACGCTGCTGCCCGTCTTAGCGCCTGGCTGTAAGATGGTGCATCTTTGATCGTTAAAGCACGCTACACACCTATAATGGGGTGGCTCCGCCGTCTGTTCGCCAGTCTTCAGGGCGACAATAGCCGCACCGTTTAGGAACCGTACAAGCTCGTACTTCTGCTTCGTACCTTCCTGGTTTTTCAGTTCCACAAGTTGACTTTCAATTTCAACTTTACTCGGCTACAACTCCGCATAGTTAGATTACAGCGAGAGATAATCCGCTCGCACGGTAAGGATGATGCTCTGCAGTGTGATGGCCTGCTGGTTAAGTTTTATGCTCCTCGTTCCCTTACTAATTCGCTTCAGAATGTTCAGTGCCGTATTGATGGCGATTAGTGTTGCGCCTACGTCTGGCATAGTCTTGTATGACCTCCTGTTTTTGAGTGCGGGACAAATGGCCCGGTACCCGATATTGGAATTACTTTTCCATTTGGATATATTGGCGACACATGAGGAGACTACGATGGACCTGATTAGAAAGGCGGGGCGCGCCCTGTACAAATGGTGGATGGCGTTCGCCCGTTTGCTCGGTACAGTGAACGCCGCCGTGCTGTTGACGGTCGTTTACCTTATCGTAATCGGACCGATGTCTCTGGTCGCGAGGCTCCTCCGCAAAGATCCGATGACCCACCGTCCGGACACTTCCGGTTCTTTCTGGAAAGGTAAAGATAAGATCGCACATACCGTCGACCAGGCACGTCACCAGTTCTGATATCGGAAAATGAATATCCTCGGAATCTCATGCTTTTATCACGATGCCGCGGCGGCGATAATACAGGACGGTAAGCTTCTGGCAGCAGCCCAGGAGGAACGGTTTACGAGGAAGAAACACGATCAGGAGTTCCCCCGGAACGCGATCGACTTCTGCCTGGATTATGCCCGCGTTGGGCCGGAAGACATTGATTACGTCGCTTTCTACGACAAGCCATTCGTCAAGTTCGATCGCATACTTCAGACTTACATTGCCACCTGGCCGAAAGGGCTCCCTTCTTTTCTCAAGGCGATGCCTTTGTGGATAAAGCAGAAGATCTGGATCCCACAGACCATCAGGAACGAGATGGACTACGAAGGGAATATACTTTTCGCCGAACATCACATCTCACACGCCGCAAGCGCGTTTTTGGTCTCGCCCTTTGAAGAAGCCGCGATTCTGACGACTGACGGCGTGGGCGAATGGGACACCACTACATACGGTGTCGGCCGCGGTACTGACATTACCATCCTGAAAAGTATAGGGTTTCCACATTCGCTCGGGTTGTTCTATTCAGCGTTCACTTACTACCTGGGATTCAAGGTAAACAGCGCCGAGTACAAGGTAATGGGACTGGCACCCTATGGCGAACCACGCTTCTACGATTTGATCATGAGAAACCTCGTGAACGTCAGTGAAGACGGAAGCTTCAATCTGAATATGCACTACTTCACATACGAACACGGCCTCAGGATGACGGGGAAGAAATTCAACTCTCTCTTTGGGCAGCGTGTCCGTGAGCCGGAATCTGAGCTGACTCAATTCCACAAAGATGTTGCCGCGTCACTTCAGAGAGTCACAGACAAAATCATGGTCAAAATGGCACGCCACGTCGAACGGGAAACAAAGATGAAGAACCTCTGTTTGGCCGGCGGAGTGGCGCTCAACTGTGTCTCGAACAGCAAGATCCTCGAAGAGACTTCGTTTCAGGATGTATTCGTCCAACCCGCCGCGGGAGATGCGGGAGGGGCCGTCGGCGCCGCGTTTTATGTTTACAACACTATACTCGGTAAGCCAAGGGTTTACAGGATGAATGACGTTTTCCTCGGGCCGGAATATACCGATGACCAGATCGAGACGCTCCTTCGCGAGAAGAACATGAACACCAGGAAACTCGGCCGAAAGGAACTTCTGGAGGAGACATCACGACTGATTGCGGACCAGAAAGTCGTGGGATGGTTTCAAGAGCGGATGGAGTTCGGCCCTCGCGCGTTGGGAAACCGCAGCATAATCGCCGACGCCCGCAACCCGAAGAACCAGTCCGTGGTCAATCTGAAAATAAAGTTTCGTGAAAGCTTCCGGCCTTTTGCGCCCGCGGTTTTGGAGGAGCGCATGCCGGAATATTTCGATTTCGACCGGCCCGCGCCATTCATGCTGTTTGTCGCGAACGTACGCCCGGATAAACGTGTGATCCCTGCCGTGACACATCTCGACGGCTCGGCCAGGCTGCAGACCATCTCACGCGAACAGAACGCCCTTTTCTACGACTTAATCTCGGAGTTCGACCGCCAAACCGGCTGCCCCGTTATCATCAATACGTCATTCAATGTCCGCGGCGAGCCTATCGTGCGCACACCCCGGGAAGCATTGCGGTGCTTTATGAGAACGGAGATGGATTGCCTCGTTATGGGGAGCTTCATTATTGACAAGAAGGACCTCGGAGCTTACAGGGAAGAGCTTCTCGAGGAAGAATTCGAACTCGACTAATATCCCAGGAGTATCTGTGAGCAAATCAAAAAAGAAGACGCGAACGGCCAAGGCGGTAAGGAAGTTCACGGGAAGGTTTTCAATATTCGGCGAGTTGTGGGCTTTTATGAGAATTAGGAAGAAATGGTGGCTCGGCCCTATCCTGGTCGTTCTTCTGTTCCTCGCGCTTTTCATCGTCCTTACACAGGGCACGGCGCTCGCTCCGTTTATATACACTCTTTTCTAACCAGGGTTCCCGACCGGGGAACCCTGTGAACCCAGCCCGGCGTGCCTACCTTTCTGAAAAAACTCCTGTCATAACTGTAGTCTGATACCAGCATCGGCTGTCATGCCGTAGAAATCTTCCGCGCTCGGGAAATTGGCACCCTGGTTTATCTGCGTGTCACGGGCACCGTTTATATTGTTAAGATCAACGAAGACCTGAAGACCGTACCACGGCAGGTTTTGCTTCACCGATGCGTCCCATCTGAGATATTGCTGCGTATTGGACCTGAGTTCCGGCCAGAAGTTCGTAGCTCCAAAGATATCACTCTGTGTAAGCATGGAGACTCGTGCCGAGAACCCTCCCAAATCATATCCGATCGCGATATTCGCTATGTTGTTCGGCTGATCTAGAAGTCGGGAAGTGTAAAACGTGGCGATCGTATCTACCTTGTACGGGTAATTGCTGATAACGTTCAGATACGTGTACGGATACTTCGCCCTCGAATACACATGCGTGTAGTTCGCGCTCAACACTAACCCGGACAGTGGGCCGGGAAGATACCAGAAATGTGTCTCCCAGTCCAATTCAATGCCGTATACCTCTGCCGCGTATGGATCATTGACAGAAGTCGTTAGTGAGTACCCGGCGGCATATGCCGGTATCCCCGGATATTGCGCCGGGTTGATGACGTACGTCGTTCCCGTTGAGAATATCAGGTTGTTGATACGCTATAGAACCCATCCACGGAGAACAAGCCAATCGTATTATCGTATACCGATAACACCGCGTCGTAATTCGACGAGTTGGCCGGCTTCAAAAGATAGTTATGGTAGTCAACCGAGCTGGTACCTACCTGCAGTTCCGGTGTTATGGCGCTGAAGTCCGGGTAGGTCAAAGTGTTCGTGTACGCAAGGTGTATCTGGAGCCACGGAAACGGATTATACCGCAGATGAGACCATCGGCAGCCAGAAACCATGCGTCTCGTCTGCAGTCGTGTCACGATGAGTGTACGTGTATCGAGAGACGGACCCAACTGGCTGAGTGCGCGCGGGGCGGTGTACTTCGTCTCGAGGACCTGGTAGCGGACGCCCGGAAGGAGAGTGATATCGGGACGAAGTTGATGGTCGCCATCGCGTAGCCCGCGCTTCTAAATTCCTCACCTGAATGATCGTGCTCACCGGATTGTGCGGCGTTGTAAGACCATCGACTCTAATGTCCCGTACTTCTCGCGCAATCCCTATCACCTGGTCAAGTAGGCCGCATTCAACGGCAATCCCATCTGTAACCGCCGCCCAGGAAATTACCGTAGCTGTACGTGCTGTCCGCGAAGACCGGAACACGATTCGTGCAGATCCTTATTTTTACGTCAAGGCGCATCACAGTCTTTTGGGTATGACGGCCCCACGATCTTAGTGTGAACCTTCAATCACTAAGTGCAATGTTCGGCTAAGCTCTTCGGCACTGTATGGTTTGGCGACAACGCCGCTAAAACCGTATCTTTTATACTGACTCATAATCGGGTCATTTGAGTAACCGCTCGAGACGACGGCTTTCACCTTGGGCTCGATCTTCACCAGTCTGCGGAGCGTATCCTGACCTCCCATCCCGCCGGGAATGGTCAGATCCAGGATAACTGCACTGTAAGGAGTCCCCAAGTCTTTGGCGGAACGGTAGAGCTGGACGGCCTCCTCACCATCTCTTGCTACATCAACTTCGTAGCCTAGAATCATGAGCATTTCCCTTGCCATATCCCTTATTGTCTCTTCATCGTCCATGAGCAGTATTTTCCCCTCGCCGGCAACAACCCTCCCGAGAGAATCTTTGTGTTGAGCCACAACTTTCTGAGAGGCAGGGAGATAGACATGAAAGGTTGTGCCGACCCCCGCCTCGGACTCAACTGTAATCAAGCCATCGTGGTTCTTCACGATGGAATAGGCGGTTGCAAGCCCCAAACCGCTCCCTTTCTGCTTGGTCGTGAAATAAGGGTCGAATATTTTGGGAAGAATCCGGGCTGGTATACCGACACCCTGGTCTCGTATGGATAACTTGAGGTATTCCTCATTGTTCAAAGAGAGTCCGTCTCCATCGCTTGCCGAAATATTCTCAAGAAGCACCTGAATCACGCCCCCTTCAGGCATGGCTTGGTCAGCATTTATTATCAGGTTGCTGATTACTTGGCTGATCTGACCCACGTCAACATCGACCTGATAAACATCATCGGGAGCAGAAAGTTCACAGCGGACGTTCGAGCCGCTGGACGCAAACTCGCATGACTCTCTGACCAGTTCTAAGATCGAAGTGGTCTTTCTGATCGGCGCCCCGCCTTTGGAAAAAGTGAGCAACTGCTGAGTCAGATCTCTGGCCCTGGCGACCGCTTTCTCAGCCTCTTCCATTCTGTGAGCAATCTTGTCGGGAGAATGTGGAGACATCTTTGCAACGGCAATGTTGCCCAGAATCGAGGTGAGAATATTATTGAAGTCATGGGCTATTCCCCCGGCGAGGATTCCAATAGACTCAAGCTTTTCCATCCGGACCAGATCTTCGGTTGCCCGCTTTCGCTCTGTAATATCGCGGCAAATTCCTCTGAATCCTGACGGCTCATCGAGGGCGTCTCTGATTAAAGATATGGAAATAGTGAGGCTTCTCTTTGTTCCATCCTTTCTCGTTATCTCGTGATCGAATATCTTATGGGGTTTCCCGGTGCTCCGAACCTTGTCAAATGCCTGGAGCGTTCTTTCGGCATTGTCCTCGTCCATGAGTTGCCGATAACTCATTGTCATCAGGGCTTCCCTGGAATAGCCGGCGATCTCACACATATTGTCGTTGAAGAAGGTGAAATTGCCTGCCATATCAACTTCATAATAGCCGTCTTGAATGGTCTCAATAATATTTCGATATTTTTCTTCTGATTTGCGCAGATCTTCCTCCATCTTCCTGCGCTCGACAATTTCATTCTTAAGTTCATCCCGGTGCTTCTGAATTAGATGAAGCTGCTTTTTTTCCGGCGTCAAGTTCTCGACCAGAACTAGGACGGATCGGTACTCTTTCATTTTGAGGGGGCGAAAAGTCATACGCCCCCATATTCGCCTTTTTCGAATTTGAAGCACCGCAACGTGTTCCCGCGGCTTTTTGGTAGAAAATACTCTTTTCAAGACGGACTGAACTTCTTGACCGGCTAAGGCGTCAACAAATAGAGAAGAAAAAGGGCTGCCCAGTATTCTCTTATAGCCCCTGTCAACACTTGAGCAGGCTTGGTTGGCAAAAATAATATTGAATTCTCGATCGATCAAAAAGGCAGGAACAGGGAGGGACTGGAGCAGTTTGCCGAATGAGCTCGTCCGGACTCCTGTCAGATCGAAGCTGCCGGAAGGGGTCAGGGCGTCTTCAGATAAGCCCTCCAAACTGACGTTTTCTGTCACTGGGTTCGCTCCTTGCAGGCTGTTTCGGGTTTCGTCATGGCATTCAAAAAAGTACGATATCTGATGGGTCTTTCGCACTCATTGTACGCGCCCCGGCACGGCAGGACGCATGATAACTAATACCGAGACAAAAGTCTAAGAAATTCAAAGCCGTTTTTCTCTTTCAGGCAAAGTCCTTTAGCGCAGGTTCGGGCGAAAGCAGATTTCCCATCTGCATCACCCGCTGGAGTCGCGGATGCTTTGCGTCCGGCGATTCGCTCCGTGAGAGGTTGAGGCTTCGTGAAAGCCCTTTTTTTAGAACTGTCGAGGAGACGCGGGAGGCAACAGCGCGATGTAGCGCACGGTGGCTATTGAGTCACGTTTATATGGGCCATTACAGGTCTGCTCGAACCTCCAGGTTCACTTTCTTTTTTCCGGGCAGAATCGCCTCCATTTGGCGTAGCCCTCGCTGAGATTCTTTCGGGTCATCGGGGTTCCGACCTGTCAGATTCTATCCGAATTTGGTTCGCTCCCGTAGCCATAGCCCTTAGCAGTCTTTCAAATAGACGTTGCAAGCCATTCTCTGACAGTCCATATTTTTCCATAAGTTCCGCATCCGAGAGTCCTTGGTCGATATCCGACATGATCTCCGCCACCGGAACCCGTATGGTCTGCTTCATAGAATCAGCTCCACCCTACAGAACACGGTATTAGATATTCTAAGAAATGTGCCGCCTCATTTCACTTTAATGCAGGAGTTTCTACGTAGAAAGCCGAATCTCATCGTATGAATCATAGTTGTCTTTGACATACATACCATAAATTCATACCATAGGCTGTAGATTTTTGGTCTGCACGAAGTCAATTAATCAGCAATGACTATTCAGACCAGAATCCACTTAGACCGTTTT
>CAWEBD010000157.1:0-96113 GCA_963806435.1 uncultured Bacteroidota bacterium
ACCCGTCATTTGGGAAGTTCAGAAGCTGGGAACCCGATGGGAGCTGGGATTTCGACCATGACTGGAATAATGGAATAGTTGGAGTCCTGGACAGTAGGCTGAACAAGGCCAAGCGTGAATTGAGAAGGAGGAGATTCTGTCGGAGCAAGAAGGGATCTGCAGGTATTCGTGATGGAGGTGGAAATGTTGAAAGGCTGAGCAAGAAATCAGAGATGAGAAACAAGAAATCGATCATGACGAGCGAGGCGATATGCGCTGTTGAAGTACAACGCTGAGTATCTGATAGACAGGCTGCCGGAGAGGCATGGGAGAGGCGATGAAGGGGAACATAGAGGTAAGAAGTAAGAAGCCAGAAATAAGAAATGAGAAACGAGAAACAAGGTGAGGAAGGAGGTATTCGTGAAGTGAGAACAGCTAGTGATTCTCTCGCTGCTAGTTGTCGGGAACACAATTGCCCAGATTCGAAGGTTACCTCGAGCAATGGGACCGGACAGACCTGGCAGATACCATTTGCCTCGACGGACAACACGATTTCACTCAGCGTTCAGAACAATTCCACGCTTGAAGCGAAGAATGTTTCGGTGACATTCAATAACCTTCCGACATGGCTGGAGTTTAAGTCGAACACAGTTCTCCTCAAGAGCATTCCAGCCAACGGTTCGGCGGATGCTGAATTTACATTTTCTGTGGATAGAAAAGCTCCTGTGGGAAAAGACACGACATTGACGGCAACGATAAGTAGTGCCGATGGTCAAACGTGGACGAAAGAAATAAGTGTAGCGGTTGGAGCACCGAAGGATTATAAGCTCTACAACAATTTCCCAAATCCGTTTAATCCGTCGACAAAGATAGCGTTCGAGCTTCCGAAGGCATCGCATGTGAAGCTCGTTATTTATGACGTGGTCGGAAGGGAAGTTGCACAGATTGCGGATGGGGACTATCCGGCAGGTTACAGCGAGCTTACGTGGAACGGATTGAACAGGAACGGTGAGCAGGTATCTTCAGGAGTTTACTTCTACCGGATAAGCACGGACAAATGGAGCAAGGTGATGAAGATGTTGAGTCTCAAGTGATCTTGTCATTTGAGACGAAAGCCGCCTTCTTTGTGGCGGATTGATGATGAAGTAAAGTCAAAGGTCAAAACTCAAAAGTCAAAACTACAACTCAAAACTGAAAACCCGTGGGAGCCCAGGTACCTTGCGAAAGTAGATCGGGAAGAGCTTAGGTACCTTCGCAAGGTAACGCAGGTTCTTCAGGGTAGAGATCGAGTGCCAGAAATGGTCGTCGTGGCGTGTTCGGGGTGAGACAGAGGGTCCGCTTGTTTGTCGGGCACCTCTCGGTTAGATTTGTAAAAATTACGGTGGGCTATACTTGGTGGACGAATCACATGTGCATGCCTGCACGCCGAAGCGCGTTTTAGCCTCCCTACGCCAAGGCCGGGCCTTGGCTTCATGCAGACAGGCTCGCAGGCGTGGTGCGCTGTTCGTCTGGTTAGAGAAAGAAAGCGGACCATACGGCGGAATGACGAAGGGCAAAGTGGGAAATCGCCCGCCCGATTAAGGGAAGGAGAAGTGAGGTATGCCTGACAGAGAAGTAAAGACGATTCGTGATCTGATTTATTATCAGTACGCCAAAATCATTGCATGCAGCGCGTTCAAGGTTGCGGACGGGGCGCAGGCGAAGAGGCTTCATTACGGCTTCATCAAGAACACTTTTCGCGACCTTAAGTCCGGCGGGAAGTCGTGGTCCCATATTGAGCACGAAGACTGGCAGCTCGTCGAGGCAGAGAAGAAGTGCATCTACTGTGGCTCAGCGGAGAATCTCACCCGTGAGCACATTATACCGAAGTCGCTTCGTATCAAACTCGAATGCGCAATATGCGATCATATTCAGTCGATCCACAACCAGGTCTGGGCGTGCAGCTCATGCAACTCAGCCAAAGCGACATTGGGGCTCTATGAGTTCTTTCACAAGATGGATCCCGAGCGGCGCAATTTCTTTGACTTCATACCTCCGCTTGTCGAGAAAAAATATCTCAAGACGATCATGAAATGCCACGAGTGCGCAGGGACTATAGATGCTTCAGATCTAAATGGCGATGGAGAATTTTCGGTGCTCGACATAGACGCGGCGCTGAGGAGGAACGGCAATGGCTGAACGCATTGATAAGGAAGAAATGGTTACAACCCTGTCGAAACCAATTGGTTGGACAGACATCCCGGTTTGTCATTCCGAGCGACCCCGACTTTGTGCCGCTCATTTATCTGTATAAAATATGCGGCATGGCGCAAGGCGCTCATCGGGAGAGTCGAGGAATCTCCCATGAGATTACCGAAAAGATGGTCGAGTAGAAATCCACACAAGATTCCTCCACTCGCTCATCACACCGCAGTTTACCCCGCATTATGCGGGGGCGTGATTCACTCGGTCGGAATGACGAGCCGTTCCTTCTTGCACTCTTCCACTTTGCAACTTAGCCCCTATGCGGTGAAGAGCTCTCTCGCTTCCGACCTCAATGGCGACGGAGAAGTTTCGGTACTGGATATCGACGCGGCACTGAGGAGGAATGGAAGTTATTGATCGATGGCACCGTTTATGACAAAAGTAACTTGTGAGTTCGTAGTAGAAGAAATGGAAGTCTCACCATCCTGTCATTCCCGCGTGCTTCAAGCGGGAATCCAGTCTTTTTCAGAGGATGGATTCCCGATAAGAGCATTCGGGAATGACATATCCTCTGGTTTGTTGGTGATAGACTATGATTCCACAGATCTCAACGACGACGGAGAATTTTCGGTGCTCGACATAGACGCGGCGCTGAGAAGGAATGGCAATGGTTGAACGTATTGATAGGAAAGAAATGGTGTTACAACCTGCTCGAAACCAATTGGTTGGACAGACATCCCGGTTTGTCATTCCGAGGAGTCCCGCTTATTGGGACGACGAGGAATCTTGTATTGGACTACTGAAAAGATGGTCGGGTGGAAATCTACACAAGATTCCTCCACTCGCTCATCACACCGCAGTTTATCCCGCATTATGCGGGGGCGTGATTCACTCGGTCGGAGTGACGAGCCGTCCGAGCTTGTTGGGATGGCGCTGCCGGGATTGATGCTCTACTTTCCGTGGGCGATACCGGCGCTTCACAGCGGCGCGGCGGGGAGCGCGCTTCCTCCGCCGGAGCCCGTCAGCTGGATCGTGCTCGGTCTGACGAGCGTGCTCGGCTATTGGGCGACTGTAGCGTGGTGGGACCATGCGGACCAGGTGTGAATTTGGGGTGGTGGATATTGATTTATCACGTGAGATACATGATTAATCTTAACCGCACTGTCATAAGTAAAATATCTCACATGCATGTGGTGTTGAGGAGATCTAGCGGCAACGGGTGATCCGTTCGGGGACTATGGGAGTCGGTTCTCATCACCGCACCCGTATGTCAGGAATGGCAGGGAGTAAATGCAAGAAAGAGCGATGCTGGTCAGAGACTTATGTTGTTCTGATCAACAATATGATAGTTGTCTGTGTCTGGTTTCCCCTTGTAGAAAGACGCGGTGCACTATGTCCTATCTGCGGGCGTTGCAAGATCGCCGATTTGCGTGCGTCGAAGGCATAGATACACGAGGATGACGTATACAAAGATCCATGGAAATATTTAGAATACATATTGCTCCAAATCGGGCTGCAGAGCAGCCCAGAACTTGCGACAGAAGCTAAGTTTGCTAAGGTTTTTCGTCTTCGTTTCCAAGGAACTGGTGTTAAGCTGATACTAGACGAGGCTCAACGAATCGGAATTCAAGACCCTTCTCAGTGCATCACCATCCACACGATGCATTGCAGTGACCCGTTTACTAAGATCCGCTCGATTTACCTCGACTCCGTACATCAGAGGAATAAAGATGAGTATCAGGAATCCTGCTCGGATCCTACGGTGATACAGAAAATAAGAGAGTAGTCCTACCAGAACCGTGACATAAAGGCCTCGCAGCTGGGCCTCAAGAGTATTATCCGATGCCTCCCGCGAGTAATCTACGTTGACGGATGCCTGTAGGCTTGTAAGCAATTCCGAGTTATGCCTGACCAAGTCGGTTCGGTCAGCGTGGATTGTGTCGAGTTGCTGTATGATGGTCACTGAAGAGTCGATGACCGCGTCAATTGCGACGCCTTCTTTAGGAAGAAAATGCGTGATTGAAAACTTCTCCGAAGGATTAATAATGGAGAGCCAGATCCCGAAAATGGGGGATAAACAAATTAGAAGATAGAGAGGGGTTTTCTTCTACGAAGCACGCAAAATCTTTTCGCCGCCAGCCATGATAACAGTCCTTTTCCCGCGATGTCATTTTTGATTGAGACTTTACAAACAAAGATATGAGAGAGCTTTTGAAGGAACAAGATCGTGGTTTCCTGGCGCCAGACTGAAGTTGAACCGCCTCGCTTTGATGCCTTTCCGCACCCCACACCAACCACCTGGTGAAGTGATTGTCCGCGAGGGAATTAGCTCAGGAAGAGCTTGGGTACCTTCGCAAGGTTTCCTCCCGTTCAGGCGTTGCCTTCATATTTAGTAAGGTCTTCGTTGATTCCGACCAGCCGGAACACTTGTCCTCCCGGAGCCTGAAAGTAGAGGTGGGCGTCAGGCACATTGAGCACCTTAACGCCGAAGGCTATAATTTTCTCCCTCATCTCTTTGACGTCGTCGGTCTTCAGCTCCAGGAAGATCGCCTTCATAAAGTCGTTATCACTCAGGGGGTTCTCCGCGGCGTAGACCACGCCCTTATCGACCTCCTGCCCCCCGCTCGCGTAGAGAAACGCGATGTGGAAGCTGTCTCCCATTTGAAGATCGTCCTTGTCGTCGAGCACCCTCGTCAATTTGCAGCCCAGGACGTCACAGTAAAATTTCCGAATTCTTTCCCGTTCAGCCCGCCGCACTCGAACCGCAGAATGGTTGCCAAAAATTATATTTGCCATGATAATTCCTTCCTTGTCTTATTCCAGGATAAGTTTAGGCCATTTTTATCGTTTGGTATTGTAAAAATGCGAAGTGATGACGCGCATTCCGAGGTGGATGACAACAAGGTCGAGATACTTGGATAGATCGACAGTTCACCTGTCCGTATTGTCCTCGTTGTTGTGCATTAAAGTCTCCGGTCTCATTTTGAATTTAGATAACAGCGAGGTCGAGGAGGAAGTTCATGTCGTTGGGCACCCTTTTCGCGCCATGATTATGGGATTGACGCATCCACCCGTGGCGGACTTTTGGTTCGTTTAATCATTGTCGAGCAGAAAGATTAGAATCTTCCCATCTCCACACATGTATTTGTGCGATTCCGATTCTTTTAGGTGAGCAAAAGAAAATGGACAGGCTTTGCATAACATTAGGTTCGCAAATGCCCACTGTCCATGTTTTGCCTGGAGAGCGTTCTTTCTCTTGTCTTGCCACAAGAGAAAGAACCAAAGAGAAGGTCACGGCTGGAGAAAAAATGGCTAGAAATTTCTCCGCTCCACTAAAACAAATAAAACGCTCTAATTGCTGACATTGCGGAAGAGTTCCATATTTGTTTTTTAACGTTCCGCGTCGCAATTTCTCCCACTCCGATATCATAGTTCTGTCAACGACGCGGGATCCCGCAAGGCGGGACTTGACGCCATTTTTTCTCAGGCCGGCTCCGTGCATGGCTTGCCTCCCCGGGGGTCTCAGTGCGAGCCGTTTCCTCCTTCACTTCATTACATACGTATGAATCTCGCGTATCTCGACAGACCATCCAAAATCTACAGCCGGGATACCTTTGCAAGGTGGTCACGCTTCTTGCCGAGATAGTCGGCCACGATCCACGCCGAGCCGGCCATCGCAAGGTTCGAGGAGTTCTCGACCCAGTTACTCATTTCATGCGGATGGATAACGCATGCCGGCACCCATATCAACACACCGAATGCGATGAGCATTATTGTGAGCAGCCAGGACGCCAAAAGAGCCGAGCGCCCGGAAAGTATAGCGGAAGCTGCAAGTGCAAATGCTATTGTGGTAGCTACCGTCCAGAACATTTGACCGGGAGGAATCCACTTCGGAACCAAGCTTGCCGTATAGGTAAGATAAAAGAGCTGATACAGCGAATAAGAAACGACACATATCCCGTAGCATATGTACGCAGCTCTTTCTATCTTTGCCGCTTTATCCGGATGACCCGAAAGAGTGGATGCAAAAACAAAAACGCCGCCTATTGCAATAGAGAACTGCTCGCCAAAGTTTCCGTAGTAACCGAAGCTGAGAGGCACCTTAATGATCTGCGGTATCCAGTAAAGTGAGAATATCGAAAAGACAGCGGCAAGTATCAGGGCTCCGAACCTCACAGTTCTCTGCCATTGTATTGCGAATCCCCCGAGAATTTCAACGATGCCCGCAATGTATACAAATATTTCGGGATGTGAAATATGCCCAAACTGGTTAATCTGACACCAGTTCAAAGTTATAACGCCGAAAGCTATCGCGGCCAGGCCGAAAACATGATGTCCTAAACGAAGTTTCATGGTATTATTCCCTGGTTATTCTCATGATGTTATCCTAACACTCATGACGTTTCGTTGAGTTCCTGGTAATCTTGCGAAGGTAACCATGCCGTAGCTCCGAAGCCTTCGCAGGGTTACAAGGCTCCTTACCATTCTCCTCCCGCAACTTGTCTCGTGACGACGTTGAACCGGTTCCAGACATTTATACCGCCGATGTGGACGATCAGCTGTGCGAGCGCCTTCTCGTCGTAATAGCGCGCGGCTTCGTCCCAGATTTCGTCCGTGACAGGGTCTGAATTATCGCTGATGCGCGTAGCTGCTTCTGTGAGTGCGAGTGCCGCACGCTCCGCATCTGTGAAGTATGGCGTATCACGCCATGCCGATACCGAAAAGAGTCGATCGTCCGTCTCACCCATCTTCTTGAGACCGTTCGAGTGCAATCCGACGCAGACACTGCAGCCGTTGATCTGACTTGCGCGCAAGTGAACAAGTTCGAGAATGCGCGGTGATACACCTCCCTTTACTGAGGAGGACGCCAATTCCTGAAGCGCCTTCAAAGCACCGGGAAATATTGCAACTATATTCTTCATTCTTGCTTCCATGATCTTTCTCCTTGGGTTTTCTGTTTGTCTTTCAGTATGACCTTCAATCTAATGACGATTGAGATCCACAGTCTTGGACAGAGAGACAATGACAGGATTTCATGGGCTTAAGAAGGCACCGACGCCGCGAAGAATTTGTCAGATCGCTCTATCAGGATGCGAATCACAAATAACAATCCATTGCATTGATCTACTAAGCAGGGGATTGCCACACCCGATAACGCTTACGCATTATCGGGATCGCAATGACAAGAGGTGTGTAGGGATCGCCACGTCCGTCCCTTTAAAATCGGGACGGACTCGCGATGACGGGAGGTTGTTAGTGAGAAGGTCCCTGCCAAGCCACGACTCAAAGCCGAAGACTTCATAATCAGGATTTGACTTTTGAATTTTGACTTCGCTCCCGCCATGTTAAATTGAACCGTGTCAATCGAGAAAACCGAAGCTGTCGTGCTGAGAGCGGTGAACTATCGCGATTCCAGTAAGATCGTGACGTTTTATACCAAACGTTACGGGAAGATGAGTGCTATTGCGAAAGGGGCGCGAAATCCCAAGAGCAAGTACGGCTCGCTTTTCCAGCCGCTCAATTACCTGCAGATCGTCTTCTACCGGCGCGAGAACCGCGAGCTTCAGTACGTCTCCTCGAGCGATTTCGTGAAGTACTTCAAGTCGCTGACGACCGACGTCGACCGGTTCTCCATCGCAATGTCGCTCATCGAGGTAACGGACCGCGTCATGCACGACGAGGAGGAACACGAGAGGGTTTTCGATCTCCTGGTCGATTCGCTCGGTGCTCTGGACAGTCCGGGTGCTTTCCCGAGGAACACGTTCGCGCATTTCGGGCTCAATCTGGCCGACGGGCTCGGTTTCACGCCGAATTTCAGCAGCTGCCTCGTTTGCGGAAAACCGGTCGACCTTGAGACGGAAAGGAAAGTTTACTATGTTGTCGAGAAGGGCGCCCCCGTCTGCGAGAAGTGTTCGGCGAATCTGAACGACGGCTTTCTACTCTCAAGTACAGCCCTTTTGACGCTGAGGAGTTTCGTCGGCCTGAGCCCGGCGGCTGCGGCAAGAGCAGGCATGGATCCGACTCTTCGGAACGAATTGGCCAACTTTGCTTTTGTTTACCTTAAGAGACATGCCGGCACGCTCAAGGAAATAAAATCGTTGAAGTTTATGGCGGCATCAATTTGAGAACGATTGAAGGCGAGTACAAAGAGGCCGAAAAGAAAATTCTAAATTCTAAACTCTAAACAATGCTCAAAGCAATAAAGATAAAATACAAAATGCCTGGAGTCAGTGAGTGTGACGTTTGGCGGTGTAAGCGGGTTTAGGATTTAGAGTTTGATGCTTAGGATTTGAACTTCGTAAGATCATGCTGATTGATGAGTAATAACAAAAATGAGTTGGAGGAAATAAACATGCGCAAGAGAACGCTGGTTGGCGCGGCGCTCCTGGTTCTGGTCGGAGTCGTGTTCGGGGCGCTGCTCGTCATGAGTTTCAACGGAGTCGGCGAGACTTTCGGATTCTCGGGTGAGACCGTGAAGCTTGGGGGGCCGGCTCCTGTGCCGGTGGGCGACATCAACCTCCTGGAGACGCAGAACGCCTTCATCGAGATATCAAAGGCCGTCACCCCGACGGTCGTCAGCGTAACCGTCACTTCCACGCCCAAAACTAAAATGCCCGATATCCCGTTCTTCCACAATTTTCAGTTCAATATCCCGAACCCACAGCCTGAACAGGGGATGGGGTCGGGGGTCATTGTGACACGCGACGGCTATATAATCACGAACAATCACGTCGTTCAGGACGCGGACAGGAACGGCATCAAGGTTAAGCTCTATGACAAACGGGAGTTTTCCGCGAGGCTTATCGGAACCGATCCGACGACCGACGTCGCGGTTATAAAGATCGACGCAAGCAATCTCCCGATCGCATCTATAGGAAATTCGGACAGCGTCGAAGTGGGCCAGTGGGTGCTTGCGATCGGCAACCCGCTCGGGTTGACTTCCACCGTAACGGCGGGAATTGTCAGCGCGCTCGGAAGGGACATAGACATCTCCGCCGACAGGTGGGGAATAAGGAATTTCATCCAGACCGACGCGGCTATCAATCCGGGCAACAGCGGCGGCGCTCTTGTCAACATCCGCGGCCAGGTCGTCGGGATCAACGCCGCCATCGCGACGCGAACCGGCTACAATGAAGGTTATGGCTTCGCAATCCCGATGAATCTTGTGAAGAAAACCGCGGAGGATATCATCGCCTATGGAAGAGTCCGCCGGCCCATGCTCGGCGTGCAGCTGAAGTCCGGCATTGACGAGACCGACGCGCGAGCGCTGGGACTGCCGAAGCCCCAGGGCGTCCTTGTCCAGGATGTGCTTCCGAACAGCCCGGCCCAGGCCGCGGGGGTCAAGGCGGGAGATGTGATACTCGCGGTCAACGGGAAGAACGTCAACGCGGCCAACGAGATCCAGACGCTCATCGCCGAAATGAAACCCGGAGATGTGGTCACGCTCAGCATCTTTCGAGACCGGAAAACGATTTCGAGGAATGTGACGCTGAGCGAGATCTCACAGAAGGATCTTGCGAGCGGCGATCAGAACGTTCAGCCCGAAAACCCGCGGACCGATGAATCCGGGAGGACTGATATCGCGAAACTCGGGATCGCGATTAAACCGCTCGACGAAAAGACGATGAAGGATGCCGGAACAGACCACGGTGTGCTGGTCGCGAGTGTTACGCCCGGAGGTCCCGCTGCGGAGCGGACTCTTCTGAAGAACGACATAATAACTGAAGTCGACCACAAGAAGATAAGTTCGCCGAAGGACCTCACGGACATCCTGAAAGAGAAAAATGACGGCGATGCGATAATGCTCAGGGTGCTGTCGAAACAGGGAAATTCTTATATATCCAGATTCGTTGCGGTCGAGATCGGCGGCTGAGGGATTCAGCTAAGACCGGGATTTAAGCGAGCCCCGCGTGAGCGGGGCTTTTTTGTGGACTTTCCTGGTACAAACTAACCGTACGGACAAACCACAATTCGCAACTGAAGGGCCTCAAAAGCTCGAAATAATATTTCGTCCCTACGGGACGATTGTTTTGTTATTTCCTTTGTTCTATAAACAGCTCGTCCCTGACGGGACTCGGCTCAGGCTTTAACCGCGGAGGACACGGAGGGAACACAGAGGTCTATAACAACTCGCCGGAGCACACAACCATGTGGATTCTGCGTTGCATCTCTGCTGTAGCCTCTCCCCCCTCGATGGGGGGAGATTAAGAGGGAGGTGTAATTTAACCACAAAGGAAACAAAGCCAATCGGTGTATCCCCCGGGCTTTCGCAGAGGTCACAAAGGAACAGAAGGTGAGAACTTCCCTCTTTGTGCGCTTTGCGAAACTCTTTGTGATCCTTGTGGTTAAGAAATCAGAAGCACCTTAGTACCGCGTGCTTCAACAATTCACTTTCATATTAACTCTTTCTTTATCACATTTATTTAAGCCATGAAAAACAAGACAGCGACACAAGACAAGCCCTACACCCTCGAGTATTACTACAAGACGCAGTGGGGACACGCGGATGAATTCGTGAGACTGTATAAAAAGAATCATCACCCCCTCCTGAAGAAGCAGATGGAGATGGGAAGGATACTGAAACTCACACTTACGCGCCCGCGCCTCCACGGGACGGAAGACGGGAGGTGGGATTTCAGAGTGACGATAGTCTGGAAGAATATTCAGACGACCGACGACGGCTTCAGCGAAGAGAAGCTCGCGCGTGAACTCTATCCTGACCAGGAGACTTACAGGAAAGAGGAGCAGCGCCGGTTTGAGATACTCGCCGGACACTGGGATGTGCCGGTTGTCGACATGGATTTGGAAAGCTAGAAGATTCCGCGGTTGGCAGTTTAGATTTTCCGACATAAATCCAAAGGCATGCAATGAAGAGTATGTTTCTTTTTTCCGCGGCCGCGGCGACGTGGCTTTTTTTGTTCTCGGGGACTTTACCGGTAAAGACGGCGGGATCAATGTTTTCTCCCGACACAAGCGGGTACACGGTCGATAATTGCGTTAACGAATTCAACGCGGCGAATGTCGAATCGACAAAGGCGGGCTACCAGTACTGGTTTGCAGACAAGAAGTTTGCCGACGGGAAGACGGTCAAGTTGAGTGTTGTTCGGCCGCACGAGGCCACTCACGCGCCCCATCGCCACGCCGAAGACGAGTTCTTCTTCGTGCTTCAGGGAAAAGCGGAGTTCTATCTCGACGGACGAACGAAAGTAGTAGGGCCTTACACCAGCCTCTATTGCCCGTCGAATTCGGAACACGGGATCCGGAACGCCGGCGATACTGAGCTCAGGTATCTTGTCATTAAAAAGTACGAGACTAAATGAAGGGGAGCGCTATGTGTTCTCGATTGGTTTCTTGTCTCGTGGTCTTTTCGGTTATCGCGGCGACGGCGCTCCGAGCGCAGGACCTTACGAAGAACGACACCGGAGATGTTGCCGATGTGTCGGGTTTCTACGACAGCAGTCATCACTGGTACGACATTCGCGATGAAGATCATGTCATAAACCCGCTGCCGGATCAGAAGCGGTACTCTCCCGACAATGTCAGGGGGATTGCCGACAACATTCTCCTCTACCAGAAGAAAAACGGAGGCTGGCCGAAGAACTACGACATGCTTGCTATCCTCACCCCCGCGCAGAAAAAGGCGGTCCTCGCGGCGAAGAACAATCTTAATACGACCTTCGACAACGGTGCCACGCACACGCAGGTCGAGTACCTCGCGAAGGCCTATACTCTAACAAGAGACGAGAAGTACAGGACTGCTTGCCTGAATGGGATCGGTTTCATCCTTCGCGCGCAGTATGCGAACGGGGGCTGGCCTCAGGCCTACCCGCTGAGGAAAGATTACAGCCGCTTCATCACATTCAACGACGACGCAATGGTTGGGGTGATGGAAACGCTACACCATATCGTCCAGGGGAAACCCTACTACTTCTTTGTCGGTAGTGCATTGCGCGGACAAGTCAGAGCGGCGTTCGACAAGGGAACAGACTGCATATTGAACTGCCAGATTATGGACAATGGGAAGCTGACCGCGTGGTGCCAGCAGCACGACAATGTGACGCTCAAACCGCAGTGGGCGCGGACTTTCGAGCCGCCGTCGGTCAGCAGCTTCGAGAGTGCGGATCTCGTAATGTTTCTCATGAGCCTCGACCATCCGGGGGAGCGCGTAATAAAGGCGGTACAAAGTGCCGTCAAATGGTTTTACGGCTCCAGGATTTTCGGGATCCGCGCGGATTCTGTACCGGCACCAGAGGCCTCCTACCGTTATCACAAGGCCGGGTTCGACGTGGTCGTGGTGAAAGATCCGAATGCTCCCCCGATCTGGACGCGATACTACGAGCTTAAGACCAATAGGCCGCTCTTCTGCAACCGTCAGGACAGGATCGTTTACTCGCTCGCGCAGGTGGACAGGGAACGGAGAACCGGTTACAGGTGGTACGGGTATAATCCGCAGCAAGTCCTGGATGCGTATCCCGCGTGGGAGAAGAAGTGGGAGTTGGAGGGGAGATAGGGGAGAGGGAGACTTTGGGACAGGGAGAAAAGGGGACTGGGAGAAAGGGAGACAAGGGGACTGGGAGACAAGGAGACGAGGAGACAAGGAGATGAGGAGACAGGGAGTGGGGAAAGATGAATTTAGGTGATTTTTCTTTGCGTCCTCTTGCGGTTCAATTGCAAACTGGGAACGAACAGAAGAGAGGAGAATGATGAAACAGTTCAAACGGTTATTCGCGGCTTTTGCTTTTTTCCTGTCGCTCCCGCTTTACGCCCAGCAAACCCTCAACATCTGGCCGGGTCTTGCGCCCGGGACGGGGAACCAGAAAGACGAGGAAAAGATCGTCAGCAATCGTATATATAATGTTTATCAGCCTGACCTGACCGTCTATCTTCCCTCTAAACCAAACGGCAATCGTCCCGCGGTGGTGATTTGTCCCGGAGGTGGATACACGCATCTCGCGATAGAGCTGGAAGGGACGGAGGTTGCCCGTTGGCTGAACGAGAACGGAGTCGCGGCATTCGTTCTGAAATACCGGCTTGATCCCAGGGAAGCGCTTGAGGATGCGAAGCGGGCGATGAGTTTCGTGCGCGCGAACGCGGCGGAATACAACGTCAATACCGGCATGATCGGAATCGTCGGCTTCTCGGCAGGCGGGCAGGTTGCCGCCGGACTCGCGACACATCACGTAAGAACCGTTATGAATGACCGCGTCGACTCCGTCAGTTGCAAGCCGGACTTCATGATACTGGGATATCCGGCGCTCGACTGGCTTCATCCCAATGCGGATGAAGAGTACGCGCAATCGGGTGGAAAGAATGGGGTCTTCGTTCCTTTCTACCGTCTCGTGAACAGAGACACGCCGCCGACGTTCATGGTGCATGCCGCGGACGACAAAACGGTACCAGTCAAACAGAGCTTACAGTTCTTCACGGCACTTGAGGAAGCGGGCGTGCCGTGCGAGCTGCATGTCTTCGAGAAAGGCGGGCACGGCTTCGGCCTGGGATCGGGGCGCGGGGCGGTGGATAGCTGGCCGGGACTGTGCGTGGAGTGGATGAAGACAGCGGGGATTTTGGCGAAGTAGCGGGATGATGTCGATGTTTGTGCGACAGAGCACTCCCAGCGGGGGCCCGGGTTATCGCACGGTGTAGGAAAATGTCAGCATCACGTATCTCGTCAGAACCTCGTTGCTCGTATCGTCGACATAAGTATCCGTGACGGTACGGTTCACGCTCTTGTTCTGGCCGAGGAGATCGTTCACTGAAAGCTGAAGCTCTCCTCTCTCGTTGGCGAAAAACTTCTTGCCGAGAGCGATATTCCACAGAATGATGTTCTGATTGTATCCCTGCGCGAGGCCGCTGGTTAGGGCGTTGCTCACAAGGTTGTTCAGGACAATCCCGTTCCAGAATTCCCAGACCCATCTTAGAGATGCCGTGTGCGAGTAGTAATTGTTGTTCCCGCTCGATTGCAGCGTGTTCCCGGCAAAGTTGTAGTTGCCCATATATGAAACGGTGAAGTCGAAGTCCTGGCTTATGTTGCTCCCGATGACGAAGCCGGCGCTCGGTCCGACGGTATTCGAGACACTTCGGATTTCGTTAAGGATACCGGGCGTCCTTGTGTAACTGATTCCGCCACTAAGGTTCACGGCGCTGCTGATAAGGTCGAACGGGAAGCCGTATGTGAAGAACGAGCGGGCATTCCAATATCCGTTAAGGTTGACGGGGTAGGTAAGCTGCGCGCCCTGCTGGATGGCGGTGCCGTTGGAAAGCACCGTGTCTCGCGCGGGAATGATCGTGGCATTCGCGATATAGTTGCGCGTGTAAGTCGCAGTGGCGAACAAGAACATGCTCTCGGCGCGGCCGGGTGTCGTCAGGTTGTATCTTGCCATGAGAGAATGTGTGAACGACTGGGCCAGTTGCGGATTGCCCGTTGTGAGGAGGAGCGGGTTCGAGTTGTCCACTACCTGCTGCAGCTGTGTCACCGCCGGCGCAACGGTATATGTTCGGTAGAAAATGCGCAGCATTCTGTGATCGGGCGTCCTGTACATCATCATCGCGCTCGGGAGGAACGAGCCGAACCTCCTGGTGATGCTCATGTTCGATGTTGTCGAATCGTCGCCCTGCAGTTCGGCGTATTGATATGAGATGTTTGCCATAATGTTGAATCCCGAGCCGCGCCACCGGTATCCGACCCCCGCCCGTTGTGTCACGTAGTTGTCGGCATAGACATTTGAAAGCGGAAGATCGAGACTCGTGTATCCGCCTGTTGCAGGATCGAAATCATACGTGGTCTTGTCGGAGGTATTCCGCGTGAATGACGGGTTGTAGAAAAATTCCATTATCGCATTAATGTCAGTCGGTTCGGTATAGATCAGGTTTGCACTGACCGTCTCGACATTTGACAGGTAGCCCGTTTGTTGCGCGATGCTGTCGACCGGAGCGGCGGTTGCACCGGAATAATCATTAGACCCAGAAAGATAGCCGTTTGTGTTTTTCCGGTTCGATCCGACGCCGACATCGAGAGAGACTGTCCGACCCGGCAGATCGAATCTGTGTCTGTAAATTACATGTCCGGTCAGATTGTAGCCGTCGTTGAGTGAATTCGTGTTTGACAGGGATTGCGAGGCAGCGGTGCCCTGCGTGGTCACGGCGTCCAGCAGGTTGTCCGCACGGTTAGATTGGAAATACAAAACGGGAAGGACTGTCAGACTGTTCGACGGGTCCGCAGCGTAATCGATCCGAGCGTTGATCCGGTTGTTGAAGTTCCGGCTCGCGACGTTGCTGTTCTGGTCGTATAGGCTTGTCGAGTCACCGCCCAGGAGGTAGAGCCTGTGGTCCGTTTGAACGTTCTGGTTGTTGACCTGGTTGAAGAAGTAGCTTCCCTGCGCGAACAGGTTGCTCGCGAGGCTGTCTGACGCGTTTGCCCCGAACACACTTGTGGCATTGATACCCTGTTGTTGCCCGACTAATTGAGAATTCGGGCTTACTGCGCCCGATCTCCCGAACGGGTTTGCGCGTCGTGGGCCGCCCCCGCCAAAGCCCGGTCCTGCCCCCGGCGTGAAAACCCGGCTGTTGGTGGAGATCACCCCGAGAATATCTTGAGTGGAAAAATCCTGCTGGTTGATGTTGTTCGAAGAACCGAGCAGCGAAATCCTCCGGTCTCCGTCGAAGAGGTTCATGTTACCAGCGGCATCGTATCGTCCGTTTTCGCCGTATCCACCGGTCACCTTGCCGAAATTAAGGTCGCCTCTTCGCCGCCGGGTTATGACATTGATTGTTTTCACCGACTGCCCGTCGTCGAAGCCGGTGAACTGTGCCTGGTCGCTCATCTGGTCGAACACCTGTATCCTGTCGATGACCTCCGCCGGCAGGTTACGCAGCGCGACTGTCGGGTCATCTCCGAAGTACGGCCTTCCGTCCACGAGCACGCGCTGAACAGTCTCGCCGCCCGCCGTGACGGTTCCGTTGCTCACGATGATGCCGGGAAGCTTCGAAAGAAGGTCTTCCATTGTGGCGTCACGGTTGACCTTAACCGCGTTTGCCGCGTATTCGGTTGTGTCCCCGACCTGCACTGCGGCAGGTACGCGTCCTTCCACGGTGACGCCACGGACGTGAATCGGCTCGTCTGAAATCGCGAGCGAGCCGACATCGAGGGCGTTTCCCGCCGGCCTAAGTACAACATTTAACGTGCGTTTGCCGACTGCCGTTACTCTGAGTGTGTATGTTTGCTGCGGCACGTCGGAGAACATAAACTCTCCGTCGAGGTTGGTCGAGGTGACATAGGCACGCGTACTGTCTCTGGGATCGATAAGACGAACGAGGGCTCCAGGCAAGGGAGACCTGTTAAGATCGATGATCTTTCCTTTGATCGAGTACCCCTGCGCATATGCAGCGGCGGAAACGATAAAGCTTACGATACCGGCGATGGCGATAGTGCGGAAAGTTTTCAAGTTTGCGTCATTGTCTTTGACTGTCACGCGATACGCATGGTTTAAAAGGAGCGGCGGCATTTTTCTTCTTCCGGGCGCCGTATTATCTTGACAGGTAATTTTCGATGGAACCTCCTCCAGACACCGCCGACCCATACGCCTCACTGCGGGTGAAAGATTTCCGCCATTTCAGCATTGCTTCTTTTTTTCCTACCTTCACACTCCGGATGCAGTCGGCTTTGAGCGGCTTCCGGAAATGAACTCCGCACTAGACACCAGCGACCCTTATGCAGCCCTGCGGATAAGGGACTTCAAGTGGTTTGTCATCGCGCGGTTCAGCCTGACGTTCGGCATACAGATGCAGTCGGTTATAGTCGGATGGCAGATCTACCAGATCACGCATGACGCACTCTCTCTCGGACTGATCGGCCTTGCGGAAGCTTTGCCGTTCTTCAGTATCTCGCTCTTCGCGGGACATACGGCCGACAAGGTTAGCAGGAAAGGCATCATTCTCTCATCGAGCGCGGTGTATTTCGTCTGTGCGGCGGCGCTGCTTCTTGTCTCGACGAAATTCGAGTGGATCCTTCACACGCACGGGGTCTTTCCAATCTACGCGATCATTTTCATCACCGGACTCGCGCGCGGCTTCATGTCGCCGTCACAGAGCGCGTTAAGGGCGCAGCTCGTTCCGAGAGAACTTTACGGGAACGCCTCGACCTGGAGCAGCGTGTCCTGGCAGCTCGCGGACGTCGCCGGACCGGCGGTCGGCGGTTTGATTTACGGCTTCTCCGGAGTAGGCACGGCATACACAACGGTGGTCATCATGACAATGATCGGCCTGGGCTCGTTTACCCTGGTCCGGAAGAAGCCTGTGCCTGAACGGAAGTCGAAGGAATCGATGGCACAAAGCCTTGTCAGTGGCCTGAAGTTCGTTTTCCACGATCAGGTCATACTCAGCGCGATTTCGCTCGACATGTTCGCGGTATTTTTCGGCGGGGTGGTTGCAGTCCTCCCGATCTTCGCCGACCAGGTTCTGCATACGGGCGCGGAGGGATTGGGCTTTCTTCGCGCGGCTCCCGCCATCGGCGCCTTGATAATGTCGGTGATCCAGGCTCACTATCCCTTCTTCAAGCGCGCCGGTCGGAATCTCCTGACCTGCGTTTTCGGTTTCGGCCTGGCGATCATCACCTTTTCATTGTCGAAAAATTTCTACCTCTCCCTCTCCATGCTTCTGATCAGTGGCATGTTCGACAATGTTAGCGTGGTTATCCGGAACACCATCATTCAGCTGCACACGCCGGACGAGATGCGCGGACGGGTCGCGGCGGTTAACGGGATATTCGTGGGCTCCTCCAACGAGCTCGGGGCATTCGAATCAGGAGTCTCCGCGAAACTTATCGGGCTGGTCCCGTCCGCGGTGTTCGGGGGAACGATGGCGCTGCTCGTCGTCGGAGCGGTCAGGAAATTCGCGCCGAGGCTGAAGGAACTGAAACTCTAGAATGGAATACTGGAATGCTGGAACGGGGGAATGACGTAGTGGTGTCGCGAACGCAGGGGTCGGGATAATCGAACCCCTGCTATTGGGATCTCCCTTTAATTTTTTCCCTTTATTAGCTCTTCCGATATATACTCCGCGCTCATCCTCGAACTCGGCCTCATGTTGTTCCAGGCGCAAATGGCTTTTGCATTGCATGGTTGGGTGGCGTATAATTAGTGCGAGGAGATCAGAGATGTACAAGGCGAGTGTTGTTATCGAGCGGGATGATTTCGGCTTCTACGCCTACTGTCCTGAGCTTCCCGGGTGCCAATCACAAGGAAAGACACTCGATGAGGCGATGAGCAATATCCGGGAAGCCGCTGAGTTGTATCTTGAGACCCTTACTGAAGATGAGCGAAGAACCTATTTGAGCAAGGAAATCTTAACAAGTTCGGTTGAGATAAATATCGGGTAAGCAAGAGCGGCTCACCTCGAAAGAGGCAGAGTCGTTATTGATAGAAGCCGGGTTCCTCCTTGTAAGATCTAAAGGAAGTCATCGAATTTACCTCAAGCGGAATGTGAGGGTTGTTGTATAGTTTCATTCCGGTGGTGTTCTGCATCCCAAAATTGTGAAGCAAGTCCTTGACGCGATAGGGAAAACGACGCGGTAAGAACGCACTTAGGCGAAAGCCATGATCGGCCGGGGACATCTTTTCGTTTCATCAGTCTCTTCCCTTAATGAGTTCTTCCGCTATCTGCACCGCGTTCGTCGCCGCGCCTTTCCTGATATTGTCGGAGACGATCCACATGTTTAGCGCGTTCGGAACCGTGTCGTCGCGCCTGATGCGCCCGACGAACACCTCATCTTTGTCGTAGGCATTGAGCGGCATCGGATAAAGGTTCTTCGACGGATCATCCTCGACTATGATTCCGGGCGATTTCCTCAGAAGCGCGAGAACGTCTTTCAGTTCGTACGGCTTCTCGAACTCGATGTTCACGCTCTCGCTGTGCCCGCCGAAAACCGGCACACGCACGCACGTCGGGCTCACCTTTATCGATTGGTCTCCCATGATCTTGGTCGTCTCGAAGACCATCTTGAATTCTTCCTTCGTGTAACCGTCTTCGCGAAACACGTCTATGTGCGGCAGACAGTTGAACGCGATCCTGTGCGGAAACTTGTGCGTGTCGCCGGCTTTCTTCCCGAGTTCCTCGTCCAGCTGGTCCACGCCCTTCTGGCCCGCGCCGGTCACAGACTGGTATGTTGAGACTACGACCCGCTTGATCCTGTACTTGTCGTGAAGCGGCTTGAGAACCACTACCATCTGGATAGTCGAGCAATTCGGGTTTGCGATGATTCCGTGATGCCTGAATATGTCGCCGCGGTTAACTTCCGGAACGACGAGAGGGATCTCGGGATCCATACGCCAGGCGCTGCTGTTGTCGATGACGACCGTCCCGGCCTTGGCCGCGATCGGTGCAAACTCTTTGCTGACCGTCGCGCCCGCCGAGAAGAGCGCGATTTCTATTCCCTTGAAGCTATCCGCTGTCAGCTCCTTAACTTTTATCTGTTCGCCTTTGAACGTGATCTCTTTACCCGCCGATCTCTTTGAAGCCAACGGCGTGAGCGTCTTCACCGGGAATTTATGTTCCTCGAGTACCTGCGTCATCTTTCGTCCCACAAGTCCTGTCGCGCCGACTACTGCTACATTATACGCTTTCATCTTTCTGATTTTCCTTCTGAATTATCTCTTTAGGTCTTGTTCACCCGACAAGGTCGGTCCGGGAGCACCATTTACCATCTCTCCCGGATAATTTAAATAACTAAAATTCGGAGTTTAAATCAAATCCTCGTAAGTTTCGCGGTCTCTTACGACTCGAGCGGAATCTTTTTCGACGAAGATTTCGGCTGGCTTTGGGCGGGAGTTGTAATTCGAAGCGATGGAGTAGCCGTATGCGCCGACTGTCAGTATTGCAGCGAGATCTCCTCTTTTCATTCTTGGCAGCTCCCGTTGAACCGCGAAGGCGTCCGTTGTTTCGCACACCGGGCCGACGACATCGGCAGGGGCAAAGGTCGAATCCTCCAATTCAACGGGCACGATCTGGTGATAGGCGGAATAAAGTGCGTGGCGCATCATGTCGTTCATGCCGGCATCGACGACTACGAATGTCCGGCCGGCGGATTTCTTCCTGTACAGCACGCGTGTCAACAAGACTCCGGACTCGGCGACGATATACCTTCCCGGCTCGATCGCGATCTCGCACCCGGGGAAGGAGAGCTTTTCCTTTATTACCCCCGCCAGTGCGTCCAGGTCGATCAGCGGTTCTTCCTTCTTCTCGACCGGGAGAAGCTTGTGCCTGATGGCGTTCCGGTAGCGGACTCCTATTCCACCACCGAGGTCGATCTGCCGGATCTTTATCCCGTCTTTCTTCAGGGCGATAACGAATTTCCTGATGGACTCGGCGGCCTCCTCGAAAGGGGCATGCTCGGTTACCTGCGAGCCGATGTGTGAGTGTATACCGACAAGCTTAACGTTCTTCATCTTCGAGGCACGCTTCGCCGTTTCGCCCGCCTCATCTATGTTGATGCCGAACTTGTTTTCTTTGAGACCTGTCGAAATGTGCGGATGTGTGCGGGCATCGACATCGGGATTTATCCTGAGCGACACCCGGGCCGTTCGGCCGAGAGCCGCGGCGCGTTCCGAGACAACTTTCAACTCTTCGTTCGACTCCACGATTATCACGCCTATTCCGCGTGAAAGCGCGAAATCGATGTCGCGGTCGGTCTTGCCCACCCCGGCGAGGGAGATCGACTCCGGTGCGAAGCCGCTCTTGAGAGCCAGAAATATCTCGCCGGAAGATACCGTGTCGGCGCCTGCCCCGAGCGAGCAAACGTGCCTGAGTATTTCGAGATTTGAATTTGCCTTAAGGGCGTAAAGAATCCTGGCCCCCGGGATGACACTGAACGCCTTCTGGAGATCTTTGAAATTCTTCGCTATCTGGTTTCCACTGTAAACGTACAGCGGCGTTCCGTATTTCTCCGCCAGGTCCCCGGCCGGGATATCCTCAACGTGAAGCCGTCCTTTTTCGTATCTGATTTTATCTGTCATTTCGTTCGCATGAATAGATGTGGGGTATGATTTGCGGAATCAGTCGAAAATTTCGTCCGACAATCCCTGCGAGGAAGGCCCGGTGAAAAGCTCAGAGTGCAGCAGCTCGACCGCCCTCTCGATATCGTTCTCGTCGACCACAAATCCGATGTTGATCTCAGACGCGCCCTGCGAAATCATGTTGATGCGGATGTCTTTTAGCGCGGAAAAAATCCTTCCGACCACACCGGGGCTGAATCTTATGTTTTCTCCGACGACGCATACGATAGCCTTTCCGCCCGATGCGGAAGCCTCGGCGAATTCCGAAATATCTCTCTTAAGCTCCTCCAGGTTCGATGTGTCCTCGATCGCTACGGTGACGCTGACTTCACTCGTCGCGACAGCGTGGGCGATGACATGGTGTTTGTTGAATAATGTGAACACGGCTTCGAGAAAATCGGGTGCAAGAAACATCCGGCTGGATTCTAGATTGAGAAGCGTTATGCGCTCCTTGTACGCGATCGATTTCGCGACGCACTCTTCGGTTCCATCTCCTCTCGTGATCAGCGTCCCGCCGTAAGATGGATTCCGGGAGTTCCTGACGTAAACAGGTATACTCTTCTCGATCGCGGGGAGGATCGTCTTTGGATGAAGGACCCTGGCACCGAAATATGCCAGCTCCGATGCCTCGTTGAACGTCATCTTCTTTATCCGTCGTGCGCCCTTGATTATTGACGGGTCGGCGGTCAGTACCCCGTCGACGTCGGTCCATATCTGTATCTCGGCCGCGTCGAGCAGTGAGCCGATGATCGAAGCGGAATAGTCGGACCCTCCGCGGCCGATGGTCGTTGTAATCCCTTGTTCGCTTGAACCTATGAAGCCCTGCGTTACGACGACGTAGCCGTTGAGCACGAGCGGCACGAGGAGTTTCTTCGCCCTCTCTTCAACAACGGGAAGTAGCGGAGCGGCCTTCGTATAGTTATCGTCGGTGATCATAAATTCGCGTGCGTCGACGAACATCGACTTCATCGATGTTTCTTCCATCGCCTGGGCGATGATTACCGACGAGAGTCGTTCACCGTAGGAGGCGATAGTGTCGAGCGACCGGTTCGTCACCTCGCCGAGCACGGAGATAGCCTGCGATAGATTCTTCAACTCGTGGGCGTAGACGGATATCTTTCCCTTCAGGTAATTCTTGGGAAGGTCCGACGGGATCAGCTCGTCGACCAGCCTCTCGTGTCTCGCCCTGATAGCTGCGATGACGTCGTTGGCTTCGTCCTTTTTCCCTTCGGCCGAGAGGTTCGCAATTTTCAGGAGCTGATTGGTCACACCTGCGCACGCCGAGACGAATACGATTGGCTTTCTTGGTATTTCCGATTTTACTATTTCAATGACTCTGCGGATAGCATCGGAATCCTCGACCGACGTTCCGCCAAATTTCATTATGATCATTTTATTTGTGTATTTCCGGTTATGGTAATCGACAATTCAAACTGCTTGCCCGCTATTGCGGGACAATTGTAATTTAGCGCCAAATCGAGATCATGCGAAAGCTACTACCAGCTGATAAAGCGGGGCGTAGAAGAAATTTATTGCCGCATTGAAAATCGCCAGGAAAGCAGGGACCTGCATTAGTATGATGATCAGAAAAATCCCCACGAAACCTATCCTGTTGTATACCACCGCCGCCGAATCGGGAAGCAAAGAGGCAAGGACATGCGAACCGTCGAGAGGCGGGATCGGTACCAGGTTGAAGACACCGAGTATTACGTTGAGGTAAATCCCTCCTGAAAACATCTTCAACAGGAAGACGTAGAAGGCGGAGGACGATGCCGCCGGGCCTATTACCGGCTGCAGCTGTAGGAGGCCTATCGTTATGAGAGCGCAGGTGAGCGCCAGGATCAGATTGGAGAGGGGCCCCACCGCCGAGACGATTATTTCGTCCCGCTTGTAATCCGAAAAATTCATCGGGTTCACCGGGACCGGCTTCGCCCACGCGATAAGGACCTGTCCTACCGTCAGGAGCGAGAAGAGCGGGACTATTATCGATCCGACCAGATCGATGTGCGGTATAGGATTGAGCGTAAGCCTGCCGGAATCGCGCGCGGTCGGGTCGCCGAGTTTCAGCGCGGCGTAGCCGTGGGATATCTCGTGTATGATTACCGAGAACAAAAGTATAGGGAGTATGTATAACTCACGTAGCATATTTTCCTCTTGGATGAAACTTGTCTAAGACCTCTTTAAGGTAACTTCTGTCGAGATGAAGGTAGATCTGTGTCGTGCCGATGTCGCTGTGCCCGAGCATCTCCTGGACGGCGCGTATGTCGGCGCCCCCCTCGAGCAAATGGGTCGCGAAAGTGTGTCTCAGAGTATGCGGGTGTATGTCCTTCTTTATGTTCGCGTCCCTCGAATACTTGCGGAGCATTCTCCAGATCGAGATCCTGGAGATCTTTCCGCCGCGGAAGTTCAGGAAGATGAGGTCGCTTGCCTGCGATTGGGATCCGGCCGGGCGCTTTCGCCCCGTGCCGGCACGAACCGCCTTGTCGTACCGCTCGATCCACTCGAGGGCGATTTCTCCTATGGGGATGATTCTTTCCTTTGAGCCTTTCCCGAAAACTCTGATCACATTCTCACTTTTAATTAAATCTCTTTTCTTGAGATTAACAAGCTCGCTTACTCTCACACCGGTGGCATAAAGCGTCTCGATGATGGCGCGGTCGCGTATTCCAAGCTCGGAATTCGTGTCGGGCGCCTTGATGAGCCGCTCGATCTCATCCCTGCTCAGGACGACGGGAAGTTTCTTCGACGGTTTTGGGCGGTCGAGATTCGCCGTCGGGTCTGCCTCAGACATCTTTCTGAAAACGAGAAACCGGTGGAGGACCTTCACCGCCGAGAAATTCCTGGCGATGCTGCTTTGTTTCAGGCCCATGTCGAACAGGGCTTTGAAGTAATTCCTGACCTCGGCCCTGGATATTTCGTTCAGGCCGGCGGCGCCCCGCAATTCCATGAACTCCGCGTAACGGTTGAGGTCGCTGCGGTAGGATATGAGACTGTTGTCCGACAGCCCTTTCTCAAATTTCATGAATTCGAAAAATAGGTCGAGTTGGTTGGAAATCTTCCTGTTCAGTTCTGGAGCGGCCATTTTTATTGTTCCGAAAGGAGGTCTATTTCCTTCGCGGGGGCTTCGTTGATTTGGCGCGGTGGGCTTTGCGCGTCTTCTTCTTCGGTCTGGGTCGTGTCGGCGGGGCAAGTTCGTCGAGTTCCTGCTGGCTCAGCGCTTCGACCCGCTCCGGTATTTCATTCTCCGCCTGCGGTCTGTCGTCCGGCGGAGCCGATTTCTGAACCGGGTACTCGATGCGTTTATGGTATATCCCCGACAAGACTGCCAGGAAATTTTCTTTTATCCTCGTCAGGTCGCCGAACGTAAGGTTTGTCTCGTCGAGCTGTCCCTCCTCGTACCTGCTTTTGACGATCGCGTCGATCATAGACACGATGTTCCCCATGGATTTCTCCGGCAATGAGCGCGTAGCGGCTTCGACAGAATCGGCGAGCATTACTATCGCCGTCTCCTTCGACCGCGGCCTCGGCCCTTCGTACCTGTAGTCGCCCTCGCTCACGTCTCCGGTGGCGAAAGGTCTTTTCAGGGCCTTGCCGTAAAAATACGCGACCAGTGTCGTTCCGTGATGCATCGGGATGAAATCCAGTATGCGCTGCGGGAGATGGTACTTTCTGCCGAGCTCGATCCCCTCGGTGACATGCGACATAACCATCTGCACGCTGATGTCGGGCGGAAGCCAGTCATGCTTTGATTTGTTGGATTCCATCGTGTTTTCGATGAAATATTCGGGTTTCAGTGTCTTGCCGATGTCGTGATAGTATGCCCCGACGCGAGCCAGGATCGAGTTCGCTCCGACCGCCTCGGCGGCCTTCTCCGCGAGTGTCCCGACAATAATCGAGTGATGGAACGTGCCGGGAGCCTTCTGGGAGAGTTCACGCAGCAGGGGCTGGTTGAAATCGGAGAGCTCCAGGAGCGTCAGATCGGTAGCTATGCTGAATACTTTCTCGAAGAAGATAAGAAGTCCGAAAGTAATAATCGGCGACAGTACCGAGTTCACGGCGATGAGCGAGAAGTCGGCGAGAATCGTGGGAGCGTCCTCTCCCCTCTGGAATGAGACGGCGAGTGTCGCGACAGCGTAGCCGAGGAATATGAACACGAGGCTTCTGAAAATTTGCGTTCTGTTCTTGATGTCGCGGACGGTATAGACGGCAAGCGCACCGGCACTGAGCGCAGTGAACGCGGCGCCGAAGTCATTGCCTTTCATGGCGCCGATCATGAGCGCGATGGCGACCGTCGATTGGAACGCGACGCGCGAATCGAAAACTATAGTCAGTATCATAGACGCCACAGGCACAAGGACGAGATATTGCACGGGGAGAGTGGTCTGCGCCGTGAAGGCGAAATACATCAGCAGCCCCTCGAATATGAAGATGACGGCAATCAACAGGAGCATCTTGTTGTTGTAAAATATTTTCTTCCTGAAGAGGAAGAGGTATATGCTCAGGAGCCCGATGATGACGAGCATCATGAGGAACTTCCCGCCGAATTGAAGCATCAGGTCCGAGGCCCCGGTTCTTTCCTGAAGGGCCTTTTCAAGCGAATCGAGCTTGAGCTTGATATCGTCCGTTATCCGGTCGTGCTTGCCGATTATCCGCTCATTTTCCTTTACGAATCCAACCGTCCGCGGTACAATATCGACGGCCGCGTTGATTTCGCGCTGGGTCTGGTTGCGATTGTAGGAAAGGTTAGGGAGGACCTGGGAGGCAACGGCGCTGGAGAGGATTTGTCCTGTAGTCGTATCGCCCTTGAGGATGCTAAGCGCCGCCAGGTCGAGCTGGTTCGTTATATCCTGAAGAGTCAGGACCTGTTCCAGCGGGACCGGCGTTTCTGAATTCCTGTGACGAACCACGATTACCGACGAGCCGACCTGGTCCCTCGGTCTGTCAATGATCCCCGTCTGGTAGTCGCTGGCCAATATCGACGTGACTGCGGGGATGAGCGAACCGATTCTCCGGAGAGTCAAAGGATTGTGGTAAATGTTGACCAGAAGCTGATGCCAGTCTGAGCTTGAGAACCTGTAAGAGAAGTTCTGAAGGATGTTGTACAGAGCGACGGAATCATTCACGAACAGCCGTTTGTTTCTCTCCCTCTCGGTCTTAAGCTGCAGTTCGAGAGCGCCCTGGATCTGCGAGATGAAAGCCGCCACCGAGTCGAGCCGGTATCTCTCGATCTCCACCCGGTCGAACACCGGCTTCACGTTGTCCACCGCCGCCTTCACTTCCTTCTCGTATTCGGCGGGGTCCTTGTATATCGGGAAGGAAAACGGCGCTATCACATCGTCGTGTGTCCAGATCGTGCCGACGTCGTAATGAATCTTCAGTTGGTTCTGGGATGGAGCAAGGAGAGTGACGGCGAGAATGAGTCCCAGAAGGAGCACAACCTTGATCGTTGTGCTCTTCTCGAAGTCTATCCCCTTGAGTCTCCGGTAAAAACGTCGCACTCTCGCGAAGAAATCAGCCATCTTTGTCAATGGCGGCTGTTGCTTCTGATTTTGAAAATGAGGTTGAAGAACTCTGCTGCTCCGTTGTCGTCGTTCGATGATTCGGTGATAAGATCGGCACGTTCCTTCAGTTCCCAAACCGCGTTCTTCATCGCAACACCTGTCCCGGCGCGCTTGAACGCCTCCAGATCGTTTTTGAAATCTCCGAGGACCGCGACTTCATCCTTGCCGACCCGGAAATACTTCTCGAGATGGGCGAGCCCGGTAGCCTTCGAATAATTCTTGTTCTTGATTTCCAGATACCATCTGTCGCCGTGCTGCGAGCTGCGGTACACGTTAACGGTGACGCGCGAGAAGAGACCGATGGCCTTGCGCGCAATCGACTTTATCACAGCTTTGGAATCCGCGCCGACGATTACCTGGATCGTCCTGTCAGCATATGGAGCGAGATCCTCCACGACGATTGTGTCGAGCTCGAGGCTGTCGATATAACTCGGGAGCATGGTGTCCGATTCCAGCCGCATCATCTTGTTGTCGACGAAGAGTGCCACGCTCGAGAACCTCTTCTCGGCCTCCGAGATTACCGTTCTGACCACCTTCGGCTTTATGTAGCTGGCGAAGATATTCTGGTCGCTGTGCGGTAGTCGGACGAGTCCGCCGTCGAGGGAAATAATGGGAGATTTCATATCAAGCTCGTCGGCGATGCGTTCGGCTGATGAATGGGCGCGCGCCGTCATGATCGCGACCCGCATTCCGAGTCCTCTCAGCTTCCACACGCTCTCCCTCGTAACATCTGAAATCTGCCCTTGATTGTTGAGCAGTGTTCCGTCGAGGTCCGTTGCAATGAGTTTGATTTGCTTGAGTTTTCTGATGAATTTCGGAGAAAGATTATCCATTACCGTTTGAATCGCTAGTTGTACTGATGATTACGCAAATCCTGTTAAAAATACAATGTTAGTGCGTCATCTTCTACGGTTCTTTGCATTTTCCCGCCGCAAATGCTAAATTTGAAGGGTTTTTCATAGGAGATTATGAGTAAGATTAAGAAAATTGGAATTTACACGAGCGGCGGTGATGCGCCGGGAATGAATGCGGCTTTAAGAGCGATTGTAAGAACTGCTGTCTATCATAATATTGAAGTGGTTGGGATTCAACACGGCTACAACGGGATGATAAAAGGCGACTTCGTCCCCATGGGGCCTCGTTCCGTATCGAATATCATTCAGCGGGGCGGTACGCTCCTCAAAACGGCCCGTTCAGCGGAGTTTATGACCCGCGAGGGACGTGCGAAAGCGGCGGCCAACCTGAGTTCACAGGGTGTCGACGGCCTCGTCGCCATCGGCGGCAACGGGACTTTCCAGGGTGCGACTCTCCTCTACGACGAACATATGATCCCGACGGTCGGGGTCCCGGGAACCATCGATAATGATCTGTACGGTACGGATTTCACCGTGGGTTACGACACGGCAATAAACACAGCTGTTGAAGCCATAGACAAGATTCGAGATACCGCGGACGCCCACGACAGAGTATTCTACGTGGAGGTGATGGGGCGCGACGCGGGCTTCATTGCCTTGGACGTCGGTATCGCCGGCGGCGCAGAGTATATCGCGATCCCCGAAATCGAGGAAAACTTCGAGGCGATACGCCAGAAGCTTACCACCGGCGGGAGGCAAAGGAGCAGCATCGTGGTCATCGCGGAAGGATGTTTCAACGGCGGCGCCGTCGACCTCGCGAGAAGGATGAGCGAGTTCGTCCACCTGCACTACCGCGTCACAGTACTTGGCCATATTCAACGGGGCGGCAGCCCTACCGCGCGCGACAGGGTGCTCGCCGCGAAACTCGGTTCGGCTGCGGTTGCAGGGTTACTGCACGGCGAGCTCAACGTGATGGCAGGCGAGATAAACAACAAGGTGGTTCTCACCCCCATGCGCGATACGTGGGAGAAAAAGAAGGCCATCGACAACAGCCTCGTTGAACTGTCCCAAATACTTTCCATCTGAAGGGAAGTCGCCGGCAGTCTTTTCCATGCCGTCGGTAAACGACCGGAGAGAATAATTAATGATCAGTCCGAAGAAAATCCTTGTATCGGCCGCGCTCTCGGCAGCCATGGTCTTTTCCGCCCAGGGCTGCAGCATCACACAGCTTACGATAGGCGCGACAAGCGGCATTATCGACGGCGGCTTCAAGGCGCTTAACAGGGAGACGGATCTCCAGATTGCCGCGCAGGCGATTCCGGCGGATCTGAAACTTCTCGACGGTCTGATTATCGAGGCCCCGGATAATGAGAAGCTCCTTCTCCTGGGGGCTCAGGGATACACCAGTTATGCCCTCGGCTTCGTGCAAGATTCTTCAAGGGAGCGCGCCAATCTGTTCTACCTCCGCGCGAGGGACTACGGCCTCAGGATACTGTTCGAGAACAGTGACTTCAAGGAACATTTTAAGGGCGACCTGACGGATTTCCAGAAAGCTCTGGACGAGTTCGGCGAGAGCGACGTTCCGGCCGTTTTCTGGACCGCGAACGCCTGGGGGAACTACGTGAACCTCAATCGTGACAACGTCGACGCGCTCGCCCAGCTCCCGAAGGTAGAGGCAATGATGAAATTTGTCCTTCAGCACGATCCCTCGTATTTCTACGGCGGCGCGCACCTGTTCTTCGGGACTATTCTGGGAAGTCTCCCGGCGATGTTCGGCGGCGATACCACTGCGGCCAGGGAACATTTTGAGAAGGCTATTCAGTTTGCGGACGGGAAATTTCTGATGGGATATTTCTACTATGCGCAATCATACGCCGTCATGACTCAGAACAAGGAGTTATTTGAATCCCTTCTTAATAAAGTGATCGACGCTCCCGCTAACCTCCTTCCCGATGAGAATCTCGCCAATGAGATCGCGAAACAAAAAGCCAAAGAGTTGTTGAAACATGAAAGCGACTATTTCTGAAAGGTTGGACATGTCTAAGATTGCACAGAGGATATTTGTCGTAATGTCGGTTTTGCTGCTGTCGGGATTATCCGTCCGCGCGCAGCAGTACACTATCAAGTTTGCCACTGTCGCGCCGGAAGGAAGCACGTGGATGAACGTGATGAAGGAGTACGACGCCGCGGTGCGAAAGGAGAGCGGCGGGAGGCTGGGCTTTAAGTTCTACGCGGGCGGGATCGCGGGCGACGAGAAGGATGTACTCAGGAAGATCAGGATCGGACAATACCAAGCCGCCGGATTCACCGGAGTCGGTATGGGCGAAATCGCGCCGGAAGAGCGGATTCTGGATACTCCATTCCTCTTCCACGATACCTCCGAGATCAATTACATCTATGATAAATTTACCCCCCAGTTCAGCCAGGCGTTCGAGCAGGGAGGTTTCGTATTCCTCGGGTGGGCAGAAGTCGGATTTGTCTACGTCTTCACTCAGAAGCCAATCTATTCCGTGCAGGACATGAAGAACGTCAAGGCGTGGATGTGGGAAGGCGACCCTATCGCCGAAGTGTCGTTTAAGGTTCTCCATCTTTCTCCTATCCCGCTGTCGGTAATGGACGTCAACTCCGCGCTCCAGACCGGGATGATCAATTGCGTCTACTCGCCGCCTCTGGCGATGATCGCACTTCAATGGTTCACGAAAGTGAAATATATGCTTGATGTCCCTCTCGCGAATTCGTCCGGGGCGGCTCTTATCTCCAGAAGATATTTCGATTCCATGCCGCCGGATCTTCAGCAAATTCTTGTCAAGAACGGCCAGATTTACATGAAGAAGCTGACGGAGTTGAGCCGGAAGGACAACGTCAAGGCTATCAAGACCATGGAAGGGGAAGGCATAACAGTTACTCGCCCTCGCTCGAAAAGCGAACTGGCTTACTATTACCAGACCGGCGAAGAGGCGCGTCAGATGCTCGTCGGGAAATTGTACTCGGCCGACCTCCTGCATCAAGTTGAAGCGGCGCTTGACCAGTTTCGCAAGGAGCACCCCGGAAAGTGAAAACCATCAGGAAGATAGAGAACATCCTGGGAATCATCGAGAATTCACTTCTCGTGATATTCCTGACAGTAACTGTGGTGATGGCCTTTCTACAGGTGATACTGAGGGAGTTCTGGTCAACAGGGATTATCTGGGCCGACGTGTTTCTGCGGCATCTTGTGCTCTGGATCGGATTTCTCGGTGCCGCCCTCGCGGCGAAGGAATCGCGACATTTCTCGATAAACATCATCACTAAGCGGTTGCCCAATTTACTTCAGAGAATCGTACAGGTGTTCCTCCATATCAGCGCGACGGTGGTCTGCTACTTCCTGTCCGTTGCCAGCGCGTCTTTCGTCGCCGACGAGATCAAATACAATAACCAGCCTCTCTTCACGTTCATGGGAAAGAACGTGATGCCGTACTACCTGGAGATGATCATACCGATAGGCTTCGGGCTGATCGGACTGCATTTCCTCTTCAAGGCAGTCGAGGTCGCGGTTGAGGGCCCCCAGTCGGCCGAAGTCGTTTGAGCCCACACTCCCGCCGGAAACGCAGATTGAATTCATCCACCCTGCTCCACACAGAACTCCCACAGGGATAAAGAAAAAATGTCGTACGTCGTCATTGGCATCGCGATTCTCCTGCTCGTCCTGCTGGGCGAGCCTGTCTTCATACTCATAGGGGCGGGCGGGCTTCTCCTTTTCAAATCCATCGGCGTTGACACATCAGCCGTGATCGTGGAGCTGTACCGACTCGCGAGCCTGCCGGCGCTTATAGCGATACCGCTCTTCACATTCGCCGGATATATACTGGCGGAAAGCAACGCCCCAAAGAGGCTCGTGCGTCTCGCCCAGGCTTTCTTCGGCTGGATGCCCGGCGGACTTGCCATAGTCTCGATAATATCCACGGCTATCTTCACCGCGTTTACGGGTGCGTCCGGCGTGACCATCGTTGCACTTGGAGGTTTGCTCTATCCCGTCCTGGTTAAGGAGTCGTATCCGGAAAGATTCGCGACCGGGCTGATGACGACATCAGGAAGCCTCGGACTCCTCTTTCCGCCGAGCCTGCCGATCATCCTATACGGAATTGTCGCAGGGATAAGCGTCGACAAGCTGTTCGCCGCGGGTGTGATACCCGGCATACTCCTGATTGTTATGCTATCCGCGTACAGCATTTACACCGGCATTCGTGCGGGGGTGAAACGTCAGGCGTTTTCGTTCCGAGAGGCCTTCGGGGCGCTCAAGGAAGGCGTCTGGGAGATACCGCTTCCCATCATTATTATCGGTGGCATCTACGCCGGCTATTTCACGGCGACGGAAGCGAGCGCGATCATGGCATTCTACGTCCTCGTCGTAGAAGTCTTCGTGCTCCGCGACGTCAAGTTCTTCAAGGACCTTCCCGGGATCACCAGGAAGAGCATGATGCTCGTCGGCGCCATCTTCGTCGTGCTGGGGACCGCGCTCGGTCTGACGAACTATCTCATCGACCAGCAAATCCCGATGCAGATGTTCCAGCTCATCCATCGCTTCGTTTCGAGTCAGCTCGTCTTCCTCATCCTGCTGAACCTCTTTCTCCTTGTCATAAATATGGTCGAAATATTCTCGGCTATTATAATCGTCGTACCTCTGATAGTGCCGATCGCGATGCAGTACGGCATCAATCCTGTTCACCTTGGTGTGATCTTTCTGCTGAACCTGGAAATCGGATACATGCTGCCGCCATTAGGATTGAACTTATTCATATCGAGTTTGCGTTTTGAAAAAGACATAGTGAAGATATACAGGGCTGTGCTGCCGTTTCTGGCCATAGCGCTGCTCGCGTTGTTTATCGTCACTTATTTGCCGGACCTGAGCTTATATTTGACAAGAATATTGAAGGTACAATAGAATGGGTGCTCACCTGTTTGTCGCGTCTCTCTACGACGCCTTGATGGTACCCGCCGACAAGCTCGGGTTCGAACAGGTGCGCAGGATGGTCGTTAAGAGCGCGAGAGGGAGAGTACTGGAGATAGGAGCCGGAACAGGATTGAACTTCAAACATTTCGAAAACGCGGACTGCGTTTTAGCTATCGAACCTGATCCGTATATGATTAGTCGCGCGGCGCACAGAGTCAGAGAGTGCGCGGCGCTCGCGCAAGCCCGGGCCGAAGACCTTCCATTCCCCGACAACTCCTTCGACACGGTCGTCTCCACGCTTACATTCTGCACGATCGGCGAACCTTTGAAAGCGGCTCAGGAGATCCGCCGTGTGCTCAAAGAAGACGGTTGCTTCTTCTTCGCCGAGCATCCCATCGCGGAGAAGCCGTTCCTCGCGGGCGCCGAGAGGGCAGTGACGCCTCTCTGGAAAAAAATCGCGGGAGGATGCCACCTTGACAGGGACATCGTCTCCTACTTCAAGGCTGGCGGACTCAACATTGCCGAGATCATCAGGTTGGATTCGTTCTTCGTCGCCGGAAGAGCCTCCAAGGCCGGCCCATGCACAAAACCAGGCTTTGTATCATGAGATACGCGGTTATTTCGGATATCCACTCGAACTTCGAGGCGCTCACAGAAGTCATGGAAGACATACGGAAAAAGCATGTCGACGAAATCATCTGTCTCGGCGATGTGGTTGGATACGGTGCGAATCCGGACGAAGTGGCGGAGGTTGTCCGCAGCGAAGTGAAGTATATCGTCAAAGGAAACCACGACGATGCCGTGCACGACGACGAAACATATTCCATGATTAATCCCTACGCCAAGGCGGCCATCGATTACACACGCGAAGTGCTTTCCGTGGAGAACAGCGACTGGCTGAAGGAACTCCCGCTTACCTACAAAATCAAGGATGTCCTGTTTGTTCACTCGTCCCCCTCGGATCCCCACGATTGGAAGTACGTATTATCTGAAGCCGACGCACGTATGGAGCTTTCGTCATTCGAAGAGAAAATCTGTCTGATCGGACACACCCATGTGCCCGTAATTTTCAGGCGCAAGTTGGGCGATGCGGGAGTGAGGGAACTGATCAACGTCGGAAGCGTCGGACAGCCGCGTGACGGCGACAGCCGTGCGAGCTATGGCATAATCGATACCGCCAATCTCACCTATGAAAATTTCCGGATCGAATACGATTGCCGGATGGCCGGCAACAAAATAATTGCGGCCGGCCTCCCCGTTTTTCTTGCCGAGCGGCTTCAAAAAGGAAGATAGCAAACCTAATCGTTTCATCTTTGCCGCGATGGAACGACCTCCCGTTCTTCAATGATGCGACCTGGCGGTGAAAACCGCGACCCACTTCGAAAGTGAGTCGCAGCTTTGAAACTCAGTGCAGGAAATCCTCGACTGTCTTTATGAACATGTTCGGCTGATCGACGAACGTCATATGTCCGCTGTGCGGGAATATTACCAGCTTCGATCCCGCAATTTTGGAGTGCATTTCCTCCGAAAGCGAAGGTGCACATTCGTCGTGGTCGCCGCAGGTGATGAGCGTCGGGACCTTGATGGTTGACAGCTTGTCCACATACTCCACGGACTTGAGATTGCCGTCGATCACGTACTCGCCGTCTGATCCCCACATCTCCCGATAAAGCCGCCACGACATATTTCCGCTGGCCACGGGGTCGTAGTTAGGGTCGGGTCTGTTTTGATACAGGTACGGGAAGTAACCTTCTCCCCACGCGGCTATCATGTAGGCGTTGGTGTACCTGTTCTGCTCGTACGGCAACCCGTGGCCGAACAGTCCGGCCTTTTCCATTTTATCGATGCGGTCGCGCAGTTCGGGAGACATGTTCTCCTTTATCTTCGCAAGGACCTGGTTCATCTGTGAAGTGCTGGGAAATGTGCTGCACAATATCAGGTGTGTCAGATTCTGCTGGTATTTCAGCGCGTAAGCCTGGGCCAGTACGCCGCCATAAGAGTGACCGAGCAGGCTCATCTTTCCAAGACCGAGAGCTTTCCGTACAGCTTCGACGTCTTCGACCATGTTTTCTACGGTGTACTGCGTCGCATCCTCAAGCCTCTGGGATTGTCCGGAACCGCGTTCATCGATGAAGACAAGGCGGTTGTTCTTCGCCAGGGGAAGGAGATAAGGGAGGAAGTAATCGTGTGACGCGCCCGGACCGCCATGCACGATCATGAGCGGCTCTCCCTTACCGAATTCTTCATAATAGATCATTACTCCGTTAGCGTTTACGAAGCCATGTTGAATTTTGTACACATTGTCGGAAGCGGTTGTCTTCGTGGAATTTGTCTGACAACCGAGGAAGATCGAAGCAAAAACGATCGTCATTACTACGGACTTGAAAGGCCGCATGTGCCACCTCCTCATTTTGGTTATGGTTGGTTTACCTGAAAAATTTCGTGGCCGGACAGCAGTGAATGCGGAGTGCATCTGCCTCCTTCGCTCAGGGCAGGTTTTCATTGCCGTAATTTGTGAAATGGAGGGAAGAAGTGAAAGCGGAGAAAGAGGTCAAGTTGGCATGCGATATTCTGACGGGTCGATGATCGAGCACCCGTTTATGCTGGTCTTGTCTCTGCTGCCGGTTAGTCCACGGCTTCTTTGCGGCGCTCACGACGGGTAACAGAATAGTATTCGGGCTGAACGTGTCGTTCGTGCCAATCTGGCTGGCGACGAACCTCCGGTAGACCGGAAACGGGGACGATGGCGCCGGTTCAGCAGTGGAGGGTGCACTGTCCCCGGAGGAGGGGGGTTATCCTACAGCGGTCTTCTTTCTCGATTTGTATCTATCGTCGTGGTTGAGAATCCTCTCGCGAAGCCTGATCGACTTCGGCGTGAACTCGACGTATTCCTCGTCGTTAATCCATTCGATCGCCTTCTCGACGTTCATGAGCACCGGGGGCTCAAGACGGATTGCCTCGTCGGCACCTGACGCGCGCATGTTGGTAAGATGCTTTGTCTTGCAGACGTTTGCTACGATGGTATCCTCGCGGGCGTTTTCCCCAACGATCATACCGGCGTAAACCTGTGTGCCGGGCTCTATGAAGAAAGTCATTCTCTCCCCGAGCTTCCACATCGCGTAAGCCACCGCGGTGCCGGTTTCCATCGCGACTACGGCGCCTTTATTCCGTCCCTCGATATCGCCTTTGAAGGGCTCGTATCCGTGGTAATTGTGATGCAGGATTCCCGTACCTTTGGTCTGTGTCATGAATTCGGTTCTGAAGCCGATGAGCCCTCTCGCCGGCACAATGAATTCGAGCCTCGTATTTCCGTGGCTGGGCAGAAGGTTTCTCATCTCGCCTTTCCTCCTGCTGAGGTTGTCTATGACGGTGCCTACGAACTCGTCCGGGACGTCGATGATAACATGCTCGACCGGCTCATGAAGTTCGTGGTTGATGGTCTTGTAGATAACCTTCGGCTTGCCGACCTGGAACTCGTAGCCTTCTCTGCGCATTGTTTCGATGAGAATCGCCAGGTGAAGCTCGCCTCTTCCGCTTACCGTGAAGACATCAGGCGTATCGCCCGGCTCGACGCGCAGGCTAACGTTCGCGCGCAGCTCACGCGCCAGGCGTTCGGCGAGGTTTCTGGTCGTGACATACTTTCCTTCTTTCCCCGCGAAAGGGGAATTGTTCACGACAAAGTTCATCGAGAGCGTCGGCTCTTCTATGTTCACGAACGGGAGCGGCGTTATGTCCGCCGGGTCGCATATTGTTTCGCCGATGTCGACGTCTTCCATCCCTGCGAGCGCGATTATTTCTCCGGCGCTTGCTTCCGTCGCTTCGTTCCGCTTCAATCCCTCGAAGGTAAATATCTTAGTGATCTTTGCGTCCTGGACTTTGAAGTCCTTGTGAACGACGTGCATCGGGGCGCCGTCCCTGATGGTGCCGCGGAAGATTCGTCCAATCCCGAGCCGGCCGATGTAATCGTTGTACTCGATGTTCATCACGAGCATCTGGAAAGGGCTCTCGGCATCCACGGGCGGTTCGGGGATCCGCTTCAGTATCGTTTCGAAAAGTGGAGATAGATCATGGCTTTCCTGATCGAGTGAGTACTGAGCAATGCCCTGCTTCGCAATAGTGTATATGACGGGGAAGTCTATCTGCTCGTCGTTCGCGCCGAGTGAGATGAAAAGATCGTAGACTTCGTTCAGCACTTCAGCCGGACGCGCATCCTTCCTGTCAATCTTGTTGATGACGACAATCGGCTTGAGATTCAGCTCGAGCGCCTTGCGAAGGACGAACTTAGTCTGCGGCAGCGGTCCTTCTGCGGCATCAACCAGAAGAAGAACACCATCGACCATCATCAGGGTTCGCTCGACTTCGCCGCCGAAATCGGAATGCCCGGGGGTGTCGACGATGTTTATCTTAACGTCCTTGTACCTTACCGACACGTTTTTTGCGAGTATGGTAATTCCTTTTTCGCGCTCGAGATCGTTCGAATCCAGTATGCGGGTCCCCATGTTCTGGTTATCCCGGAAAGTGCCGGTTTGTTTGAGCATGTGGTCAACCAGCGTTGTCTTTCCATGGTCAACGTGTGCGATTATGGCTATGTTTCTCAGTTTATAGTCTCTCATTTCAAAAACTCTTCTCCATAAGATCTGAATGGCAGTCGGGTGATTTCACCGCGGTGAGTATGTCCTGCAAATCGGGGTTTCGCTTTGCGACAACGCGCCGGGGTGCGACAGCACCTGAGCGCCAAGGTGCTACGTCCGAAGGACTCCTTCGGGGGAACTTATTTACGCTCGCATAAGATAACATAAATGGGCCATATAGAAAAGTGTCCCCGTTCCTGGTTCGCCCAACCCATTAGAAAACAGGGAGTTGCAATGTTTCAGGAGGAAATGCCGTGGCCGAGTCTCAACTGACCAAAGTGATATTTACAGTCGGCCATTCTACACGTTCTATCGGGGAATTCATATCCCTGCTTCATGAAAACCGGATCCAGCTCCTGGTTGACATCCGCACCATACCGAGATCCCGGCATAATCCTCAATTCGGGAAGGAATCCCTGGCAAACTCGCTGCAGGCAGCAGGTCTGGATTACACGCACATGCCGTCGCTCGGCGGACTGCGCCACGCCAGAAAAGACTCTCCGAACCTTGGGTGGCGCAACGAAAGCTTCCGTGGCTTCGCGGATTACATGCAGACCGGGGAATTTGACGAGGCGTTGAGGGAACTGATAGCGGCAGCGGCCGAAACCAGGCTTGCGGTCATGTGTGCTGAAGCTGTCCCGTGGCGATGCCACCGTTCGCTCGTCGCAGATGCCTTGTCCGCACGGGGAATCGAGGTCTTACACATAATGGGAACCGAGAAACTCACTCCCCACAAGATGACCTCATTTGCCAGAGTGGAAGGTAATCGAGTCTGGTATCCACCGGTAATGGAGTCTCTCTTCTAGTTCCCGGAAGCTGAACTAACTGCAGTCCACTGGTGTTGAGATTCTAAACGCCGGACGGACGAAAAAAGGTGTGTCATAAGATGTATTATATGGTAATCCCGTCCGGCTATTTTTATCCGACCTCCTTGTGAGCCATTCCGAGAGCGATTGTCTCGATTCTAATCCTTCTCCGGAGCAGAAGCGCGTTGATGAATGTGAATAGCGCCGCGGTTATGTAGCAGGAGAAGATGAGCGGAATAATTGCGATCTCTGTAATGACCGCGGCATAGTTGGGATGCCGAAGGTATTTGTACGGTCCCCTGGTTATCGGCGGATGATTCGGCGCCACGATCAGCTTTGTATTCCAATACACCCCCAGCGAACTGATCGCCCAGTAACGCAGAAGCTGGGCCGCCGCAAAGATCACGATCAGGACAATCCAGTACGGGCTTGGGGAGCGCTTCATCGCTAAACTCTCCAATACCAGCGACACGAAGAAAGCTGCATGCATGGCGACGATCGCGCGGTAACCTGTCGTGTCGACTTCGACTGCGCCCAGTTTCATCAATATCCTCTCGTGACGCCTGGCAATAACAAGCTCGATGATCCGCTGGATCGACAGGAACAAAAGAAATATATATAGCGGGTTCATTCGGTTTTGAATAGGATTAACTCCGAACTGAACCCCGGTCCGAGAGCTGACATAAGACCAAACTCATTGGAGCCGTAGTCGTTGGTCTCAAGAAATTCTTTGAGCACATACAGGACTGTCGGGGAAGACATGTTGCCGTGCTCGCTCATGACTTTCCGCGTAAACCGGAGCTCATCGTTGCGCAACCCCAGCGCTTCCTCGTAAGCTTCGATCACCTTGGGTCCGCCCGGATGAATTACGTAGTGCTTGATGTCAAGCAGGCTCAGTCCGTTGGACGACGCGATCTCTTCTATGTTTTGCCTGACACTGCCGCGCACGATAGTCGGGATGTCTTTGCTGAAGATCACCTTCAGTCCGCTGTCCTTCACTTCCCACCCCATGACTTCGAGGGAGGAATCGTAAATCGTGGAGAGGGAGTTGAGGAGAACGATACCCTTGCGCCGGCTCAGCGGATGTTTGTCCCCGGCGATGAGAAGGGCGGCAGCTCCATCAGAAAAAAGCGAAGTGCCGATCAGGTTGCTCTTGCTGTAGTCGTCCTTCTGGAATGTGAGTCCGCAGAGTTCGATGGCGATGAGCAGGACCGCGTGTTCGGGCATTGCGAGCGTGTACTCGAGTGCCCGGCTCAGGCCCACCGCCCCGCCTGCGCAGCCGACACCCCAGATGGGGGTCCGCCTGACATGCGGGCTGAAACCGAGTATGTTGTGCAGCCTCGCGTCGATGCTCGGGGTCGAGATGCCTGTGCTCGAAACGAAGATGACATGGTCAAAATCCTTCGGTCCTATTCCGGCTGCACTCAGGCATTTCCCGGCGCAGGACGCCGACATCCGGACGGCGCTTTCAACGTAGAGCCGGTTCCTTTCAGCGAATCCGTGTTCATTGCCATACCACGACTTTTCTTCGGTGAAATGCCGTGTCTGAATGGAAGTGTTGTTGAAGACACCGATCAGGCGGTCAAGATCGTCCCGCCGGCGCGAAAAAACTCCGCGCGCGAATTCCTTCACTTCCTCCTGCCCGACTCTTGTCGGTGCGTCCTGCGTTGCGATCGAGACTACTTTGGGCATGTGGGATCTCCATTCTGGATAGGGCGAATTGTACTACGCCTTGCGTTGCTTTAACAAACGCGGTGATTGGTTCAATAATTTAGTAAAATTGGAATTATTTCCCCGAAAAGCTTTGGAATTCCGCAGCCTCTTGTTATTTTCTAAGGTTATTCGTGTCTTTAATAGATTATTCGCTGATAACGCCTGTTCTCCCCCGACGAAATTACATGTTTTCCGAGTAAGGAAATAAGAAGCTTTAAGGTTCGAACAAATGAAGAAATACTTGTGGTTAGGCCCCATTTCAATAGTCCTCTTTCTGTCTCAGCCGGTTTTTGCCCAGTCGGCAAACGGACGGGTCACGCACGACAACATACCGGAGGTAACTCAACGGGTAGAGCAGGTTATCACCGTCAACACCGGTGACACGACCTGGATGCTCGTCTCGACCGCCCTCGTGATGTTGATGACCCCTGGCCTGGCGCTGTTCTACGGCGGGATGGTCCGCCGCAAGAACGTCCTCGGCACGATAATGCAGAGTTTCGTTGCCATCGGCGTGGTCACGATACAGTGGGTGCTTTTCGGATATTCGCTCGCATTCGGGCCCGACATAGGGCACGTGATAGGGAGTCTGAAATGGGTGGGGCTCAGCGGTGTCGGGATGGCTCCCAATCCCGATTATGCGCCTACGATCCCCCACGAGGCTTTCATGATGTTTCAAATGATGTTCGCCATAATTACTCCTGCATTGATAACAGGCGCATTCGCCGAGAGGTTCAAGTTCAAGACATACATAGTCTTCCTCCTTATGTGGGCGACGCTTGTGTACGATCCCCTGGCACACTGGGTGTGGGGAGTCGGAGGTTGGATGAGGAATCTCGGCGCGCTCGACTTTGCCGGCGGACTTGTTGTGCATGTCAGTTCCGGGGTCTCCGCTCTTGTGGCGGCGATGCTGATCGGCAAGAGGAGAGGCTACGGTCAGGAGCCAATGCCGCCGCATAATCTTACGATGACTTTTATCGGAGCGGCGCTCCTCTGGTTCGGATGGTTCGGGTTCAACGCGGGAAGCGCGCTTGCTTCCGGTACGCTGGCGACTTCCGCGTTTCTGGCAACGCAGGTTGCCGCCGCCGCCGCTGCTTTATCGTGGATGACAGCCGAATGGTACACGCGCGGCAAGCCCACGGCTCTCGGCGCGGCATCCGGCGCGGTCGCGGGACTGGTAGCAATCACGCCCGCATCAGGATTTGTCGGCCCAATGGCTGCGTTGATGATCGGACTCGTCGGCGGCCTGGTCTGCTTCATGGGAATCAGGCTGAAGGGAAAATTCGGTTATGACGATTCGCTCGACACCGTCGGCGTCCATGGAGTGGGCGGCGCGTGGGGGGCAGTAGCGACGGGACTGTTCGCCTCAGTTCTTATCAACCCTGCAGGGGCCAACGGTCTTTTTTACGGCAACATCGGACTCCTCGGCGCTCAGGCGGTGGCGCTTTCCGTCGTGGTGCTCTATGCATTCGGCGTCACATGGGGGATACTGAAGCTTCTCGACAAGACCATGGGACTGCGAGTCTCTCCCGAGGATGAGATGGACGGACTGGACCTTGCGCAGCACGGAGAGAGCGGTTACGTCTTCGAAGAATTGTGAGCGGCCAGAGAAGTCACGGCAACTCAGGAAGGGATTTGACCGGCTACTCTCCCGACCGGGTCCGGCTCACCATTCCGTCTTAATTAATTAAGAAGAACAATAAAAAACTTAAACGCGTGTTGACACCCCTCTGACACGTCAATATATTCATTGTGGAAAAGAAAAGGAGAAATCAAATGCTTCATAAGGAGTCTCAGTGGGAAGTTGTATGCGATGTCTGCAACGGGACACGGTTTATCGGCGTAACCCAAAATGAAGAAGGGTTTGATTTCATAGAATGCGAGAAGTGTCATGGCACCGGACACGTTTCGGTGATCCAGTTCGGTTTCGCAAAGGAAGATGACGACGAGTAAGGCTCCGCTATGAGCGGCGGTCCTGCCGTCACGAGCGACCTTCCGGGACCGACAAAGAATCTTCAACGGGGAAATTTAATCCGCCGGTTTTAATCCTCTTTTCATGATACTTAAAGGGAAGCGGCAGCGTTTTCGCGATTCGATACGCCGCCACTTGTCCTTTGCAAAGCCGGATTTGCATCTTTGAAGAAATGGGGCGATACTTTGCCTGAGCCGAAATGAAGAGCGATGATGTCATCATAATGACGGGAGTTGTGGTTCCCGCTTCCGAACTTGAATTCCGCACCTCCAGGAGCGGCGGCCCGGGCGGACAGAACGTCAACAAGGTGGAATCAAAAGTCGAGCTTTTGTTCGACGTGCCAAAGTCCTCCTCCCTGTCGGATGCACAACGAGCGCGCCTGTTCTCGCGCCTCGGGAACAGGATAGACACCGATGGAGTCTTGCATTTGTCTTCCCAGGTTTCGCGCAGCCAGTGGGAGAACAAAGAGATCGTGGTATCCGAATTCGCCCGTCTACTGAAGGCGGCGCTGAAGCCCGTTAAGAAGAGAGTAAAGACGCGCCCCTCCAAGACCTCCAGGGAGAAGAGACTCAAGAGGAAGAAAATCCATTCCGAAAAGAAGAAGTCCCGGAGTGGTTGGGGGATCGACTGACCGCTACAAGTAGTCTTCCCGCCGCTGGACGTTTCTGAGAGGTTCTCCCTTCGCAAATCTGTGGAGGTTGTCGAGCGCGGCATCGAGCGCCCTGAGATAGATACCTTCGGTTAGGTAGGAATTGTGCGGCGAGCCCAGCAGGTTGTCCAGCTCAAAGAAGGGGTAGTGCACTTCAAACTTCGGGTGGTTGAACGGCTCAATCCACCATGCTTCGATCCCGGCTTTGAACTGCGGGTTGGCTTTGAGATGCTCGTATAAACTCTTCTCGTCGATTAGGTCGCCGCGGGCGACATTTATGAGAACGGCGTCGGGTTTCATGAGTCGCAGCTCCCTCTCGCCGATGAGATTTCTTGTTCTCTTGTTTAGCCCTATTGTCAGGAGAAGGAAGTCCGATTCTCGAAGCAATTTGTCGAGGTCCGATAGCGTTCCGATGAAATCCACGTCACGATCCGTCTTCCCGGTCGAGTTAATCGCCAGTATCTTCATGCCGAAGCCCCGGGCGATCTCGGCGGTCTTCTTCCCGATTCCTCCGAATCCGATGATTCCGAGTGTCGAGCCTCCGAGCATCTTGTGCGGAGTCTTCTGGTCGAAGGCCCCCTCCCTAAGCCCGCGGTGAAGAGGGAGGAAGTTCCGTGCGAGCGCCAGCATCATCCCGATTGAGTGCTCGGCTATCGGGTTGCTGTATGCCCCGCCGTTGCTGCAGATGACAATGTCCGGCCTCAGCTTGCCGTATGGGATTATATCCGCGCCTGCGAGCGTGATCTGAATAAGTTTTGTCTTTTTCAGGAGCGGGAGTTCTTCTTCCCTTATGTCCCGCCGGAAGTTCGTCGCGAGGATCACATCCGCCTCCTCGATGAGGCTCTTCCGCCCGTTTTCTCCGGCGTTGGAAAGAAATTGAATCTCGAAATCCTTCCCGGCCTTCTTCAGTATAAGGTGGGTCATTTGCTCGTCGAGTTTCTGTGCTACGAGGAGTTTCATATCAAGCTTACCCCGTCTTTTGGTCATTATAATTCGGTTGCTCGGTCTATTCGGGCGGATCCACCGACTGGATCCTGTTCAACAGATGGTTCATGTCGTCCGCACTGCTGATAACAAAAATAAACGTTTCTATTCTCGCCGGCAAATCGATCTCCAGTCTGACCCGCGCTGTCCGAGCCGCCTGTAATACGCCGTAGCTTGGCGAGTGTTGCCACTCCTCCAGCGTGAATGGATGCTGAAACTTCACGAGCGCGAACTCTTCTCCTTCGAGGGCGAGGAAATCCCGTCCCAGGTCGACAACTTTCAATTCCGGAGCGAAATGAAACATCATCTCGACGGTGTGCGGCCCCGTTCCCAGAAGATTGTCTTCGACAAGGAAAGTTCTCTGGCGCTTGTTAAAGGTGATCTTACGCCTGTGGGTCACGGGCGGGTTCAGCCGTTCGTAGGCGTGATGTTGCGCTTCGATGATATCCTGCTCAGGCGTGGAATTCCACTCCAGCAGTTCCGGGGATGTCAAGTCGGCCTTGCCGGACCAGGGTCCCGCAAACTCGGCTTGTTCCGCTCCATCCACGATGACGGTATTGTGGGAATATGTCGATCGAAGCTTATTTCTGGCGACTGGGTCGGAAGTGTAGCAGAACGTTCCTCTGTCCACGATGAACGGATTCTTACCCGCTACCGTGAAACTCAGTGTGTCGTTGTGTCCGTGTCCGCCGCGGCCCCGCATCCAGATGTCGCCGAAATCAAATGAACAAAAGTCCTTCTCGGTTCTCATGAACGCGAAGCCGCCATCTTTATAGATCGAAGAAGAGATTCTGTTTTCCGGCTTGATGTGCGAGAAATTCTCAAATCCTTCTCCTCCGAGGAGGAGGAGTGCCAGCTCGCTGAATTCCCCCGCCGAGGCTTTCAGGTCGCCCCTGCCGAAAAGCGCGGCGCCGACTGAAAGAAGGTCGCGGTGGTCGTTGAAATCTATATTTGATTTCATCCTGAATATCCGTCCGTCGTCCCCGTCGCCTATGTTTGGAACCCTTCCGTCGCGCATGGTTGCGGAGGCCAGAAACGCGAACATCTTCTCGAGTCGCCCGCTGAATTCACCGGAGATCTTGAATTTGTTCAGCTTCAAAAGGACATATGCCGCGGTGAACATTTCCGTCACAAGGCGCTGGTAGCTTGTCGATTTTTCGTAATCTGTTCCGTCTTTGTAGACCCGGTTCGCGATTTCCCGCTCGAGCTCTTTCCGGGCGAATTCCACCCAGCTTTTTCCCGACCTCGTGTCGTAGAAGAGTAACCCGAGATAGATGAGCCCGACTAGGTTCGACAAAAGATGGTCGTGGTTCCCGAGCTTTCTTTCGATATTGTGACGGATAAAGACACCGTGTTCGTATAAAGAGCAAAGGAGCTTCATCATAAACTCGTCGTTCATTCTGGTCGATCCCGTGAAATACAGCAACCCGGTTATCATGTTCATCGCCCTTATTGCCGCTTCCGTCGGCGATGTCCAGTTCACGCCGTATCCGACAGGATTGTTCTCAATCCAGTCGCTGGCAAGCTCTTTGAATTTGTCCGTGTGGGCTTCACTGCGGCTTAACCAGTATGCCTTGCCGAGCCAGATCGCCTGGTGGAACCGGTTCACTTCCCATGGGACTTTCACGTCCGAGGAGTTCCCGGATTTGGCGACGTCAATCTCGGAATAGGACCGGCGGTCCCATCTCTTTCCCGATTTGAAATCGAGGTGCCAATCGACTTTGTCTCCAAATGAGTATAAGTCCGAGCCGAGTGTCTGGAATTTGTTTTCATGCACCAGGTCTGCGTCGTCCATGATGGCGTCGAAATCGCCGACAGTGGTCATGAGATTTATATAGAACTCTTTCTTGTTCAGATCGCTGAGGAAAAAGCGCTCGCGGAGTCTTTGGTTAAAAACCGGAACGAACTGCTTCAGGTCTGAAGCCTCGTGGCCGAACTTCCTCTGCAGTCTGCCGGTTGTGACCGGACAGCGGAAGATTCTTACTCTGAGTTCATAGAAAATACGTGAAAGCATTCTTGAGAAGATAGCCGTTCCTCGTATAAATGTAATCTGAACAAATATAACCCCGCATTCCGCCCGTTTCAATTTACGCCGGGAAACTCCTTTCCATATGGACGACCGGGATGTTAAATTGATCCACACTATGAATCACTCGAATGGCAGTACAGAAATCGGAATTGTGCCGAACAACCTTCTGGCAAAATACGCCGCGCTGAAGGAGTCTCTCGGCAAGCATACAATCGAAGGCCTGGTCGTGGCCTTTTCAGGCGGCGTGGACAGCGGCTTTCTCCTCTGGGCGGCCGAAGAGGCAAGAAAGGAATACGGCGGGAAGCTGATGGCGTTGACGACAGACAGCGAGAGCATGCCGAACCACGATAAAGAAGATGTGTCCCGATTTATCGGGCAAATCGGCGTAAGGCATGTCTGGAAAGAAAGCACCGAGGTTGACAATGCAGACTATCTTAAAAACGACTCTCTCCGGTGTTATCATTGCAAGACCGAACTCTTCACGATAGCGAGACAGGTTGCCGCCGAAAACGATTGCAGACACATCGCATACGGCTACAGCTCTTCAGACAAGTCTGATGTTCGTCCGGGGCACAGGGCAGCACTTGAAAACGATATACTCTATCCGCTTGCGGTGTACGACTTCAGCAAGGAAGAAATAAGAGAATTCATGCGGATGAACGGCTTCGAACTTCACGACAAGCCGTCGAGTCCCTGCCTCAGCTCGCGCATAATGAGAGGAGTGCAAATCACGAAACAAGAATTAAAGAACGTCGACGATCTGGAAGACTTGCTCCGTAAAGGAGGGATGAGGGTGTTCCGCCTGAGAGTTCACGAGATGAGCGATCAATCCAAAGGCTCCGTCAGACATTTCCTGAGACTCGAGACTGCTCCGGAGGAAATGCTCCTGGCGCTTCAGCTGAAGGACAAGCTGACCGCGGAGGCGAAGAAGCGGGGCTATGTCTGGGTTACACTCGACCTCGAAGGTTACAAGACCGGCGGCGGAACAGTCTGACACGCAGGATCCTTCGGATGAACCGGGAATTAATCAGGAAAATTCTGGATGACGTTCAAAAGGGAAAGCTGAATGCCGCCGAAGCGTACGAGAAACTCAAGTACGTCCCGCTCGGCCTGGAGGAGACTGGTTATGCCACGGTCGACCACGGACGCGGCCTGAGGATCGGACTGGGTGAGGTCATTTACGGAGAAAGCAAAACAAAAGAGCACATACTCGGCATCGCGGAAAAACTCTCCAGGTCCAGGGATCCTGTGCTGATCACGCGCCTCTCGGATGAGAAAATGAAGGCGCTGAAAAAGAAATTCCCGAAAGGGAAAGCCAATAAAATTGCCGGCACGTTCACTGTGAACCCGCTAGCTCCCAGGGAGAAGCGAAAGGGTGAGCCTTACGTCTGCATAATAACTGCCGGGACGAGCGACATTCCGGTAGCCGAGGAAGCCGCCGATGTCTGCTGCGCGATGGGTGTCGCATTCGTGAATCTGAACGACATCGGCGTCTCCGGCATACACCGTGTCATGAAGAATATCGACGTTATGGAGAGTGCGTCCGCCCTTGTGGTGATCGCGGGCATGGAAGGCGCGCTCCCAAGCGTCATAGGCGGACTGGTATCCAAGCCAATTTTTGCGGTGCCCACCGACGTCGGTTACGGCGCCAACTTCAAGGGTGTCACCGCGCTGCTCAGCATGCTCTCATCGTGCGCGCCGGGGATAGCCGTAACGAATATCAACGCCGGGTTCTCGGCAGCATACGCCGCATGCAGGGTAGTGAATGCTATGAAGTCGCGGCTTGCCGGGAATGATGGGAACACTTGACCGGGAATACGGATATAATCCGTATTCCCAAGTCAAGGCAATCACAAGCTGTGTAGGAAAGCTTTCCCGATTCTTAGTCGACAGCCTCGGTAAAAACCATGATCGGCGCGTCTTCCAGTCTCACCTTGCCGCCGCACGGTAGCGCAAACTCGGCGTGAGAATAGACAAAGGACATTACATAATCGTCCGCACCGCTGACGCCATGGATTTTCAGGAGTTCTCTCTCGACCGCGCCCAGATATCCGCTCACCACGTGACCGGGCTCGCTGCTGCGTTGTATGGTCCAGGCCGGCTCGACAATCAGACCGAACCTGGTCTCGTCGGAGAAGTCCCAATGGACGGCTCTGATATCGTACCCGATCCTTATGCTGTAACCGTTGCGAACCGTGAAATCGGTGTCGGGTATTATCTTGCAGCAGTTTCGGTAAATCCCGAAATAGTGGCGTCCCCTCATCGTTGCGTCATCGACGAGGCCTTCTATTAAAAGCCCCTCCGCAAGCTGAGGCGAGTCTTTCAGAACAAGCTGTGTCTCGGAAAAGCCGTCATCAGCGAATTTCTCCATGCCGATTCCGTACCCGAATGCCTGGCCGCCGTAGGTAAACACCGAGCTTTCCGATTTTGAAACCCACTTCTGATACTTGAGACGATCTATATCTACTATCTTGTTGACCTCTGCCGTCATGAACCGTATTGGCTCCGCTGGCAGATGAACCGGAAAAGCACGATGAAAAATACCGAGAGTGTTACTCTTGTCTTCCATCATAAACCCTCCGTTTTATGTCTCTTTAAGTTAACTTTTTTCTTGAAAACTCCTAATCCACGTAATCCGATTCCTCTTTTGTAATGTCCGAATTGGCCTCTTTCGTGTTTTGTTGAGCTGGTAAGGGTGGCTCAGATCACAGGGACTCGCGGTTTACGGGTGAGGCCGCCCGCGGAGCCTGACCGGACAAGAGTTGCCACCGTTGCGGGAACGAACTCACGCCGTTCAACCGTTGAGGTGGATGAGCGTCAAAGTATATGATTTGACATTTGTTCTGGTTTTGTTTAAAATTTCATCAGAATGCGGAGGAAACGATGAAGAAAATCGTCGGTTTGTTGGTGTTGATGCTTGTTTTCAGCTCGGTCAGCTATGCCCAGTTCAGGAACCAGCTTTCGGACGGATCCAGCGTCGAGAGTTCGCTGTTCCGTTCCGGTGATGACGGTGGTTCGCTCTTCGGATTCTTCAACCCTGCCAATTTCTCGATGCGTCAGTCCATCTCGATGAATTACATGACGATGGGTGGCCAGGCGATGTCGCTGGCGATGTATACGAACAGCATGAGCTACAGGATCAGCCAGCCGTTGACGCTGAGCGCCGACGTCAGCGTGATGAATTCTCCGTACAGCACGCTTGGAAACAGTTTCTCGAAGAGCATAAACGGCATTTACCTGACGCGGGCGGAGCTCAACTATCGTCCGACAAAAGATTTTTCGATAGATGTCCAGTTTAATCAGAATCCGTTGTATAGATATTACAATCCTTACTACTACTACGGTCCGATGGGATGGTAAGGGCTCGCAACGTAATTTGAAGCGGACTCCAGATCTATTAACCGTTTGTTCCGGTCCGGTGGGGCGGACAGGCCTCCGATTTTCAACTCTCTCAATTTTCGCTTTGCCCGCAGTTAATGAAGAGGCGTAGGGGCAACACGAATCTGTCGGCGGGTGCCTCGAGATTAGTGTCGGTATCTGTGCTGGTAGTCGTACTGTTGCTCGCAGGGACACTCATCTACTCGATGGTGGATCGTCTGGTTCTGCACCCCACTGCGCAGGCGGAGCGTGCCGACGCGAACTCTCCTACGAAGATCGAAAGGGTCATTCAGATAAGCGTGCGTAACGAGTGCGGCACCCGAGACGTGGCGATGGATTTCACGAACTTCCTGAGGCGGAGGGGATTCGATGTCGTTGAAACGGCGAACGGCTCCGTGTTCGACAGGGAGTTCACAACGGTTGTGAACGCATCCGGAGACTACGAGAACGCCCTGCGTGTCGCGGAAGCGCTCGGAGTCAAGAAGGAAAACGTTATCACGAAACTCGATCCGCAGAGCTATGTCGATGTGGAAGTGCTCATCGGAAAGGATTACGAAAATCTTAAACCAAGAACGGGCATAGAATAATATGACAAAAGCAAAGACCCTCCAGCGTCAAATAGCCGAACTGGCATTGTCGAAGAAGGCGAAGAACGTGGTCATAATGGACCTGCGCAAGGTGACGACGATGGCCGATTACTTCGTCGTGTGCAGCGGGGATTCCGAGACGCAGGTCAAAGCCATCGCCGACGAGATTATAGCAGGTATGTCGAAGCTTGGCGAAAGACCCTGGCATACGGAGGGATTTCAGAATCTTCAGTGGGCTTTGCTCGATTACGTGGATGTAGTAGTTCACGTTTTCCACAAGGACGCGAGGACCTTCTACGGGCTCGAGAAACTGTGGGGCGACGCGAAGATGCAGAAGATTGCCGATACAAAGGATGCATTAGACAGGAAACCGCGCGCCGTGAAAACCACGAGGAAACAGACAGAGAAATGAAAGACTATCTTAAGGCGCAATTATTATCCGCGTTGGAGAAGGCCGGATTTTCCGGGGGAACCACCGGAAAAATCCCGGTCGAAATTTCATTTGATAAACCCAAAATCGAATCCCACGGCGACCTGTCGACAAATTTCGCACTCCTCGCCGCAAAAGAACTTAAAATGAAACCGCGCGACGTCGCGCAGAAGATCGTTGAGGCGCTTGACGTCGATCGCAACCTAGTCGAAAAGACCGATGTTGCCGGCCCCGGCTTCATTAATTTCAAATTCACGGACAATTATTTCCTTTCGATCGTCGACAAGGTACTCGACGCTGGAGCCAATTTTGGCAGATCGAACACAGGAGCGGGGAAGAAGACGCAAGTAGAGTTTGTCAGCGCGAACCCAACCGGCCCGCTTACCGTCGGGCACGGAAGGAACGCGGTCTTTGGCGACACCGTCGCAAATGTTCTCCAGTGGACCGGGCACGATGTGACGCGCGAATATTATTTCAATAATGCCGGCCGGCAGATGCGGGTGCTGGGCGACTCCGTGAGGCTGAGGTACAAAGAAATCCTCGGTGAGAAGATCGATTTTCCTGAGGACCACTACCAGGGAGAGTATATACGCGAAATCGCGCAACACCTATTCGCCGAACGGGGGACGGATCTCGCCGACGAACCTGCGGAAGGAGCTTTTAAGGAGAGGGCGGAACGGGAAATTTTCGAAGATATCAAGAAAAGTCTCGGGAGGCTCGGGATTGCGTTCGACGTTTTCTTCAACGAGAATTCGCTGTACGAAACGGGGAAGATCAAGGAAGTGATCGCTGCTCTCGATTCAACCGGGCTCACCTATGAGAAGGACGGAGCGAAGTGGTTCAAGGCGACGGCGGTCGGCGGGGAACAGGACAAGGTAATCGTTAAGAGCACCGGCGAGCCGACATACCGCCTCCCCGACATCGCCTACCACATAGAGAAATTCCGCCGCGGCTTCGAGATGGTCATCGACATCTTCGGCTCGGACCACATCGCGACTTATCCGGACGTCTTATTGGCGCTGAAGTCGCTCGGCTACGATGCCGGCAAAATCACGGTGCTGATTCATCAATTCGTGACCATATTCCAGAACGGCGAAGTTGTGAAGATGTCGACGAGGAAAGCGAACTTCATAACGCTCGACGAGCTTATCGAGTGGGTGGGAGCGGACGCGGTCAGGTTCTTTTTCCTGATGAGGAACATAGGCACGCATCTGAATTTCGACATTGACCTCGCGAAGAAGCAGAGCGAAGAAAATCCCGTATTCTACCTCCAGTACGCTCACGCCCGTATCGCCAGCATTATCAGGTTCGCCGAAGAAGAGGGAGTCCCAGTAAAGGAAATCCTTTCCGGCGGAAAGAGGAATTTTGACATCTCGCTTCTCAAGGAGAAGGAAGAGATCGAGCTTTCCAAGACGCTCGGAAATTTCCCGGAGGTCGTCGAGGCGGCGGCGCTCACTTTCGAGCCGCACAGGATTATCAGCTACCTCCAGGAAGTCGCGGAGGCTTTTCACCGGTTCTACCATCTCCACCGGGTCATAATCCCCGACCGGCGGTTGGCGGCGTCGAGGCTTGCACTGTGTCTTGCCACAAAAACTGTTTTGGCCAACGGATTCAAGATATTGGGAATTTCGGCGCCAGAGAAGATGTAGGCTGGGAATTTAGACGGGCGAAGATGCCTCTGCCCGTCCGGTGACCACGATTCGTCGAAGGAACAAGCCTCCCCAAGCCGCGTTTTGGGCAATGAAACCAGCTTGATGACTCGAAACAGCCCGGTCATCACCGGGCCCCGAAAATATCCCTTTCACCGCAGGGATTTTTTGCCTAAATTTTTATCCAGTTTAGTTCAAATGCCAAGAATGTCGTAAAAGGGAAATCGCATGCTCAAACCGAGAAAAAGAATTACGAAGAAAGAACTCAAGCAGGACACGCTCGTCACGACATATTTCAAAGTCGTCGACTTTCTGCGGAACAACAGGAAACTTGTGAGCGGAACAGTTACCGGGCTGATCATTGCGGCTATAGTCGTCGTCGCGTACATGAACAACAGGCGTTCCGACAACACCAAGGCCGCGACCGAACTTTCTCAGGTTCTCGACGCGTTCAGCGGAGGGGCATACCAGGTCGCGATCAACGGGGACCCCACCCACAACGTCACCGGGCTGAAAGCCATCGTGCAGAATTACGGCGGTTCCGAGACGGGTGAGCAGGCGAAAATATATCTCGCCGATTGTTACTACTATCTCGGCGATTACGACAATGCCATGAAGTATTTCAAGGACTATGACGGGAGCGACGAGTTCCTGCAGGCGAGCGCCTACGCGGGGATGGCTGAGGTGTACGAAGTGAGGGGAGACTACGCGAATGCCGCGGAGTATTTCGAACGCGCCGCTTCCAGCGACTCGAAAAATTTTCTTGCTGCGCAGTATCTCGTCGGCGCGGCCAGGAACTATATCAAGACCGGCAAAAAGGACAGGGCGATCACACTGCTGACAAGGGTGGAGAAGGATTTTCCAAACTCACAGTACGCCGACAACGTGAACTATCTTATGGCACAAGCGAAAGTCGAGTAAACGTGGAAGTCCGGAACTGGCTCGTCCGGATCATCCGAACGAGTCTTCTGTCCTTCCGTTTCACATCAGGATTTGTTACCGGGGCAATCCCCTCTTTTTCCGGTATTCTCTTCAGACAGGATACATTCTATGTCGCTTAGAATCCTGTCCTGGACCATCTCGATTGCTTCTCTCACCTCCGCCGTCATCGTAGTCGAGAAAGAGAATTGCTTCCCCACTATTCCGTAGATCAAGATTCTTCCCGGGAGTGAGCCGAGAGTCCGAGCCAGCTCAATAGCTGCCGCGGAATCTATCGCATGCGTTGAAAAAGACAGAAACTCCTTCGGTACCGGTTCCTCGCTTGCGTCAACCCTGAAAATAGTCCCGGCAGGTGCCGACGATTGGACCGCATCGACCATAATAACTGCGTCTGTGGAGCGCATTAACTCAAGGAGATAAGTCTGGTCGCCTGTGAGTTCAAAAGTTCTGGCACCCGCCGGTACACGTTCTTTCAACTGCCTCATGACCATCAAGCCGACGGCATCATCGCCCCGGAACTCGTTCCCAATCCCCACCACAGTGACCACCGCTCTCTCTGCCGCCGGATCGGCGGCAGGGGCTGGATCGGGTGACAACACTCGGCTCGTTTTGGCCATATCTACATCACAGGTTCTTCGGAGATATCAAGTTTCAGGAAATGCGTGGCGCAGGAAATACAGGGGTCGTAGTTCCTGACAAGCTGCTCGCACCGGAGCGTGAGATCCTGCTTCGACATCTGGATATTCGACGTGACAAAATTCCTCAGGTCGGTCTCGATCATTCTCTGGTTCTGAGATGTCGGTGGGACGATCTTGGCGTCCTTGATGAGGCCGTCCTCGCCGATGAGGTAACGATGGTACAGGATTCCCCTCGGCGCCTCCGTGCATCCGAATCCGAAGCCTGGTCTAACCTCGTACTTGACGGCGGCTTCCTCCGGCGGTTCGTAGTTCTCGATGATCCTTATCGCCTCATCGCAGGCGTACAGGGTCTCTATCGCGCGCACGGTTATGCTCCTGAAGGGGTTGAGAATGGGCGGTTTCGTGTTCGCCTCTTCCGCCGCTTTTCTTGCGAGAGGAGAAAGCTTATCGAAGTTCAGGTTGAATCTCGCCAAAGGACCGGTGAGATAAGCACCCCTCCCATCGGTGGCTGCGGTTTGCTGGTCGGCGGGACGGGGGCTCTTGATCGTTGACTGAAGTGCGTTGGAATAGGGGACATGCCGTTCGTGGAACACGAGCTCGTATTCACGCACGTCGATATTCAATCCCTTGTTGGAGACGATCCTTCCCTCGTTGAACGGATATTCGCTCGGATGGCTCAGCGCGACAAACTCGTAGTCATATTCAAAATCAGGAAATGGGAGTGTGGCAGTCCAGAGGACGGTTTCGTAGGATTCGTCCCTGGCGCGTTTCAGTTTCTCGAGGATCTCGTCGAAATCTCTCCTGCGGGGGAGTTTGTAAAATCCACCCACCTTCACATTGATCGGATGTATTTCTCTGCCGGCGAGGACCGTAACGAGGTCGTTACCGGTCTTCTTCATACGCAGGCCGCGCTGCACGGCGTCGGGATGATCGCCGGCAAGTTGAATCGCGTCGTCGTATCCCAGGAAATCAGGCGCGTGGAGCATGTAGACGTGAAGGGCATGGCTCTCGATCCACTCTCCACAGTATAGGAGGCGCCTGAGTTCCCGCAGCTGCCCTTCGACTTTCGCGTGGAAAACATATTCCATCGCGTGTACTGAACTCATCTGGTACGCAACGGGGCAGATTCCGCAGATGCGGGCTGTTATGTCCGGAGCCTCGGAATATTTCCTGCCGCGCAAGAAAGCCTCGAAGAACCTGGGGGGCTCGAATATCTTGAACTTCACATCGCTGACTTGCCCGTCTCTGGTCTTGACGAGCAACGAACCTTCTCCCTCGACACGCGCGAGGTAATCGACTTTTATGGCTCTGCTATTCATGTGCTTCACTCTCTTTTCTGAACGCGTCCGCATACGCGTTGAATGTCCTGAAAGCGAGAGTGATATCGAGTTTTGTCTCACCCAGTTCCTTGAATTGAGCGGCGAGCGCGGGGGTATTTGGGAATTCCATCGGCCCGAAGCAGCCGTAGCAGCCGCGGTTGAAAGCAGGGCAGATCGCGCCGCATCCCGATTGAGTGACCGGACCCAGGCAGGGCACTCCGCGCGCCACCATGACGCAGGTGTTTCCCTTCAGTTTGCATTCGACACAGACACTGTGTGTAAAAACGTTTGGCTTTCTCTTGTTGAGGAATGCGTTAATGACTTCAATCAGCTGATACTTGTTGATCGGGCAGCCCCTCAGTTCATAGTCGACATGTACGAAGGACCCAACCGGAAGTGACCTGTCGAGGGTTGATATATATTCGGGCGAAGCATAGACGATGTGGACGAAATTTTTTATATCTTTCCAGTTCCGGAGAGCCTGGATTCCGCCGGCGGTGGCGCAGGCGCCGATCGTTATGAGGGCGGCACACGATTTACGGATCTCCCTGATGTGCTCGACGTCGTGCGGAGTTGTGATGCTTCCCTCTACTATGCCGATATCGTAAGGTCCTTTTAGCATCCGGCGGCTTGCCTCGGGGAAGAAGGCGATGTCTATGGCGTTCGCGACATCCAGGAGCTCTTCTTCAGCGTCCAGCAGGGACAGCTGGCACCCGTCGCACGAAGCGAATTTGAAGACTGCGACCTTCGGCTTGCCGGGTTTCCTGCGTTCTGGCATTCTATATTTCCTTTTTCTCGATCAGGTGATTGATTTGCGGCAGCTTGAATACGGGGCCGTCCTTACAGATGAACTTCGGTCCGAACTGGCAGTGGCCGCAGAGCCCGATGCCGCATTTCATATTTCTTTCCATTGATATGAAGATCTGTTCCTGTGAAAGCCCGCGCCGCTGAAGTTCCTCGTAAGTATATTTCATCATCACTTCCGGACCGCAGACCATGGCTATCGTCGACGGGGAATCCATCTTGATGTACGAAAACAATCCCGTAACCACGCCTATATGGCCCTTCCAGCTCGAGTCCCCCCTGTCGACGGTCGTGATGACCTCGACGTTTGGAATTTTGCTCCATTGCTCGAGCTCGACCCGGTAGAGCAGGTCGAGCGGACTTCTCGCGCCGTAGAGGATTATGATTCTGCCAAACTCCTCTCTCCTCTTGATCATCGAGTAGATAACCGGTCTCAGAGGGGCCAGGCCGATTCCTCCGGCCGCAATGCACACGTCTTTGCCGACAGCCTCCTCGACGGGCCAGGCGGTTCCGAACGGGCCGCGGAGACCTATCGTGTCGCCGCGTTTGAGTCTGGAAAGCGCGGATGTCACGGTACCGACACGGTGGATTGTGTGGGCAAGGATGTTCGACTTCGCGGGATCTGAACTGATGGAAATCGCCGATTCGCCGGCGCCGAACGCGTAGACCATATTGAACTGTCCCGGCTTGAAAGAAAACGGCCGGCCGTTCATCTGCGGCGGGTCGATGAGGAGTGTGTAGGTGTCGTCCGTTTCCCATATCACGCGGCGGATCGTTGCCAGCGACGGGACCATCGCGCCAGCTGTTTCTATTTTGCCTTCCTGTACGGGTGTTTCGATCATTTAAAAAGACTCCAGTATGTTGAGAGCGACGCGGCTTCTAATAGTTTTCGCCCCTGTCGTTGACGGCTGAACCGTAGACGTCGAGAAGTTGCAGGCGTGTTGCCTCCAGGCGCCGTTCGAGGACTTCAGAGAACCTGCGCAGCATTTCGTAACCGAAGTGGCAGTCGGTCTCGCACTTGTTGACCAGGCATGTTGCGTCTATGGCGAAGGCGTGGACCTGTTCAAGCGCGTAGGCATCGAAGTGCCAGCGGTACGGAGATATCAGCCACGACCATCCGAGAACTTCGCCGGCTCCCACGGTCTGCACCCGGATCTGGCCGCGTTCTCCCCCTCCGATCTCAAGTGCCACGCGGCCGCTGCGCAGAAGATAGAAGGTCTTCGCATCCTGACCTTCCCGAAAGAGATAGGTCCCTTCGTTGAAGACTACGTTGGACGCGCAAGAAGTGAGTGTCTTTAGCAACTCCTCGTTCATGTTGTTGAGGAACGGGTGTTTGTGGAGAGATTCTGTTAAATCCTGAGGTTTCATCGCTACCCTCCCTTTTCTTGTTTGACTTTGGTACTCCTGATTGCTTTGACCTCCGCGGTGAGGTCAATTCCGACGGGACACCAGGTAATACATCTACCGCAGCCGACGCAGCCCGAGACACCGAACTGTTCAACCCACGACGACAGTTTATGAGTCAGCCACTGGCGATAACGTGATTTCGGCGAGATGCGGAAGTTGCCACCGGAGACTTTGGCGAAGTCCATTGTAAAACACGAGTCCCACCTTCTCGTCCGTTCGGCTGTTTGGCCGGAGAGATCGGTTACATCTTCCACCGTCGAACAGAAGCAAGTCGGGCAAACCATCGTGCAGTTTCCGCAGGTGAGGCAACGCTTCGCCACATCGTCCCAGTGGGGATGTTCCAGGTTATCGGCAAGCAATTTCGGGAGGCCGCGCGTGTCCATCGATGTCGTTATCTGTGCCGCGGTCTCGCGAACAACGTTATCGGCTTCGGCTATCTCAGTCTCGGTTGCCACGCCTGCGCCGCTCTGCTGCAATACAGAAAGTCCGTCCTCAGTGCCTGCTCTTCCGACGAAATAGTGTTTGCCATCCCTGATGACTTCCGTCAGGGCAATATCGAAACCGTCTTTCGCTACGGGGCCGGTTTTCATGGAGGTGCAGAAACAATTTTCTCCCGCGCGCGCGCAATTGACCGTGACAATGAAGACACCCTTCCTCGCCGAAAGGTAACTATCGTCCCTGTAGTAGCCCGACGAAAAGACCTTGTCTTGTATTGCTATGGCACTGAGCTCGCACGGCCGGACACCGATGAAAGCAAATTTGTGAGCGCCGTCGTTCTCTGCGGTAACTTCGAGCGACTTACCGCTCTTTTTGATCGAGCAGAGTTTCTTGAAGGGAGGATAGAGGAATCGTTTCCACGATTGAGCAGGGAGCGTGCAACCAAAGTAAGCGCCATCGTCACTCTTCGTGATCCGATATCTTCCGGGTCCCTGCTCATCTGTCCATCCGATAGGGAAATCGCCGGCGGATGCGATTCTATCATACACGATCGCCTCGTCAGCCACTTTCGGGCCGATCGTTTCGTAGTCTCTTTTCTGAAGCGACACGATGAGTTGTTGCAGGTTACCGGGATCTATTCTGAACGTGTTGTCCATTCTCAAATCGCTCTTGTTTGACTCATAGAAAATAGTTCAACACATGTGCCACTGTGTTCCCTCAAAACAAATGGAAAAGGAAACCCGATTCCGGCATTTCGATTTAAACTGGGACAAAGGGGGCACAAAGTCCGAAATTGTCTCTGTGGGTTTTCTCTACAACATGGGCGGTCGTGTTGTTGGGGTTTTCAGCGACGGCTGATGTCTGAAGAGGGAAGATTGAAAGCCAAATGGGAGATTGAGGTCCCGACTATTTCTTGCGCTATATGTTTCCCGGGACCGGTGTCTTTGGAAAAAGGGGTGTTAGCGTGCTAAGGCTTAAACAGGAGTTCAACATCGAAGAGAACCGGATGTCCATCAGGCTCAAGCTTCACTCCGGAATCCATTCCCCACAGCCACGGAAGCTCTTCGACCAGCTGGGAGATTCTCCCGAGAAGCTCTACAAGGTCGCTGGATTCATCTAAGCCCGCGTTGTTGATCATCGTTCTCGCGTCCCTATCCGTAAGAGGGGTGATTCTCTGGGAGAGTTGTTTTCCGAGGGCACTGAGGAAGATCAGCGGACCGAAATGGGGATCGGACTTTATTCTTAGCTGCGCGATTTCACCCGGAGCCTGTCCCTTCTTTGCTTCTTCCTTCGGTGTGCCGGCGCCCGACGGCACCACTCTGACACCGAAAGACTCTAATATCCCGGCGGCCTCTTTGCCAGAAATCATTACCAGTTCCTGACCCGTGCGAGACGATTTTCCCTTTTCACTGCGTTCTTCAATGATGGTCGCCAGCTTCTCCCGTGCCGCGCCGAGATCCACGTCCTCAAACCATAAAAGCCGTCCCTGCGGTTGCCGCCGGTTCTGGGCGTACTCAGTTACTCTGGCAAGTGCGAGCGCGGCCGATTCGGGAAAGCGGTACGAAGGGAACACGGACCGTGCCGAATTCTTATCCCCTGACTGAAACGTGGCCGATGTGGCGGTCTGGACCGCCTTCGTCGTGCCCATAAGGCAGAGCACCACCGGCTTCTTCGCGCGGGTGGCACGTTCGGCGAAGACAACGCCTCTTCGGATAGCTCTGCCGACCGGGTCGGGGTCGCATCCGCCGATGCAGGCGAATATTGCAATAAGCGAATCGATTTCATCTTTCTCGAGGAGTGCGTTCACGGATCGCTCGTAGTCTTCGGCTGTAGCGAGGGGCCCGAGGTTCACGGCGCTATCCCTGGTGACGGAGAGGCCGTTCGACTCGCACGCGTCGGCGCAGATGGTGAGAGCACCGCCGGCGTTGCTTAGTATGGCGACCCTCTTGCCGCCGGGCAGCGGCTGGTTGGCTAAGAGCATGGCGGCGTCGAACATCTCTTCGAGAGTCTCCGCCCTGATCACCCCGGCCTGCTGAAACAGAGCGTCCACTTCGATGTCGCTCTCGCTGCCGTTGCTTCTCACCTGAGCGGTCTCGCGCCCTGCTTTGCTCCGCGCACTCTTCACGCAGAGAACGGGTTTCTTTGAAGAGATCCTCCTCGCAACCCTGGCGAAGCGCCGGGGGTTTCCGAAACTCTCGAGATACAGCAGGGCTATGTCAGTAGCTGGATCCTCCTCCCAGTACTCCAGAAGATCGTTCCCCGATACGTCGCCGCGGTTTCCACCGGAGACGAAAGTGGAAAACCCTATACCTCTTTCCGCGGCGTAGTCGAGGATCACAACGCCGAGTGCGCCGGTGTGGGAAAAGAAACCGACATTACCCGAAGGGGGCATAATATCGGCAAGGCTCGCGTTCAAACCGGTCTCGTTTCTAGTGTTTATTATTCCGAGACAGTTCGGCCCGATGAGCCGCATGCTGTTGGATCTTACCGTTTCCACCAGTTCCGTTTGAAGGCGAGCTCCTTCATCTCCGTCGTCGGCAAACCCGGCGCTCAGGACGATGATACCCTTTGCGCCGACATCCGCCGCCTCCCTGACGATATCAAGAACGTTTGGTGCCGGAACGGCGACGATGACAAGCTCGGGATGCTCCGGGAGATTCGTGATCGATGAGTATGCCTTTACTCCCATGATTGATGTCGCCTGGTTGTTCACCGGGAAGACTGTGCCATTGAAATTCGATTCAAGAATGTGCCTGAAGACTAGACTCCCTGCCGCGGTTTTGTCTCTCGAAGCGCCCACGACGGCGATCGAGGACGGCTTCAGTAAAGGGTTCAGAGAATTGGCCGATGCGATACGGTCTCTCAATTCCGCGCGCTCGCGGACGGCAGCATTGCCGGTCACGGGGAACTCGATATGAACAGTGCTTCCTCCGATGGCCTTAACGACTCCGAAACCCGCATCGCTGAAGACGGTCATCATCTTGTCGTTAGCGGAAAGCATCTCCGCCTCGAATTCCACGAACCCGTTCGCGGCGGCGATCCCCGCCAGTCTTTCGAGAAGGAGAGTCCCGACGCCTTTGCCGTGGTACGCGTCGCCGACGAGGAAAGAGACTTCCGCGGCGTTTCTCACGGCCAGGCTCACGTAATTGCCGATGCCTATTATTTTGCCGTTCGCGTCCCCACCGAGAACAGCAAGAAGGCTGGCGCTGTCGGCCGGGTTGTTCACGCACATAGCGTCGATGACCGATCTTGATACGTAGTTGACTCCCGCCATGAAGCGGAAGTATCGGCTTTCTTCGGAGACGCTGGTTATAAGGCTCTCGACGGAACCGGCGTCCTCCGGTGTCGCGAGCCGAAGCGTTATACCCGATCCGTCACGCAACAGTACATGCTCGTGATACTCGTGCCATTCCCTAATGATTCTGAACATAATACTGCCCTTTCTAACTGCAATTTAGTTCTGAATGATCCACCATGAAAGTCCTGCCAGCCCAGCGTGTTCATCGTGTCCGGGAGCGCCGTTGTTCGAAGCCGAGGGGATTCTCATAGACTATTCCTTCGATAGGTTTTTTATTTCGAGGCTCGATGGAAAACAGCGGGCTATTTGGCCTGATTTCGGGCTCTTCCGGGGTATTTATTCTCCGACTCTTGAAAACTTTATCGAGAATAAATAGGTTTAAATGTATGTAAGGCGTCCGGGTGATGCACGCAGGGTTTATGTCAATCCGGACAGGAGTCTTCTATCGCCTAACGGCACATTTATAAGGAGGTAAGAACCATGGCGGACGCCAAAAGTAATTCACTTGAGGTCAACGAAGCCCAGATCGCCGCTCACTGGAAAGAGGAGGGGTACTATCAACCCACTCCCAAATTCATCGCTCATGCCAACCTAGTCGACGCCGAAGTAACCCAGAGATTCGGTATCGACAATTTCCCCGAGTGTTTTAAGGAATACGCGGATCTGCTCGACTGGTACAAATACTGGCACACCACGCTCGACACAAGCAATCCGCCTTTCTGGAAATGGTTTGCCGGAGGGCTCCTGAATGTCAGTTACAACTGTGTCGACAGACATCTCACGAAGAGCAAGGGGAAAGCCGCGATCATTTTTGTTCCCGAGCTCGAAGAGGAGCCTCATACGGTTATCACATATCAGGAATTGTACGTGAGGGTTAATGAAACCGCCGCGCTTCTCCGTGACTTTGCCGGTTTAAAAAAAGGAGACAGAGTAACGATCCACATGCCCATGGTTCCGGACCTTCCCGTCACGATGCTGGCTTGCGCGCGGTTGGGAGTCATCCACTCCGTCGTGTTCGGCGGGTTCAGCGGGTCCGCCTGCGGCGACAGGATCGCGGATAGCGGCAGCAAGGTTCTGATTACTTCCGATGGGTACTACAGGAACGGCAAGGTCCAGGATCACAAGGAGAAGTCCGATGTGGCGGTCGCTCGCGCGAAGGAGCTAGGAGCGGAAGTAGACAAGGTTCTTGTATGGCGGCGGTATCCCGGCAAGTACCTCTCCGAGACGCCGATGGTGAAGGGGAGGGATTATTTCGTGGATGACATCCTCAAGGAGTTCAGAGGAAAGAGAGTCGATCCGGTCCCTGTCGCGGCCGAAGACCCGTTGTTCCTCATGTATACGAGCGGCACTACAGGTAAGCCGAAGGGGATACAGCACAGCACCGGTGGCTATCTCGCGTATGCGGCCGGAACCGCGAAGAACATACTTGATATCCATCCCGAGGACATCTACTGGTGCATGGCAGACATCGGATGGATCACCGGACACTCATACATAGTTTACGGGCCTCTTGCCCTCGGGACGACGAACGTCATTTATGAAGGCGTGCCTACATACCCGGATGCGGGAAGGCCGTGGAGGATAGCCGAACAGCTTGACGTGAACATCTTTCACACCGCTCCCACATCTATACGCCAGCTTAGGAAGGTCGGTCCGGATCTGCCGAAGAAATACAATTTCCATTTTAAACTCATGGTCACCGTTGGCGAACCTATCGAGCCCGACGTGTGGAGATGGTACTACGATGAGGTCGGGAAAAAAGAGGCATCGATTGTCGACACCTGGTGGCAGACGGAGACGGGCGGATTTCTCTGCAGCACGAAGCCGGCGTTGGATCCCATGAAACCGGGAAGCGCGGGTCCGGGCGTGCCGGGAATTTACCCGGTGATATTCGACGAGAACGCAGGTGAACTTCCACCGGGAGCGAAGAAGGCCGGGAACATATGCATCAGAAACCCGTGGCCCGGGATAATGCAGACTATCTGGGGTGATCCGGATCGGTATGTGAAGACATATTACTCGAAGTACTGCAAGAACACGAAGAGCAAGGACTGGAAAGACTGGCCGTACTTTGCCGGCGACGGGGCGCTGTATGCCGCGGACGGATACATCAGGATTCTGGGACGCGTCGACGACGTGATCAACGTTGCGGGCCACAGGCTCGGGACAAAGGAGCTGGAGTCGGCTTGTCTCACTATTCCCGAAGTGGCGGAAGCAGCGGTCGTCCCGGTAGTCGATCCGGTAAAGGGAAGAGTACCCGAAGTCTACATAGCTCTTAAGCCGGGCGTCTCGATGGACCACGGCGAGGTCCAGAAGAAAGTTATCGCCGCGATAGAAAACATAATCGGAAAGATAGCCAGGCCGTCGCACGTATGGGTCGCCGAAGACATGCCGAAGACTCGTTCCGGAAAGATCATGAGAAGGGTGCTCGCCGCCGTCTCGAACAGCATGCCGGTCGGCGATGTGACTACCCTTGCAAATCCGGATGTTGTCGAACACATAAGAATCATGGTCCAATCGCAAACTAAGCGTGCTCCGGCCGGAGAAGCTCCGGCTGATATAAGGGAGTTCGGAAAAGCGGAATAGTATACCGTTGACCGAAATAGCGGCTTGAAACGTCCGGCAAGATTCGATGGTCGAGGTCTTGCCGGATTTTTTATTCCGCGAATCGGCTGGCTACGCCCATTGAATTTGCATGGTTGAGCGGATGCCCTTAAGTTAAATTTGGACGACATAAGGGCTGCGATCGTTACGCCGTGGCGCGGACCACCGTCGTACCCTCATTTCGTCTTTGATCCGAATAACTATTCGCAAGAATCGTCCGAGTCGGTTAAGGTGAGAACATGCAATTGGCGCAGTCAATACCGATTGAGTATTTCCTTCTTATCGGCTCAATTCTTGTCCTGTTAAGCGTCTTCATAGCGAAGGTGTCGGATAGCCTCGGTCTGCCCGTGCTCATCCTTTTCATGGTCATTGGGATGCTCGCCGGCTCGGAGGGGATAGGCGGAATCTACTTCGACAATGCGCAGGTCGCGCAATCGATCGGTATCGTCGCGCTCATCTTCATACTTTTTGCAGGAGGTCTGGATACAAAATGGTCCCAGGTCCGCCCGGTTTTCTGGCAGGCAGCGGGGCTTTCTACGGCGGGTGTGTTCTTGACGGCCTTCGCCGTCGGGCTATTTGTGTCTCGCCTTCTCGGTTACTCGCTCCTGGACGGATTTCTCCTCGGCGCCGTCGTCTCTTCGACCGATGCCGCCGCGGTGTTCGCGGTTCTCAGATCGAAGAAGATCAGCTTGAAAGGGCACATCCGTCCGTTGCTTGAACTTGAATCGGGGAGCAACGACCCGATGGCCGTCTTCCTCACCATCGGAACCATTCAGCTAATTATGTCGGGCCGCGGTTCGCCTCTCGGGATCGTTTCGCTGTTCTTCATTCAGATGGGAATCGGTTTGTTGTTCGGGCTCATCATCGGGAACTTGATGGTAATTGCTCTGAACCGGCTGAAGATATGGTTTGAGGGTCTGTACCCTGTAATGGTCCTTGCGTTTGTGGCGTTTGCATACGGAGCGACGGCACTCGTCGGAGGAAGCGGGTTCCTCGCCGTTTACGTGGCGGGTCTTGTGGCAGGTAACAGCGAATTCGTCCAGAAGAAGAGCCTGTTGAGGTTCTTCGACGGTTTCGCCTGGCTCAGCCAGATAGGGATGTTTCTGACACTGGGGTTGCTGGTGTATCCGTCTCAGTTGACCTCTGTGGTGGGAGTTGGGCTTTTAGTATCTATTTTCTTGATGTTTGCCGCCCGTCCGCTTGGCGTCTTCCTCACGATGAGTCTTTCCGAAATGGGTTGGCATGAGAAGGCATTCGTCTCATGGGTCGGCTTAAGAGGAGCGGTTCCAATCGTGCTTGCGACGTTTCCGTTGATCGCAGGACTCCCGGGTGCGAGGATGCTCTTCAATCTCGTCTTCTTCATAGTGCTTACTTCAGCATTGCTGCAGGGATGGTCGGTCCCTTTTGCAGCGAAGCTTCTCAAGGTGGATGCCCCGATGAAAATCAGACAGCGGCACCCGATAGAGTTTGCTCCCATGGAGGGAATCAACGCGGACCTCGTCGATTTTATCGTGCCTTACAACTCTGCGGTGATTGGGAAATCGATCGTCGAACTCGGCCTGCCGCAGGATACCCTTGTTGTGCTGATCGGGAGAGACGACGAATACATCGTTCCGAGCGGCGGTACCGTGCTGCAGGAAGGAGACACGCTTCTGGTGCTGGCGAGCGCTGAGAATCTCCCTGAAGTGCGCGCAAGTCTTCAGAGTCTGAAACCTCGTTAATGGCAGGGAGGGTAAAGCGTTTACTTTGTTTTTCTGAATATCAGCACGACTTCACCGGCGACGAAGAACTGCCTGTCGTCGGGAGGGAAGCTGAGGATCTGGTAGGACTTGTTCGAGGGTTTGAGGTGGACTTTTTCGTTCGCGAGTTCGTAGAACCTGACAATCAGCACGCCTGCCGCGCTTCCGAGGACGAGGGAGTTCTGGTCCGGCTGCGGGACGCGTCTGCAGACGACGTAATCTCCCTTAAACAATCCTACGAAGTTCATCGCATCGTCGGAGACTTTGACGGCAAATAATTCTCCATCGGGGAGGAGTTTTGAGTCAAAGTGAAGGACATCGACGATATTCGAGAAAATAATCTCCCGTGATTCGATTCTTGATACGACGGGGATTGTTCGGACTGAAGGAGGAAGGTCGGGGTTATTAAGTTCAGTTCTGGGCAAGTTGATGCCGCGTGAGCGGCCGGGTTCTCTCTCGATATACCCCTTTCTTTCCAGCGCTTTAAGGAGGTCGCTGACCGCCCTGGTAGAGCTAATTCCCATCTGCCCACCGAGTTCACGGAATGTGGGCGGTTTTGAGTGATCTTTCATGTAACGCCTGATGAATTCAAGCGCTTCGCCTTGCCGTTTAGTTAACCCTCTTGCCATCTCAAAGTAAATTACACAACACAAGTTTAGCTGTCAAGAATTAACCCAAACTTTTGTTTGTTCTGTTTACTACAGAGATTATAACGGCATTGTATGTGAAAAAGAGCGTAAAATTTGGTGGAAATTCGGGGATTTGTCAGGTGGGGAAAAAGGGTAAAAATATTGCTTGACTTTTGGAGCCGGTTGGTTAAATTTCCAACGTGGTGGGGAAAAGTGGGGAAGTTTCCTGCTCTTCCCAGTGTTTGCTAAAAAAATGTGTCCGAATGGTTTTCGGAGAAGTTTAGAGGAAGATGTCGTCGTTCAAAGGACGCTACGAATACGTTTTAGACTCCAAGGGAAGGCTTAGCATCCCCGCGAAGCTGCGAAAAAGCCTCTCTTCGGAAGCGCATGACACTTTTGTCGTGACTCGTGGCGTCGAAAAATGCCTTTACGTTTACCCCCTCGATGAATGGCGGCGACTCGAAGAGAAGCTCCGCTCCCTCAACCAATTTCTGGAGAAGCACAGATACTTCATCAGAACCCTCCTCATGTGGGCTTCGGAAGAATTCCCTCTGGACTCACAATCACGCATCACAATTCCCAAGAATTTGCTCGAATTCGCGGAGATCGAAAAAGAGGTCGTCATAATCGGCGCCCTCGAGAGAATCGAGATCTGGAATCCCAAGACCTTTAATGAATATTTGAACTCGCAGCCTGAGAACTATGCCTCCGTAGTGGAACAGATCATGGCCTTTAATGTCAACAAATAATGCCTGTTTATCACGAACCCGTACTGCTAAAGGAGAGTATTGATTTCTTGGTTACCGACTCGAAGGGCACATATGTAGACGCGACCTTCGGCGGGGGCGGACACACGCGAGAAATTCTCTCGAGGCTCGCGCCGGCCGGACGGGTAATAGCTTTTGACGTCGACGATAACTCGCGCCGTATCGCCGAGGAACTCTCTTCCCAGGATGGGCGCCTGACATTCATCCGTAAAAATTTTTCATATATGGGGGAACTCGGCGAAGAAAACAGACGCGAGCCTTTCACCGGTTTTCTCTTCGATCTCGGCGTTTCCTCTTATCAGATAGACAACGAAGAAGGGTTCAGCTACAGGCGTGACAAGAGACTGGACATGAGGCTCGACAAGACGCTGGATACCTCTGCCTACGAAATAATCAACCGGTACGAAGCGGAAGAGCTTGCAAACGTGTTTTTCCGGTACGGTGAGGAGCCCCGCTCCCGCGCCCTCGCCAGGGCAGTCGTGAAGTCCAGAGGAATGAAAAAAATCGAGACGACCGCCCAGCTCGCAGATGTCGTCTCCCGTGTGTGCGGAAAATCGGCAAACACTCTCTCCAGGATTTTCCAGGCTCTCAGGATCGAGGTCAACAAGGAACTCGATTCACTGTCATCCGGCCTCGACGCTGCAATCGATCTGTTGTCCCGCGGCGGGAGGGTCGCCGTGATATCATATCACTCGCTCGAAGACAGGATCGTGAAAGAGAAATTCAGATACGAGGCGGCAACATGCGTTTGTCCGCCCGAAGCCATCATCTGTACGTGCGGCAAAACCGCGCGGGTTAAGATACTCACGCGTAAACCGATCGTGCCGGGCGAGAGCGAGATCAGAACCAACCGGAGGGCACGAAGCGCGAAGCTCAGAGTCGCGGAGAAGATCATATGAGCGAAGAGGCGAAACAACCCGTCGAGCCGAAAAAACCGACGAAGGGTGCATCGCTCTCCGTTTCTAAGTTCATAATCGTTCTGGGGGGAGTCGTCTGCATACTTCTGTTAATCGTGAACAACAGCGTGACGGTCGACGCCCTTGTGGGAGACATAGGCTCGCTCGATTCGACTTACGCGCGGGTCAGGTTTCAGAACGATTCTCTCCAGGCGGAATTGAGAAGACTATCGAGTGCGGAAAGAATAACCAGGATCGCCTCCGAGAAACTCGGCCTGGTTTACAGCAGCCAGACATTGGAACAGATACAGATCGACAGGGATAAGTTGCAGGAAGCCGAAGAGCAGGATGCGAGAGACACAACAAAATAATCCGCCCGAAAAGCGCTCGAGAGTGAATTACTCAGGCAGGATAAATTTCCTGCGTGCCGTATTCGCTCTGATATTTGTCGCGGTCGCCGCGAAGCTGGTCATCATCCAGGGAGTAAGAGGCTTCTACTATCACAGGGTTGCGCAAGACCAGTATGAAAGCCGCGTTGTTCTCCATGCTAACCGCGGAATGATTTTCGATCGGAACGGCAGTCTGATTGTCTCGAACAGTTACGGCTATTCCTACGCGGCCGATCCTCGGCTTCTCAGCCCGGCAGAAAAGTCGCAAATCGCGCAGAAATTCGCTGTGGTTTTCAATTTGCCCGTCTCTTATTTCGCCAACAAGCTCGACTCGAAAGCCCGGTTTGTCTGGCTCGCGCGCGATGTTAATCCCGCCCAGTCAGCTGCCCTCCAGGATTTCAAGATATACGGTCTGATACGTCTCCAGGAGCAACAGAGGCTCTATCCTTACGGCTCTTCCGCGGGGCAGATACTCGGTTTCACGAACGTCGACGGAAAAGGGGCCAGCGGAGTGGAGCTGGAATTTGACTCCCTTCTCGCCGGCACGAACGGCTACGAGATAATGCAGCGCGACGGCCTTGGAAGGAAGATGCCTTCGGTTGACTATCCGAAGGTTCCCCCGGTGCCGGGGTGCAACATCCAGCTCACTCTCGATATGAACATAGAGCAGATCGTCGAGCAGGAGCTCACCGCGGGAATCCAGCGCACCGGCGCGGCGGCCGGTACGGCGGTCTTCATGGATCCCAATAACGGCGCGATACTCGCGATGGCGAATTACCCGTCGTTCAATCCGGCGGAATACGACAAATACAGTTACGCCGATTCGAGGGACAGGGCAATAACGGACGTCTTCGAGCCCGGCTCGACGTTCAAGATCGTCACTGCCTCCGCCGCGCTTGAGGAGGGGATAGAGCAACCCAACGACATGATATTCGCGGAGGACGGGCGGTACACTTTGTACGGGAGGGTCATTCAGGATTTTGAACGCGCCGGCTGGATAACGTTCAGGCGCGCTGTCGAGTTGTCGAGCAACATCGCTTTCTCAAAAGTAGGCCGAAAAATCGGTGACGATAAATTCTACAGATATGCAAGAGACTTCGGCTTCGGCGCGCCGACCGGGATAGAACTCCCCGGCGAAGTCCCCGGTGAGCTGGATAAACCTTATGAGTGGTCGAAAGTCTCGCTGCCTTTCATGTCGTTCGGCTATGGCGTTCTCGTCACGACTCTACAGATGGCGCAGGCGTACGCCGCGATTGCCAACGGCGGTACACTGATGAAGCCTTATGTTGTCGACAAGATCACCGATCCCAACGGCGACGTAGTTTTCCAGAACACGCCCATGAAGATCCGCCGGGTCGTGACTCCGGATGTCGCGCATACGCTTACAGGACTCTTCATCGACGTCGTCGAAAATGGAACCGGCGAAGAAGCCAAGATGAGCAATCTTCTCATCGCGGGCAAGACGGGCACGGCGCAGAAGCTCGTTGACGGGCAATATTCCAAGAAATATTATCACGCGTCTTTCGCGGCATTCTTTCCGGTCCCCAACCCGCAGATCGTCGGCTACATAATGATAGACTCACCGATGAAGGGATACACAGGCGGTGCGGTGGCGGCTCCAATTTTCAAGAGAATTGCGGAACGCATCTACGGCATTATGCAGCGGAGGACAACCAACCTCACGAACAGCGACATCAGGATGGTCTCCAATACCGGTAAACATGAGAAGACAAATTCGAAGCCTGCCGCGTATGCCCCGGCGGCCGATGTCAATGCGGGCAGCGCCGGCGGCGTGCGGGTGCCTGATGTTTCGTTTCTCGATTATGCTTCCGCGGCGGCTATACTCAGTAACTTCGGGCTCGACGCATCGGCGTCCGACCACAGCAACTTCATAGTACTCTCCGAAACGCCGTCTGCCGGGACGGTAGTTGCCAAAGGTTCGACGGTGCAGTTGAAGGTCACCGACGCGAGCCATGTCAGCAGGATGCCCAACTTCACGGGCGCGAGTGTAAGGAACGCGACAAGTTTTCTCATGTCTGCCGGAATTCCTTTTCATGTCGTCGGCAGCGGGAAGATTGTCGGACAGTCCCCGAAAGCAGGACAGCCGGTCAGCAGGAATGTAACCGTAATCATCAACTGTGAAAACAAAGATTTCAACGTATCAGGGCTCTACTAAATGATGCTTGGCGAACTCATCAAAAACGTTTCGGTAACGGAAGTCGTCGGTGACGTGGACAGAGAGATTACCGAAATCGTGTATGACTCCCGCAAGGTTAAGGAGGGTTCGCTGTTCATCGCGCTCAGAGGAGCTCAGTTTGACGGGCATCGCTTCATCGTAGATGCCGTAGGTAGCGGCGCGAGCGCGGTCGCGGTCGAGGACAATAGTATCGTCAATGACGACTACTTCCTCTCTCACCACACCACTAAACTACTTGTCCCCAGTACCCGCCGCGCTCTTGCGCTTATCTCCGCCAATTTCTACAAGCATCCCGCCGAACGCCTCAAGATCGTCGGCATAACCGGCACGAACGGAAAGACGACGAGCACGTACCTTATCAAGGCGGTCCTGCAATCTGCCGGCGAGAAAGTCCTTCTGGTCGGTACTATCGACTACATGTTCAACGACAAGGTCATCGAAGCCGCAAGCAACACAACTCCGGAATCGTTCGACCTCCACAGGCTGATGGCTTCATCGATCGAGCGCGAAGCGACCTGCGCAGTAATGGAAGTATCTTCGCACTCACTCGTCATGGATCGGGTTTACGGCATACCTTTCAAGGCAGCCCTGTTCACGAACCTCACGCAGGACCATCTCGACTTCCACCAAACGATGGAGGAATATTTCAAGGCGAAGAAGATACTGTTCGACAACCTCCGGCCGGAAAGCTTTGCGGTCGTGAACATAGACGACAGCTACGGCAAACGAATAATTGCCGACACGCGCGCGAGAAAAGCATTATACGGATTCGATCCGGCAGCTGATTTCCGTATAGTCGAGTCGGAATTCAGCGCGGCGGGAACCGCCATTACGATTCGTAATGACGGGAGGAATTTCGCCATTGACTCCAAACTGGTCGGAAAATTCAACGCTTACAATCTTACCGGCGCGTTTGCAGCTGCTGTAAGTCTCGGCTACAGCCCGTCGCTCGCCGCGAAGGCACTGGCTGGGGTCGAAAATGTGAAGGGACGCTTCGAGCGGATCGATTCGGGAAAAGGGTTTGTCGTCGTGGTCGACTACGCCCACAGCCCGGACTCTCTCCAGAAGACACTTCAGGCCGCCAGAGATATACTGACTGCCGCCGACAAAGGGGGGAGACTCATCTCGGTCTTCGGCTGCGGAGGAAACCGCGACCGGACGAAGCGCCCCAAGATGGGGAGAATATCCGAAGAGCTGAGCGACTTTACGATAGTGACATCCGACAATCCGCGTTTCGAAGATCCGGAAGCAATCGCGGATGAGGTCCTTGCCGGCACGACCAAAGAAAGCGACAGAGTTATTAAGATCGTCGACAGGCACGAGGCAATTCAGGAGAGCCTGAAAAGAGCCCGGCCGGACGATATAGTCGTTCTTGCTGGGAAGGGACACGAGGACTACCAGGTTGTGAGAGACGTAAAAATCCATTTCGACGATCGCGAAGAAGTCGAGAAAGCGCTGGGTTTGAAGAGTTGATAACGATTGACGACATACGCGGTATCAAAGGCGTGGCCTTAATGAACCTGAATTTCAGGAACGCACGCGGAGTGTCGACCGATTCCCGCAGTGTTTCGCGCGGACAGATATTCTTCGCATTGAGGGGTGAAAGGTTTGACGGGCACTCGTACGTTTCCGATGCGATCGGGAACGGGGCCGTCTGCGCCGTGGTCGACAGGAAGTGGCACCGGTCGCTCAGGAATGCTGTCCCACAGCCGCTTGTCGTGGTTGACGACACGACACGGGCGCTTGGAGAGCTTGCCCGGATTTACCGGAGGAAATTTGACATACCCCTCGTCGCGGTCGGCGGCTCGAACGGCAAAACGACGACCAAAGAAATGGTTGCCGGAGTGCTGTCGAGGAAATATAAAGTCGCAAAGACTACCGGGAATCACAATAACCAGATCGGCGTCCCGCTTACGATACTCAATTTCAAGAAATCGCATGAGGCGGCGGTGGTCGAGATCGGCACGAATCATTTCGGCGAGATCGAACGCCTGTGCGAAATACTGGAGCCAAACGCCGGACTGATCACCAACATAGGCAACGAGCACCTCGAGTTTTTCAAAAGTCTATCCGGTGTCGGAAAAGAAGAGGGAAAGCTCTTCAAATACCTGGCAAAGACGAACGGAACGGCATTCGTCAATCTGGACGATAAGCGTCTATTAGGTCTATCCGGGTCGACGAAGCACAGGTTTACGTACGGCTTTCAATCCGGACCACGTAGAAACCTGTCCGGGCGTTTATTCGGATTCGATTCGAGAGGCTGCGCCCTGTTCGAAATAAAATTCGAAGGGAGGACAGAGCTTGTTCATCTGAAAGTCCCCGGAATCCACAACGCGATGAACGCGCTCGCAGCCGCCGCGGTTGGATTCCGTAACGGCGTCGGCCACGCGGACGTGAAGCGGGCGCTCGAGACCATCAGGTCTTATGAGAAAAGAATGCAGGTATTCAGGAAAGCCGGCGTCACGATTCTCAACGACACATATAATTCCAATCCGGAGTCTGCGATCGCGGCGCTCAAGTGGATGTCGATGGTGCGATCGAACGGAAAGAGAATCGCCGTATTGGCGGACATGCTCGAGCTCGGGGGGGCGTCGAAGCGTGAACATCAGAAAGTCGGTCAAGCAGCTGCCAGGGAAAAGGTTGATTATCTTCTTACGTTCGGAAAGATGGCGCGCGAGATTGCCGGCGCCGCGGACCGAAAAGTGGAAACCGAATCTTTCTCCGACAAGCGTCAACTCTCCGGGAAGCTTCTTCAGATTGTTTCATCCGGCGATGTAGTAATGGTGAAGGGTTCGCGCGGGATGAAAATGGAAGAAGTAGTCGAGGCTCTGATGAACGGACTTGAATCCGGGAGGGCGCGGTAATGCTGTATTATTTATTTGACCTGCTTGAGAGACAATTTCATCCGCCGGGCTTCGGCGTCTTCAAGTATATCACCTTCCGGTCCGCGCTCGCGGCGCTGACCGCGCTGTTTATCAGCTTCGTCATCGGGCCGATGGTAATTAAGAAGCTGCACAAGCACCAGATCGGTGAACAGGCGAAGGTGGAGGGACCGAAATCCCATCTGTCGAAGGCCGGGACGCCGACGATGGGAGGAATCATTATCCTCGGCTCCGTAATCGTGCCGCTTTTGCTCTGGGGTGATCTGACCAACCCATACGTGCTTCTTATCCTGCTCATAACATTCTGGCTCGGCGTCCTGGGCTTCACGGACGACTATATGAAGGTTGTGAAGAAGAAACGCAAGGGGTTGATCGCCAGGTACAAGCTGATCGGGCAGATTACTATAGGCCTTCTCGTGGGAGCGGCGTTATATTTTTCTCCCCAGCTTCACCCATTCAATTCAATAACGACGGTACCTTTCTTCAAGAATCTGAATTTCGATTACGGGTACTTCTATATACCGGTAGTGATCTTCATTATCACTGCCACGTCGAACGCGGTGAACCTGACGGACGGGCTGGACGGGCTCGCGATCGGGACGGTTGGCATCACCGCACTGACGCTGGCGCTGATGTGTTACGTGTCCGGGAACATCGAATTTAGCCGGTATTTGAATATTATTTACCTGCGCGGCTCGGGGGAGCTAACGGTCTATTGCTTCGCGCTCGTGGGCGCGTCGCTTGGGTTCCTCTGGTACAACACCTATCCGGCACAGGTCTTCATGGGCGACACCGGCTCGCTCGCGCTCGGAGGAGCGATCGCGGGGATATCCATAATGATCAAGAAGGAATTGGTTCTTCCGATTATCGGCGGGATCTTCGTCGCCGAGGAGATCTCGGTGATACTCCAGGTACTCTATTTCAGGTACACGAAGAAGAAGTACGGAGAAGGAAGGCGCATTTTCAAAATGGCGCCGTTGCATCACCACTTCGAACTCGGCGGCGTATCGGAGCCGAAAATAGTGACAAGATTTTATATCGTGGGGATTCTCCTCGCGATTTTGAGTTTAACGACGTTCAAGGTGAGATAAGTTGGGCAAACCCGAAAAAATAAAGTCCGCGAGTGTGTCGGTTCTCGGAGCCGCGAGGAGCGGTATTGCGGTCGCCAAACTCCTGAAGGCCCAGGGGGCTGGCGTTTTTGTGAGCGACAAGAAACCCCGGGAAGAGGCGGCCCAGCAGATGCAGCTTCTCGACGGAATCGGTGTTGAATACGAATTCGGATCGCATTCCGACAGGCTGTTCGACGCGGATTTCATGGTGGTAAGCCCCGGCGTGCCGTCAAATCTCAACCTGGTCCAGCATGCGATGAAGGTCGGACTGAACGTCTACAGCGAAGTCGAAGTCGCTTCGTGGTTCTGCCGCGCCCCGATCGTCGCCATCACAGGCTCCAATGGGAAGACAACCACGACGACACTGATTGGAAAGATATTCGAGAAGTCCGGCCGCAAGACGGTCGTCGCGGGCAACATCGGCTATCCGATCTCGGATTACGTGGCCGAAATGGATGAAGATGCGGTCGCCGTTCTCGAAGTGTCAAGCTTCCAGCTGGACCATGTGGACACTTTCAAGCCGAAGGTCGCGGTCCTGCTCAACATTACTCCGGACCATCTCGACAGGTACGAGAATTACCAGGCGTACATGAATTCCAAGTTCAGAATTTTCATGAACCAGTCGGCTGACGACACGTCGGTGTACAGCCACGACGATGACGCTGTCGATAAGCACTGCCGGGATCTGCAAACCATCCGGAAGCCGTTCAGCGTCAAAGAGAGAATCGAATGCGGTGGATTCGAGGAGAACGGGAAAGTATACCTTGTCGAGAACGGCGAGCCCGTTCACCTGATAGACTCGAAGGAGATCAGGATACGTGGAGTGCACAACCTGTATAACTCGATCGCGTCCGCTTTGGCGGCGAGGGCCCTTGGAGTACCGTCTGAAGTCATCGCCGACACGCTTCGTGAATTCCCGGGCGTTGAGCATCGCCTCGAGCCAGTGCGGGAGCTGGCCGGAGTGAAGTACATCAACGATTCCAAGGCGACCAATGTAGACGCGGTCTGGTACGCGCTCGGAAGTTATGAATCGCCGATCGTCCTGATAGCCGGCGGAAAAGACAAAGGCAACGACTATTCCCCGCTCTTCGAGCCCGTGAAGAAGAAAGTGCGGGCCATGATACTGATCGGATTGGCGGCCCCGAAGATGCAGAAGGAGTTTGCCGACAAGACAAGATGCATAATGGCGGCGTCGATGGAAGACGCGGTCGCAAAAGCCCGGCGCGAAGCAAAGAAGGGCGACGTGGTACTCCTCTCACCGGCATGCGCAAGCTTCGACATGTTCCAGGATTACGAACATAGAGGAAGAGAATTCAAAAGACTGGTGATGGAGCTGTGAGGCACACAATCGCAAATACTCAGAACCAGGGACCGGAAATTACCGATACCGGCAAGAAGACCGTCAAGCCGGCGGACAAGTGGTTCCTCTTCGCGGTTCTTTCGCTGATGTTCATGAGCCTCGTCGTCGTCTACAGCGCGAGCGCCTTCTGGTCGGAACTGAAATTCCAGAACCCGGCTTACCTCCTGCGGAGTCATCTCTTCAAAGTACTGATCGGGATGGTACTGATCTTTGTCGTGGCGAAATTTGATTACCACAAATATGAAAAATACGCCTTTCACCTGGTGGTCATTTCGGCATTTCTGCTCCTGGTGGCGATAGGGCAGCGGGTGATTATAAAGGGAGCTGCAAGGTGGATACATCTCGGAATCTTCAGCTTTGAGCCTTCTGAGATTGCCAGGATCGCGATTCTCTTCTTCACCGCGGCATATCTCGCGCAAAATGCCGAAAAATTGCACGATTACAGGAATTTGACGACCCCCATTGTTGCCACGGCCGTCATAGCGGGACTGATCGTCCTGCAGCCAAATTTCAGCACAGCTTTGATGATTTTGGCGGTGGTGGGCGTGATGTTTCTGGCAGGAGGCGTCCGAAAGACGCATTTTGCGGCGCTTTTGGGCGCCGCCCTGGCCATCGGCGCGGTGGTTCTCGTCTTTGAGTCCTACCGGGTTCACAGGATCGAGATGTGGATGCATCACGGTGCCGGGAATTACCAGGTGCGCCAATCGATAATCGGCTTCGGCAACGGCGGGATATTCGGAGTCGGCCCGGGCAATAGCAGGCAGAGGAATCTTTTCCTTCCTGAGTCGTACGGCGATTTCATCTATTCGATAATCGGCGAGGAGTATGGCTTGTGGGGATCAGTGTTGGTCCTGTTAATGTTTCTCTTCATCGCGTTCCGTGGGACGGCAATCGCGAAAAGGGCGCCGGACAGGTTCGGTTACCTTCTCGCCACCGGGATCACGAGCGCGATTTGTTTCTACGCGTTTGTGAACGCAGGCGTCGCGATCGGGCTATTCCCAACAACCGGGTTGCCGATGCCGTTTGTCAGCTACGGCGGAACCGCCATGATAATCAACTCGTTCGCCGTCGGGATTTTGCTCAATGTTTCAAAACAGGTTCCGGATTTGCAGGAGACACAGGCGGTTCCCGTCCAACCAAAACAGTCGAAGAAGCTTAAGGTGAGGAGTAGTGAACCTGTCGTTGGGAGGATATACAGCTGATGATACGTATAGTGTTCGCGGGCGGTGGAACCGGCGGTCACGTGTTTCCCGCTGTCGCAATAGCGGAAAGGCTGATGACAACGAAAGACGTCGACGTTATGTTTGTCGGAACGAAAAATAAGATCGAGGCGCGCATCGTACCGCAGCTCGGCTACAAGTTCCGCGCGATATGGATCGGCGGTTTCTCGAGGAAGTTCAGGTTCTCGAACTTCCTGCTGCCGTTGAAGATCGTGGTGTCGGTGATGCAGTCGCTGAAGCTGCTGCTGACGTACAGACCGCACGTCGTGGTCGGCACGGGCGGCTATGTGTCGGGACCGGTGTGTGCGGCGGCGGTGATGACGAGGACGCCGATCGTTTTACAGGAGCACAACAGTTATCCCGGAGCGATGACGAGGTTGTTCGCGCCGTTCGCGCGCGAGACCCACATTGCATTTGAGTCATCGAGAAGGTATTTTCGTGTGCGCCGCAGTTTGTACCTGACGGGAAGCCCGGTCAGAAAAATGCCGAGAGTGAAGCGAGAGGAAGCGCTGAGCTTCTTCGGCCTTCGCGCTGAGAGAAGAACACTCCTTGTTACCGGCGGCAGTTTGGGAGCGGTAAAACTCAACAGTGCAGTATCAAAAGTCGTTGACGAGTTAATAAGCCGCAAATACCAGTTGATATGGCAGACAGGCTCGGTTGATTACGAGAGAATCAACGAGAGCCAAAAAAATCATCCGGATTATATCCGGGTTGAGAAATTTGTGGAGCGAATGGATTACGCCTACGCGGCGGCTGACATAGCTGTCTGCAGGGGCGGCGCAACCACTGTCGCTGAACTTATCTACTTCAACCTACCCGCACTCATCGTCCCCTATCCTTTCGCGGCGGCGAATCACCAGGTGGAGAATGCGCGCTCGCTCGTGGCGAGCGGAGCGGCTGTCATGGTGCTGGAATCCGAAGCGGACGCAAAATTCCGGAAAGAACTTCTCGCCCTCCTGGACGACGCGTCGCGGCTCCCGGCAATGCGCGAGAAAATCCGCGCACTGTCACATGAAGACGCCGCGGACGTGATCGCCAAATCCGTATTGAGGATCGCCACAAATGCGTAAACATTTCAAACGAAGATTCGAATTTTACTACCAATCGGTCGCCGTTTACGCGATAGCGCTCATAATATATGCCGTCGTACGAGGGACTTTCGCCGAGAGCGAGTTCAGGCTCGTCTTCAAGGACCCGATCGTTTACGCTTTCATAATGGTCCTGGCGTACTCGGTCATAGTCCTTGTCTTCAATATGCTCTACCAGAGGGACATCGTCGTCACCGACGATTCGATAATCCTTCAGAACAGGTTCGATAGCAAGGAGATAAAGCTTTCCGAGATCGAATGGGTTCGCGTCGGCAAGGCGAAACGGATGAAGGTTCGCGGCAGCTTCCGGGTGATCAAACTTAAAATGAAAAACCAGATGCGGGCCGTGCGGATCAACCCTGTCCACTTCCACGACGAAAGGGGAATGACGGAGGCTTTCAAAGAGCTCAGCCAGAAAGTGGGCTCGCCCGCCGAAACCCGAAGGGTGAAGGAGAGCGGACATGTTTAAGAGCGTGAGAAAAATACATATGGTCGGGATCGGCGGGATCGGCATGAGCGGCATAGCCGAGATACTGCTCGACCAGGGTTTTGAGGTGTCGGGTTCCGACCGGCAGTTGAGCGAGATAACGGAACGGCTGACAAAGCTGGGAGCGAAAGTCTACAAAGGTCACGCGGCGAAGAATCTCGACGAGGCGGATGTCGTCGTCTACTCGTCGGCGGTCCACCAGGACAACCCGGAACTTATCGCCGCTTCGGAGAAAAAAATTCCCGTGATACGCAGGGCAGAAATGCTCGCGGAACTCATGCGGATGAAATACGGCATCGCGATCGCCGGCACGCACGGCAAGACGACGACGACAAGCATGACGAGCCTCGTCCTAATGGAGGGCGGGCTCGACCCGACGGTAATCGTCGGAGGGAAGCTTTCGAGTTTCGGCGGGACCAACGCGCGGCTTGGACATGGCGAGTATATCGTCGTCGAGGCGGATGAATTCGACCGGTCGTTCCTCCAGCTTACGCCTGTAATAGCCGCGATAACCACGCTCGAGCGAGAGCACCTCGATATCTACACCGACCTCGAAGATATCAAACGGGCGTTCGTGGAATTCGCGAACAAGGTCCCGTTCTACGGATTTGTAATCCTGTGCCTGGACGAGCCTTCGATCCAGGAGATACTTCCGCTCATAAGAAAGAAAGTGGTCACATACGGACTCAACGCGCAATCAGACCTGCGGGCCGTGAATATCTCGTTCCATGAGAGCATGAGCACGTTCAATCTCCTGCGGCACGGCAAAGATCTTGGAGAGATCAGGTTGAAAGTCCCCGGTCTGCATAACATAAAGAACGCGATGGCGGCCGTCGGCATCGGCCTCGAACTCGGAATAGATTTCCGGGAGATCAAGAAGGCCGTGGAATCTTTCACGGGCGTCTACAGGCGCCTCGAAATAAAAGCCGACACTAACGGGGTGATGGTGGTCGACGACTACGCGCACCATCCGACCGAGGTGAAAGCCACGCTGTCGGCGTTGAAGTCGGGCTGGCCTCAGAAGAGGGTGGTCGCGGTATTTCAACCCCACCTCTATTCGAGGACGAGAGATTTTCACGACGAGTTCGGCAGAAGCTTCCTCAACGCGGATGTCCTTATCGTGACGGAGGTATATGCCGCCCGCGAAGAGCCGATACAGGGAATCACCGGCGAGCTCATAGTGAACGACGCCAGGTCATTCGGGCACAAAGAAGCGTATTACGTCCAGGACAAGAAACAACTTCCCGAGTTCCTGGTGAAGACCCTGAAACCGGGCGACATCGTTGTGACTCTCGGCGCCGGCGACATCTCGAAATACGGCGACGAGATTATTGGTCTGCTGTCCAAAGGATACGCCGGAAAAGGAAAGAGATCCCATCCAAAGGGCAAGAAATAGGAAAATGTTGAAAATCGACCGGACATATCTGAATCTTATACTGGTTGTCAGCGCGCTGACGGCACTCTTTCTTCTGTCCCAGAGCTGGAAGAAGCAGCTTACGGTCCAAAATGTCGAGGTCTATGACACGCATATTCTTACAGGCGATGAGGTCAAAGATCTCGCTGATGTCCGGAACGGCAGCCCTCTTTACAAGCTGAGCCTGCTGAAAATCGAACAAAGGGTCGAGGGAAATCCGTTTGTCGACCGGGCGGTCGTAGCGCGCGCTCTTCCGTACGACGTGACCATCACGGTACAGGAACGCGATCCGATAGCCCTCGTTGCAACGCAGACGTCCATGTTTTGTGCCGACGCCAGGGGTATCATCCTTCCGCTTCCCATGAAACGGAAGAACAATATGCCGGTCATCACGAATGTGGAGGGACAGCTTCAGGTCGGCGATACCGCCAAGGGAACCCTGATGCAGGGAGTGAATTTCATAAGCGACGCGCAGAAGTACGGTTCGGCTCTTAGCGCAAATATTGCCGAAGTAAGGCTCGACGGGAACAACCTGGTTGCCTACACGACAGCTTCGTCACTTCCCGTTATAATCGGGCATAAAGACTTTGAAAGAAAACTTCTCTATCTCCAGAAGTTCTTGACAGAGGTTGCCGGCAACGGCAATCCGGATTACAGCTACGTTGATTTGAGATTCGACGGTCAGATTGTGGTCGGTACCGGGTCGGACAACGTTCAGAAGCAGATCGCGATGATGAGATCTGAAGGAAAAGAAAATTGAAGGTGTGTAAATGAGCAATAATATGATAGTGGCGCTCGATATCGGCACCACAAAAGTCTGCGCGCTGGTCGTCGAAAGTGACCAGAACGGCAAGCTGAACGTTCTGGGGATCGGGACGAGCAAGTCCGGCGGCATGAGCCGCGGCGTCGTGGCGAACATCGACAGGACGGTCAAGTCGATACAGGAAGCCGTGCAGATTGCCGAATCGAAGCCCGGTACGAAGATAAAGAGCGCGATTGTCGGAATTGCCGGCGAGCATATAGACAGTTTCAAGACGAACAGCATAATAACCATCAGCAACGCGGAGCATGAGATAACCGAGAGCGATATCGACCGGCTGATAGAAGACGCGAAGCGGGTGCATCTCTCGAGAGACAGGGAAATCATTCATATCATCCCGCAGGAATTCATCATCGACGGCCAGACGGTGACGCACGATCCGATCGGCATGGCGGGCGTGCGTGTCGAAGCCTCGATGCATGTCGTGACCGGTCTCATCACCGCGGCGCAGAACATACACAAGTGCGTCGAGAGGGCCGGGCTGAAAGTTCAAGAGCTCGTGCTCCAGCCACTCGCATCGAGTTACTCCGTGTTGACGGAGGACGAGAAGGAAGTCGGCGTCGCGCTGCTGGATATCGGGGGAGGCACGACCGACCTCGCGGTGTTTGAAGACCGGACGATCCGCCACACGGCGGTTATCCCCATCGCGGGAGACCACATAACGACGGACATCCGCAAAGGGCTGGGAATTCTTCCCGAGCAGGCGGAAGAGCTGAAGGTAAACCACGGCTACGCGATGGTGTCCGAGGTCGTGGACGACGAGCCTATACTTATTCCCGGGATCGGCGGAAGAAAGCCGATCGAGATCAACAAGAAGCTGCTGGCGCAGATCATCCAGCCGCGCGTTGAGGAGTTGCTCGACATCGTGGCTATGGAGATCAAGCGTTCCGGGTACTCGCGGCACTTGTCGGCGGGAATAGTCCTGACGGGGGGCGGCGCGCTGCTGAAAGGAATGCCGGAGCTCGTCGAATACGTCCTCGGCGTCCCGGCGAAGATTGGAATACCGCAGACATTCGACGGCGGTTTCGCGCGCGAGGTCGAGAACCCGATCTATGCTACCGTGGTTGGACTCGTTCGGTACGGGCTAAAGCGCGGGGCGGGCAAGTCGACGATAGAATTTGCAGAGCGTTCGCAGGTGAGCGATGAGGAAACCGGGAAAGCGTCCCCGAAGAACGGGAAGGACGAAAAGAATTCGTCACCGCAGAAACACGACCCGTTCGGAATAGGAAAGGGAGTGCAGTTCCTGAAAAAGTTTATTAACAAAAATATCGACAATGTCTAAAAAGGAGGCATAACAACGTGTTCGAACTAGACACAGACAAACAGGGCCCGCGGATAAGAGTAGTGGGCATTGGCGGATGCGGCGGGAACGCCATAAACAGCATCGCCAAGCGAGGTATCCACGGTGTCGATCTGATTTCGATGAACACCGATATGCAAGACCTGGAGAGGAGTGTCGCGCCGAATAAGATCCAGATCGGCAAGAGCACGACCCGGGGGCTCGGGGCGGGCGCTAATCCCGAGACCGGGAGGCGTGCCGCCATCGAAGCGCGCGAGGAAATATACCGTGCGCTCAAAGACAGCGACATGGTGTTCATAACCGCCGGGATGGGCGGTGGAACCGGCACGGGAGCGGCTCCTATAGTCGCCAGCATCCTGAAGGGCGTAGACCGCGACGAGGTGAAGAAGGACGGTCAGGAGGAGCAGGCCCCGCTCATTGTAGCCGTCGTCACAAAACCATTTGTGAACGAGGCCAAGGAGCGGATGCGAAACGCGGACGCGGGAATCGAAGAGCTTAAGAAATACGTCGACGCGTTGATCGTTATCCCGAACGAGAAGCTGCTCACTATATCCGACAAGTCCGCCGGCTACCTGGCGTCGCTGCAGAAGATTTACGACGTGCTGTACGACGCGATCCGCGGAATATCCGAAATCATAACGAAACCCGGGTTCGTCAATGTCGATTTCGCTGACGTGAGAACCGTCCTTGCCTCCAGGGGCGACGCGATAATCGGAACCGGGATCGCGGGCGGCGACAGGCGCGCTGCCGAAGCGGCATCGGCCGCCATTTCCAATCCTCTTCTTGAGGAAGTTTCTCTCGAACGGGTCGAGGGAATCCTGGTCAGCATTACGGCAGGCACAAGCTTCGGCCTGCACGAATACGACGAGATCGTCAAAACGGTCCGTGGCGTCGCGAAGAACGGTGACGAGGAGACCAAGGTGATCGTCGGCGTGTCAATAGATGAGAAGATGGAGAAAGACGTGATCGTTACGGTCATCGCGGCAGGATTGAATTCACGTCCGCAGCCGATGCCTAATCCAACTCCCGACCCGCGGAAGAGGTTTACGCTTAAAGACAAAGAGAAGTCCAAAGACCAGTCGTGGAGCATAAAGGACTGGCGTTCGTTCGACGAACCGACATTCGAGCGAAACGGGATAAATATCCACCTCAACAAGCTCGACGATGCGGAAGCGCCGGATGAAGCCCCCGCTCCCAAACCGGGTGAAAGACCCGCCTTTTTGAGAAAGGTCATGGACTGATATACTTAAAAACAGGATTGGATTAATCGAATGGAAGCTTTAAACTCTGTTACCGACATAAGGAAACTCTTTGCGATGGAAAAGCGTGAGCTCAACATAATGATGGTCGAGGACGACCCGGATATACCGAAACTGGCGCGCCTGTACCTCAAACCATACAAAGACGCGGAGTTCAACCTTGTCTGGGTCGAGACCGGTGAGGATGCGCTCAAGTTTCTACAGGACAGCCAGAACCTCGATATCATACTGGTCGACTACCAGCTCCCCGGAATGAACGGGCTCGAGACGACTCGCATGATCCGAGACAAAGGTATCAGGATTCCCATCGTATTCCTTACGAACGCTATAGACTTCAAAATTGCGATCGAGGCTATGAAGCTCGACGTCGAGGACTATCTGTTGAAGGAAGAAGCGATCACGTCAATACTTCCGAGCATCATTCTGAACGTCGTCGAGCGCGTAAGACTCCGCGAGAAACTGGCCGAAGCGGAGATGAACAAGGTCGCTCAGCGCGAGCGGATCGACGGAATAAAGAGCCTCATCGTGACGATCTCGCACGAGTTGAACAACCCGCTCGCGGCACTCAAGCTCGCGATCAATGTCCTCCAACGAAAACAGATACCGCCGGATATTTTGAGCTACCTCGCCATCATGAAGGAAAACACTGAACGGATCGAAGGTGTTGTGGCGAAGCTCAGAGACCTGAAGGGCGACAAGGTCACGGCGTATATCGGCAACATAAAAATGATAGATCTGTCTGAATGAACGAATGGCCGAGATACTGAATGCGCTTGTCGTCGACGATGAAAAAAACGTATCGGACCTTCTAAAGCTCCAGCTTGACGACGTAGGATACTCGGTAGACGTAGCCAACGACGGCGCGGTAGGCATCAACAAGATCCAGGCGAAGCGGTACGACGTAATACTGCTCGACCTCAAGATGCCGCGGATAAACGGGTTAGAAGTCTTAAAATTCGCCAAAGAAAACCAACCGGATGCGCAGGTACTCATACTGACCGGATACGGCGACATCAAGACTGCCGTCGACACGATCAAGATGGGCGCCTTCGATTTCATCACCAAGCCGTACAACTTCGACGAGCTCCTCGTTTCCCTGAAGAACGCGATGGAGATGCGCCGTCTTATCGTGGACAACAAGGTCATGAAGATGCAGCTCGGCGAAGGGAAATTCGAGCTAGTCGGGCAGAGTCCCGCCCTCCAGAAAGTCGTGGAAATCGCGCTGAAGGTCGCGCCGAGCGACGCGTCGGTTATGATCACCGGCCCGAGCGGATCCGGCAAAGAGCTGATAGCTCACCTGATACACGAGAACAGCGAGCGGGCGAAGAAGCCGTTCGTCGCTCTCAACTGCGCTTCGATCCCGGACACACTCATCGAGAGCGAGCTGTTCGGACATGAGAAGGGGGCGTTCACTGATGCGCATATACTGAAGCAGGGCCTTGCCGAGATTGCGGAAGGCGGTACACTCTTCCTCGACGAGGTCGGCGACATCAGTCACCTCGTACAGCCCAAGCTCCTGCGCTTCATAGAGACGGGAACCTTCCGCCGCGTCGGCGGGACCGTCGAGATGGGCGTGAACGTCCGCATACTCTCCGCGACGAACAAGGACCTCGAGCGTGAAGCGGAAGAGGGGAAGTTCCGTGAAGATTTACTTTACCGCCTGAACGTCGTCCACGTCGAAGTCCCGCCGCTGGGCCAGCGCAGGGAAGACATACCGCTCCTAGTGGAACACTTCCTCCAGAAGAAGCAGCGCACGCACCGGGCGAAGAAGATATCTAAAGAGGCATTGAAGATGCTGACGGAGTACGACTGGCCCGGTAACATACGCGAGCTCGAGAACGTGATCGAGAGGGCGGCAATACTAGCGACGGGAGACGAGATAACTCCTGAATTCATCGCGCTTACATCGAAATCCAAATCGACCGATCTCCGCAGGATATCTACGCGCCTTTCGCTCGCGGAGCTCGAGAAGATACACATCGAGAATGTCCTGAAGGCTAACGGCTTCAACCGCAATAAGTCTGCGAAGGCTTTGGGTATAAGCCTTAAGACGCTTTACCTCAAGATCAAACACTACGATATAGAGACACCCGCCGGTAAGGGTTAATTCCCCTATCTACCTGAAATAAACACTCAGCCCGAACATCACACTAGCTGGATAGAACTGCCAGGTATGTGAGCTGCCATGGCTCGAAGAGGTCGAAGGAACCAGTTTCCCGTTCCTTAGAATATCGTAGGCGTAGCCGGAAGTGTAATTTGATTCGCTGTAGGTCAGGTTAAGCCCGTATTGCGCGTGGATTGACACAAACTTCCATACAAAACACTCGACCCCTGCCATCGCGGACACGCCTGCGTTCCATGATGTAGAGTTTTGATTCGGACTGCTCGGATAGTCAATATATACTGTGGAGTCAGCCGGGACCGGAAGCGCAGGCGTATAATTGGTGTTGTACCTCGACCGTGAATAACCGATCGTCGGCCCCGCGCCGATATAGAAATTTACGTCCGCGTCCGGGTTTGGGTAATACACGTACTGGAGGTTGACCTGGATGCTGCCGCCGTTAGAGGCACCCGTCTGTGAATTGCCATAAGTCAGTGTATCACCTAGGTTGTATTGAGTTGAACCGCTGGTGCTCTGATCTGAAAGTGACCCGCCGATGCCGAGTTGGATTGCCTCGTGGCTGTTAAGTTGTCGCTTGATTGACAGGGCAGAGCCCTGAAACGAGGTGAGCGAAAAGTTATAGCCGATTCCAAACTCCAGGGCCCAGGTGTCGGGCAGGAGAGAATTCCTTGGAGTACCGGAACTGTCCGGCCCGGATTCTCGAGCGAATGCACTGCCATGGCTCAGAAAGAATGCGAAAGAGAACGCAAAAACAAAAGCGCAAAAAGACATCATCTTCTTCATATTATCCCACCTTCCGACCCCGGTTTCCGTCATTAAGAGATGTTCCTCAGTGCCGGAACACCCGAAGTTCATTGGTTTTACATTATGTCCCCGTGTCAAACGACTTCGTGAATATACATGGGTTTCGCTGAAAATTCAAAGGTCAGAGGAAAGACTCGAATGGGCGACGGCTCATATCCGGATCAAGGATGTGTTGGAAGCAGAACCGCTTCGCGGAAGTTATCGACGAAGGTGAGCGTGCGATCATTCTCCAGGCGTCCTATGGAAAGCCTAATCGCGTTCGATCCCACGTCAATAGCGGCTAGTGTTGTTGGCATCTCAGAAAAAAATAAGCCCTGCGGTACACTTAGTCAAACGATGCCGCGGATAGGCGTAACAATTCTCGGTTGGTAAAATTGGCATAAGTTGCTGAAATGATTGGAGATGCCGAGATTATCCGGTTCACGAACCGGATAACGGAGGCATTTTGAAAAGAGAACCGAGAAAGAGACGCCGGATGAGATGTCCAAGTTGTGGAAGTCTTGAGACGATTCGATATGGAAAGAGGATGATCAGACCTGGGAGCATGGACGGCCACAGCAACCGCGAGGTACAGAAATACTGTTGCAAGAAGTGCAACGGGGTGTTCAGTCTCCGAGTGGATAAGGGAAAGAAGTGCCGCTCAATTATGATATATGGGAATGCGGCATGGCGCAAGGCGCTCATATGGATTCAATTTCAAGACGGAGCTGGTGAAGATGCACGTTGAAGAGAGGATGAGCTATCGGGTAATGTCAAAGAGACTGAAGGAGAAATTCGGTCTGAGTATAACGCCATGGTATCTGTGCAAGATGGTCAACGAGGTGGCACAGATGAGCAAAAGCAGCATCGAGATAACTCGCCAGTTCAACCCGGTCTGGGACGGATTCCTCGCGGTCGACGATAAGTACATCAGAGTCCGCGGGAAAAGATATCTATGCTTGGTGGCGGTAGACACCACAGGCGATCCGGTTCACCTGGAGCTCATCGAGGAACCGAACCAGGAGGCATACGATAACTTCTTCAGATATCTGGTGGATCACATCGGCTACAGGGTCCGGGCAATAACAACGGACTTGGATCCTATGCTGGACAATGCAGTGAAAAGCGTGTTTGGCGGCCAGATTTTGCACCAAAAGTGCATCTGGCACGCCTTGGAGATCGTCAAGGGGCACATAGACTATCAGAAAATCCGTCAGAACTATCTGCGGCTCAGAAAGAAGTGCGACAATCTCTCCGCCAGCTTGGAAGAAAAGAAGACATACTACCACTCAACCCTTGAGAAGCTTCAGAGTATGAAGTCGGACTTGGCACTTCTCGAGGAAGAATATTTGGCGAAGGAAAAAGTCCTCACCGATATCCGTGAGATCTTCAAGAACAACACCAACAGCGAGGTCACTAAGGAGCTCAAGGTTATCAAAAGACGCTATAGGACCAAGTACCCGAAGGTCGTCTCCTTCCTGACTGACAATCTGGACGGGCTTACCACCTACACCATCAATCAACGTATACCGAAAACAAACATCATGGCCGAGAACTTCAACAGGCAACTTCAGAGGAGACTCAAGACCATTGAGGCCTTCCAGACCTTCTCCACAGCTTTCAACTATCTCAACATGATCAGAAATTACCTTCGCTTTAAACCCTTCACCGACTGCAAAAGAGAAAGGAGATATCGAAACGGTTTCGCTCCAATCGAGTTGTGCAAAGTCAAATTGGCCTCTCGCGATTGGATTAAAAACTCCATAAATTTACCAAAATCACCAACCGCAGATTGATACGCTTACTGCCGCGGATACCCGCGGCATGTTACCGTATTCCCAACCCGTCGAGACGTTCCCGCGCGCGGTGGACAAGTTCGGGCCGGCTTCCCGCGTTCACAACCCATTGGTATTCCCTTGCGGCATTGCGGAAATCGTTTGCCCGCTCGTAGAGCCCCCCGAGCGCGAAGTGTGCCGACACGGAGAGCGGAGGCGTTATATTACGATCGATCATCTCGTTACACGTCAGAATCGCTTCGTTTAACTTGCCGGATTTCTCGTAACAGGAAGCCAGGCGGAGATAAATCTTTCCGAGGTACATCGAGTCCGCCGGGGTGAGGTGGAGAATTTCCGACGCCCTGATCGCGTTCCTGCATTCCAGCGCCTCCTGGTCGTAGCATTGCGCATCCATCAATACCCAGGTAAGCTTGTCATAGTAGTGAAGTGCCGCGTCGGGGAATTCAGAGATTAGCCTGTGATACATGATCCTGACAGAATCGGGCTTGTCCTCTCTCCCGTAGAACTCGCCGAGGATGTCTTCAGCCTCGTATCTCACGAGAGATCCCTTCTCGCGCACGAGATAGAGATATTCGTACGCCTTCTCCTTCGATCCGCTCTTGCCGAGAATGAAGAGAAGCGGCCTGAGGTACCACGGGAGGAAGCCGGTGTAGTAGTTGAACAAGGCGAGACTGAAATATGCATCGTAGCGATCAGGGCATAGTTCAAGCAGCTCCTTGTGATATGTAAGTCCCTTGCTGCCGTCAGACGCGGCCTTGAACTCGTTGCCTTTTGCTGCATCGAGTTTTGCGAGATAACCAAGGGCGAAACCTGTATAGAACAGGGCGACAGTGTCTCGTGGATTTTTTGCCAGGATACTCTCACCCCTCTCAATCACTGCCGACAGCGATTCCATGAACCGGCTCTCAACTTCGCGGGCATCGACCATCGCGCTGTCCAGGTAGATCATCTCCTGCCAGAGGACGACGGAGCGGAAGAACTCCCACTTGAGTGAGTCCGGCTCTGCTTCGGCGAAACTCGCTAAACTGTCCATCGCCACATGGAACCGGCAGTCATAAGTCAGTCTTACGATTTCTTCCGTGTGGGAACCTGCGAGTCTGGTGCGGTGTGCAAGTGCAGGGGCCGGCAGGAGGAGCGCCGCGAGAGCGAGGAATGACAGAATCTGCAGCGAGGAGAAGTTGTCACCCCGACCCGTAGCACTGTTTAAGATTTCTGGTGTCTCCTGACGCGGCTCCAGGGGAACGGTATTTCAGATTCGACAACTTTGCCGAAGTCCGCGCAGCAGAAGTCGGTGATTTCCCAGTTTGAATCGTCGTAATCTATGTTTACCAGCATTGTTGCGTAAGCGCTGGTCCCGTGGTTAGGGCAGCCAAGCGATGTCAGCGCGCCGTTCAATACATCCCTGAAACGCTCGAACATCGGAGGCTGCAAACCGGTGTTCGGGTCGACATAATTCTTGCCGTCTTTGAAAATGAGTTTGACCATGTCTCCTCCCTGTTTCCTCAATTCGGTCTTTCAAGTTATCTCGGGGAGTTTAACTTTGAGTTCAGTTCATGTTATTTTCTTGCTACGGTAGATCGATGTGTTTTGAGCGATCCAGCGGGTACGGGATGGCTCGCTCAAGCATCGCGTGGAATACTCCGCAGCATGATGAAATGATTTCCCATGTGAAATCGGAATTATCCGAATTTATGAGGATTGTGGCAGAGAAGTCGCGCGGATGAATCGCGCAAGATAAGTTCATGACTGCCTTACCGATCCGGTACGCCACCTTCCGGAGCATCGAAGTGTTTGAGAGAGTCTCCGGCTTCAACGTTTCGCTGCCGTTCCGTAATTCGAGTTTTATCATGATTGCTGGGCATCTCTTTCGATTAAGCGTTTCACATGGGTCTCAGGTTTGCAGTCCCCGCCTGACAAGCTGCCCTTCAATCAGGCGGGTCAGCCGGGAGGCATATACACGCGTCCAACGTGCACCCGATCCCGGCAGCGAGCGCCAATAGGGGAAGCACAAATACAAGTTAACGATTTACCGTTAAGTCAATCCTTCGGAAGTATTAAATTCATGTGTCCGGTGTTTCATGCTTTCCTGTGTTTGCGGGCGGATCCGTCTCTTGCGGCGCGAAATATTTCCGGGATTCATTCGCCTGTGGCGGGACCGATGATTCAATCGCGCGTTTGTATTCTCTGCAGCACGCATTGATCACTTCCCATTTATAACCCGAGTAGAAGCCGGTCAGTAGTATCGTGGCGCTTGAATTGAACTCATGGTTCGGGCAGCGAAGTGAACTTGTGGCGGACTCAATGTCGACTTTCAGTTTAACGAGCACTGAGACCTGCAGGGGGACGTCGGCGTCTCTACTTTGCTGTGGTACGCGGAAGATGAATGTGATCACTTAAGTTGTCCTCCTCTGATATCCGTTGACTTTCAATTTTCCGCATTAAGATACTATCAGTCTGTTAACCAATGACTACGTGCAGGTTAATTTTTCGGGAGGAGGCATAAAAACTGGTGCCTCGCAAGGTACGAAACGCAAAAGTCCGGCAGAAATTGACAGTCTGAGATTAACCCGCCCTTGACGGGTTTATTGTCCTAAGAACTCCTGCGGGGGATGGCTTCCAGGCGGACAGGCTCCACCGGGAGGCTCATCTCGGGGGATGAAGTCGCGCGGCCTCGCGTCCCGGTTCAATCCATCCTCGTATCGACACTCCGCGGTGATGCGAGATGTGCCTTGCCCGCGATCAAAGGCCCTACCCCCGCCAGGCGAGGTAAACACCGAACGGGTAGAGCCGCCGGGAAAACAAAAAGAAACGGAGCCGCAGCCACCTTCCCGGCAGGCCGCCAGCCCCGCATGCCGATCGAATCTTTCGTTACTTCAGAATACTCTTGCCTTCGTATTCCACAGTCTTCAGCTTGGCGATATCGAGCTCCTGGATCTGTTTCGGAAGTGGTGCGTAGTCAAGGTCTGCGGAATATTTCTGCCCTTCCGTCACTGCCCATTGCATGAATTCAAGCATCGCCTTCGCTTGCGCATAATTCGTTTGATGCCTGTAAACCAGGAGCCACGTCGCGCTTGAGATCGGGTAAGACTCTTTGCCCGGCGCGTCAACTATGGAGAACCTTAGGTCGGAAGGAAGCGTCTTTGCCGCGTTGGCGAGCGCCGCTGTAACACCGGGTATGGACGCACACACAAAAACACCGGCGGCATTCTTCAAGTCGGCGAAAGACATGTTATTCTGGAGAGCGTAGATGAGTTCGACGTACCCTATCGCACCCGGGGTGCGGGCGACCTGTCCCGAGACTCCATCGTTTCCCTTTCCGCCGATCCCGACGGGCCAGTTGAGGCTTGTCGACTTGCCGACCTTTTCACTCCATTCGGAGCTGACTTTGGAAAGGTAGTCTGCAAAAATATATGTTGTGCCGCTCCCGTCAGCACGGTGGACGACGATGATCCTTGTGCCGGGGAAATCAACTCCTGGATTGAGTGCTTTGATCCTTGGATCGCCCCAAGACGTAATCTTTCCCATATAGATGTCGGCAATCGTGGTTCCGTCGAATTTCAATGTCTGGCTCACGCCCGGTATGTTGTACACGACGACTACCGCCCCGAGTGTCTCCGGTATGTGGAGAACCTCGCCGTGCGCCTTTTTCGCGTCCGCGAGCTGCTCCTCGGTCAGGGGGGCGTCGCTGGCTCCGAAGTCAACCGTTCCAGCGACGAGCTGTCTTATGCCGCCGCCGCTCCCGATTGCCTGATAATTGATCTGGACATCCGGCTTGATTTTGTGGTACTCGTTCGACCATTTCGAAAGAAGCGGGTATGGGAAGGTTGCTCCCGCCCCGTTGAGAACTGTCTGCGCCCCCGCCCCGGCCGCGGATATGAGGAGGGCGGCAAAAGCTGTCACGACTCGCCTTAACATGTTAAGTCTCCTGACTTTTTGTTGTGATGATACTTTTGTGGAATATCGGTTCGAAAATCGCGCACAAATTGCCCTTATGCTCAGTATAATTTAGCAAGAGTCTGTAATATTCAATTTAATTCAAGGTTAAGGATTTGTGAAGATAGGTTGAAAGGACTTAACCACGGATGCCGCCTTTGCCGTTTCGGCATCAAATGCTTTTATGATACAGGATGGAGGCCGTTGCGGAAGTGTCAAGTGTCATTCCGACCGACCCCGACTCAATTCACTTGAGTCGGGGGAGCGGAGGAATCTTCTGCGGTTTACATGTAGCCAGCATTTGAGAGCTTCTATACAAGATTTCTCGTCTCCCTGACTCGGATGAATCCGAGTCAGGGCTCCTCGAAATGACACGTGTAGTGTTTGTTGGGCAACGGAATCCATGCCGCGAACCAGCAGCGGCATCCAGTCCCGACCTCGGTCGGGATCCCGACATATGGAATGTAATGGACAGGAGAGGCGGAGAAGTGAACGAATTGATAGTCATAAACGACTCTGCGACTTCGCGGTGAAAACCGGGCCAAAAAAAGAGCGGAGCCGCGGTTTTTAGGCCGCAGGCCCCGCATCCTCTTGCCCCAAAAATCGGGTGGGAGTTCTTACAACAGACTCTTTCCTTTGTAATTGACCTTACGAAGAAGGTTGAGCTCCATTTTCTGGATCGGCTTCGGTATCGGAGCGTAGTCCAGAGCGGGTTCCATTTCCTGCCCCTTTGTCAAAACCCAGTGCAGGAACTGCACGGCTTCCTTCGCCACTGTGTAGTTCGACTGGTTGACGTAAACAATCAGCCACGTCGCGCTCGAGATAGGATAAGAAGTCTTACCCGGAGCGTCGGTGATTGAGAACCTGAGATCCTTGGGGACGATCTTTGCTGCGTTCGCCGCCGCGTCGCTGACGCTTTCGATCGTCGGATGAATGTAGTAGCCGGCCTTATTCTTTACCGCCCCGAACGGTACATTATTCTGGAGTGCGTAGATCAAAGTCACATAGCCTATCGAAAAAGGAGTTCGCTCGATCTGACCTGTGACTCCTTCGTTACCTTTTGCTCCGATGCCGACAGGCCAGTTTACGCTGGTCGACCTGCCGACCTTACTGTTCCATTCACTTGAGACTTTGCAGAGGTAGTCGACGAAGATGTATGTATCGCCGCTGCCGTCCGCGCGATGGACTACGATGATGGGGCGGTCCGGAAGATCGACGCCGGGGTTCAGCGCCTTGATCGCGGGGTCATCCCACTTCGTAATGTGGCCGAGGAAGATGTTCGCGATTACGTCACCCGTGAAATTCAGTGTAGCCGACACTCCCGGTACGTTGTAGGTAACCGCGACGGCGCCCATAGCTTCGGGAAGGTGGACGACCGGACCGTGCGCCTTCTCCGCGGCCGCGATCTGTTCGTCGTTTAACGGCGCATCGCTCGCACCGATCTCTACCGTACCGGCCAGCAGCTGTTGTATTCCGCCGCCGCTCCCTATCGACTGGTAGTTCAGCTCGATTTGGGGGTGCATCTTGTGGTATTCGTTCGACCACTTTGAAAACATCGGGTAAATGAAAGTCGAGCCGGCTCCGTTGATAATCGTCTGCGCGTTCACCATCGCAACGGAAACGAGTACGGCAGCCAGGGCGATCAAAGCTTTCTTAAGCATCACTATGCTCCTCTCTTTTTTTGATTGTTCAGATTTAAATGAATCTCTAAGGTCAATTTAAGGCGTCCCTGCTTAGAAACTGATGAAGAACGTTGCTCTTGCGAGGACGTCAGGCTTTGAACCTGAGAGCCCATAGGCTACATACTCAACATTCGGCATGAAATGAACGTTCTTCCTGACACTCCAGTCCAACCCACCAAGGATCAGATTCTGTGTGCTATTGCCAAAACTTGTGTTCTTCGTGTCCGTGTTCGGCGTGTACATATCATACCTTGCGACGAGGCGCAGCTGATCCATCAGCGCGATCCAGCCGTTAAGGCTAAGACCATTCCGCTTCAGGGTCGCACCGCCGGCAGTTAAACCGTTAAGGAAATACTGCGCGCCGAGGCTGAAATCACTGTTGGCATAATTAATTATTATGTCACCGACTCTGTTGAAGGCGTCGGGGCCAGCTCCGTTGTATTGTCCGTTCAGCAGTATCGTCAGCTCTTTCACCGGGTTGAATTGGAGATAAAGGTACGCGGCCTTGTACTTACTGTTGACGGTCTGAATGCTGTTGCCGCTGTTATTTCCGATAAGGAGTCCGGCCGTGAAGGCATCGGAGAACTTCTGGTTGTATGATATTCCCATGTCCCTGGATTGAGAGATCCCGTGTAAATCCTCGATCGTCTTTTCCAGGGGCCTGTAGCCGAATATTCCTTCAGCCATATTGATCTGCGGAGTTCCCTGCAAGCCTATTATGATGTTGCCGCCGTCGGCCACGTTTGTCCAGTTTATGAACGCGTCCTTGATCATCGTCGACAATTTGCCATTCGTCAGGCTAGACGCGCTCGGATCAGATTCCAGGCGGAACTGCGCGGTAAAATCCTGGGCAAGGGAATAGGCAGCGGTCAGATAAATTCTTCTGTAATCGAACGCCTGCATATCCTTTGTCAGCCCGCCAGTGGTCGAATAGGTCGAAGTTGGATTAACGGACGGATTCGACGGATCGTGACCCATAACGTAGTAATAGTCGCCGAAGAACAGTCCCGAAAATTTCGGGAGATTCTGCCCGAAAGACACTCCCGCGAACAGCAGGAGAGCCGCAAAGACGTAAAATGATCGCATGAGGTTTCTATCTCCTTTTTTGTTTACAATCTACCCGAAGGCTGTGACTTGGGTATTAAAAGCGTGTTAAGGATTTGTGAACCCGGGTGGGAAGGAGAATATGGCCGGTGGAATGACGGGAGGGGGCGTAATGTCGAGCGAAGAGGGAGAGTATTGGAATGATGGACCGGGTGACCGCCACTCGCTCCTGATTATCCGTCAGGAGGGTGACGGTCGCCCAATCCCCATCATTCTTTCGCTCGACATTACGCCCCCTCCCGTCATTCCACCGGCCATCCTCCTTCCCACCCGGGTTCACAAATCCTTAACACGCTTTTAATACCCAAGTCACAGCCTTCGGGTAGATTGTAAACAAAAAAGGAGATAGAAACCACATGCGATCATTTTACGTCTTTGCGGCTCTCCTGCTGTTCGGCGGGAGTGTCTTTCGGGCAGAATCTCCCGAAATTTTCGGACTGTTCTTCGGCGACTATTACTACGTTATCGGTCACGATCCATCCGAATCCGTCCGTTAATCCAACTTCGACCTATTCGACCGCTGAGCTGACAAAGGATATGCAGGCGTTCGATTACAGAAGAATTTATCTGACCGTTCCTATTCCCTTGCCCACAATTTTGCACGGCAGATTCCGCCTGGAATCTGATCCGAGCGCGTTCTGACCTGACGAATGGCAATTTCAACGATGATCAAGGACGCGTTCATAAACTGGAATTTAGCAGGCGGCAACATCATAATAGGCTTAGGGAACTCCGCAGATCAATATGGCTGAAGGAATATTCGGCTACAGCCTACTGGAAAAGACGATCGAGGATTTACACGAATATCTCGATCCAGGGACATGGGAATATCATCAACCAGAAGTTCTCCGATGCCTTCACGGCCGGACTCCTTATCGGAAATAACAGCGGCAACAGCATTCAGACGTCAACAGTAAGTACAAGGCCGCGTACCTTTATCTCCAATTCAACCCGGTGAAAGAGCTGACGATACTGCTGAACGGACAATACAACGGAGCTGGCCCCGACGCCTTCAACAGAGTCGGTGACATAATAATTAATTATGCCAACAGTGATTTCAGCCTCGGCGCGCAGTATTTCCTTAACGGTTTAACTGCCGGCGGTCGACTTCTGAAGCGGAATGGTCTTAGCCTTAACGGCTGGATCGCGCTGATGAATAGCTGCGCCTCGTCGCAAGGTATGATATGTACACGCCGAACACGGACACGAAGAACACAAGTTTTGGCAATAGCACAGAATCTGATCCTTGGTGTTAGACTGGATGTTGCAGGAAGAACGTTCATTTCATGCAATAGCATATGTAGCCTATGGGCTCTCAGGTTCAAAGCCTGACGTCCTCGCAAGAGCAACGTTCTTCATCAGTTTCTAAGCAGGGACGCCTTAAATTGACCTTAGAGATTCATTTAAATCTGAACAATCAAAAAAAGGAGGACATAGTGATGCTTAAGAAAGCTTTGATCGCCCTGGTTGCCGTACTCGTTTCCGTTGCGATAGTGAACGCGCAGACGATTATCAACGGAGCCGCTGCGACTTTCATTACAATGTATTCCAATTGGTGCAACAAATACGCAAGATGCACCCCCAAATCGAGCTGAACTACCAGTGGGCGCGGAATACAAAGACACTGGCAGGTACGGTAGAGATCGGTGCGAGCGATGCGCCATTTAAACGACGACAGAATCGCGGCCCGCAAGGCGCACGGTCCCCTTCCGCCTTCCGAAGCTATGGGCGCCGTCGCGGTTACTTACAACGTACCGGGAGTGTCGGCTACACTGAATTTCACGGGTGACGTAATCGCGAACATCTTCCTCGGCCACATTTCAAATAGGGGATGACCCCGCGATCAAGGCGCTGAACCCCGGCGTCGATCTTCCGGACCGCCCCATCATCGTAGTCCATCGCGCGGACAGCAGCGGCGATACGTACGCATCTTCGTCAACTACCTCTCAAAGTCTCAAGTGAATGGAACAGGTCAGGTCGGCAGGTGAACCACGCTGAACTGGCCTGTCGGCATCGGAGCAGGAGGTAACGAAGGAGTCACAGGTCAGATCGAGCGAACTCCTTCCGATAGGCTATGTGACTTTGATCTACGCACTCCAGAATAATGTACCATTCGGGGCGGTAAAGAAGATAAGGCCGGCTACTACATTCATCCGACGATCGAAAGCGTCAGCGACGCGGCGGCGAACGCAGCAAAGATCGTCCCCAAGGATCAGTTCTCAATCACCGACGCATAACTTTCTTATCCTATCTCGAGCGCGACGTGGCTGATTGTTTACGTCAACCAGTCAAACTGCACAGTGGCGAAGGAAGC
>CAWEBD010000158.1:0-9983 GCA_963806435.1 uncultured Bacteroidota bacterium
CCTTCTGGATGGCCTTCAGGTCCGCGCCTATCATCTCCACGCCGTGCTTCTCGAGTACGCCCGACTCGGCGAGGTTGACGGCGATATTGAGTGCGGTCTGTCCCCCCATCGTCGGGAGGATCGCGTCGGGCTTCTCCGCCTCGATTATCTTGGCGACGAATTCCGGTGTGAGCGGTTCGATGTAGGTTACATCCGCCAGTTCAGGGTCGGTCATTATAGTGGCGGGGTTGCTGTTCACAAGAATAACCTTGTAGCCGAGCTTCCGCAAAACCTTGCACGCCTGCGTGCCGGAGTAATCGAACTCGCAAGCCTGTCCGATTACGATCGGACCGCTGCCGATTATGAGGATTGATTTTATATCTTCGCGCTTGGGCAATTACCGTCCTAGATTTATGTACACTTTACCATGCGGCATTAGCAAGTAGAAGAAGACGCATGACTGCTCGTGAGTTGTCGGTACCAAAGTTAACGGTTGCAGGGTGTTGAATCAAGGATGTTTAGGATGTTTCGCGCCACCCTATTACCCTTCTTCTACCGAAGGATTTTGGCTTTGGACCAGCACGTCATTATCTTTTCTCGAAAATCAGAACGTGGAGCGGCGGCCTCTGTAGGGCACGCATTACGTCATAATATCGGGAGGGCTGAAGATTGAAAACAGGTGAGGTCAGACTCGGAGCCATCGTTGCCAGGCTCAGGAAATTGTCCAACCCGGAAAACGTGAAGGGGATGGCGCGGTTCGGTATAAGCGCGAAGAAGACGCTCGGAGTTCCGATACCCGCGCTCCGGGAGCTCGCGAAGGAAATTGGAGTGGACCATCGGCTCGCTTTAGGCCTGTGGGGCACCGGGATTCACGAGGCGAGACTCCTTGCCGGGTTCATTGACGATCCCGTGCTCGTGACGGAAGCGCAGATGGAAAAGTGGGCGACTGAGTTTGATTCATGGGACATCTGCGACCAGGTCTGCAGTAACCTTTTCGACAGAACGCCGTTCGCCGTGAAGAAGGCAAGTGAGTGGAGCAAAAGGGAAGCGGAATTTGTGAAGAGGGCTGGCTTCGTGTTGATGGCGGCATTGGCCGTCCACGATGAGGAAGCCGATGATAAACTCTTTGTTTCATTCCTCAGGATCATTGAACGCGAATCGGCAGACGATAGAAACTTCGTTCGGAAGGCGGTCAACTGGTCCCTGCGTCAGATCGGGAAAAGAGATCTCCAACTGAACGAGGCGGCTATAGGAACTGGAAAGAAGATAGGAAAGAGAGAATCGAAGGCAGCGAAATGGATCGCCTCCGACGCTCTCAAGGAACTAACCGGGGAAGGTGTCGCTCGAAGGCTCAGCCGCAAATAGAACGGTGAGGGGGCTCACACGGGCGGAAGTTGTTTCTCCGCATGTTCCGGCTATATTTGGGGGTAATACGTCGTCAGGGATTCAAAAAGAAGCCACCTTTGCTGAGCATTTCCTTCATAAGGAGGCTATATGTCGGAACTAAGACAGAATGTGGTCACCAGGGAATGGGTAATCATAACACCCGAGCGGGCAAAACGGCCCGATCAGTTCATCAGGGAAAAAGCCGCGGAGCCTCCGCTTTCGATGTGCGTTCCCGATTGTCCGTTCTGCGTCGGCAACGAGCACCTGACGCTCGATGAATCGTTCAGGATTGCGGAGAAAGACAGCTGGCGGGTACGGGTCATTGCGAATAAATTCCCGGCTCTGACCGACAGGGGAGACCGGGTCAGGAAGGTCGACGGCATCTACAGGTCCATGTCTGCTGTCGGATTCCATGAGGTCATAGTGGAACACCGGCTCCACAACATGACGACGGCCCTGATGACCGAGGAAGAAGTCGCGGATATACTAAAGGTGTACCGTCAGAGATACAGGGCGATCCGGAAGGATAGCCGGATCGAGGCAATTATTCTTTTCAAGAATCACGGCGAGGCGGCCGGAACGTCCATCGTGCATCCGCATTCGCAGCTTGTCGCCACCCCGATCGTTCCTACCCAGATCAGGCAAAGGGTGGAAGAGGCGATAAGGTATTTCGACGATACCGGCGAGTGTGTCTGCTGCAGGACGCTGCAGGACGAGATCAATGCGAAGGAGAGGATCATCTTCCAAAGCAAGAACTTCGTCGCGTTCATTCCATATGCGGCGCTCTCGCCGTTTCACACGTGGATATTCCCGCTCAGGCACTCCGCATCGTTCGAGGAAATAAACGACGCGGAGATCAGGGACCTGTCGAAGTGTCTCAGAATTGTCCTTGCGAAACTTTATCACGGGCTGAATAACCCCGACTTCAATTACTCGATCCGTTCGGCCCCGACACGCGACCTTCGCGCAGAATATTTCCACTGGTATTTGACGATCGTACCAAGAGTATCGAAGACGGCGGGGTTCGAGATAGGGAGCGGTATGTATGTCAACACTGCTCTCCCCGAAGAGAGTGCGGAGTTTCTGCGCAAAGTGGAGGTGCCCGAGAAGAAAGGGCCGGTTATCCCGCTATTCGAATAGCATCGCCGCCGGGTCCTCGATGAATTCCTTTACCTTTACGAGGAACTGCACCGACTCGGCGATCCTTTCGGCAAAATTGATGAAAGCATCTCCCGTCCGGGTAGAAGTTATTACCCGGAAGGGTAATTCCTCTCGCTGACAGCGGCGAAAGCTTCCGCCGTTTCGGTGAAAGTTCTCGTCTCGGCGGCGATCCTTTTCACCTTTAGCGGTGAAAGCTCTTACCTCGGCAGTAACGCTTTTCACCGACAGCGGTGATAACCCCCGTCGTTTCGGTGAAAGTTCTCGCCCCGGCGGTGATTCTTTTCGCTGTTGGAGGTGAAAACTCCTGCCTCGCGGGTGCTCTTTCCTGTCTCAAATTCGAGCCTCTTGCGCATTTTCGGCATATGGACGGGTGCGAAATGGGCTGCAGGCCGGCGTCTGTCTCTTTGCCGGATTGGACGGGAGAAGCGGGGCGGAAGGCCTGGATACGAGCCTTCCGCCCGAGGAGATGGAGCTTCGGCAAGGCACCCCGGGCAAGGCGGTATTTACACGGATGGGCCTGGATGGCCAGAGGAAGGAGAGCAGGACGTTTCCGATGACATGTTTCTCAACAGCCTGTCTATCCGGCTTGGCTACTTTGCCGGCTGTTGTGTAACCTCGGGAGCTTTCTTTCTTCTCGGTCTCTTGAAAAAGGCTGCCATCTCTGCCGCGATGGTATCCATGCCCGGGACCTTGTCTTTATTCTGCTGGACTGCGGCGTAGATAGAGAGCCCTGCGGACATCGCGTCGCTGTTGGCCGCGAAGATCGTGTCCTGGACCGCCTCGGTGACCTCGTTCAACTTGTTGAGTATCGGCAAAAGGTTGAGTGCAAGCTGGTAGTCCCGCTTGAACTCGTCGAGGTTGAACACCGCGGGGAGGATCTCAGGATGGTCGCCGGCGACGCTGCTGACTTTTTTGAGGAAGCCAGAGTAAGAGTTGCCGACCTTCACGAATTCGTTTTTAGAGTCCGGTTCCAGGACGACCAGGAAATCGAGGTCGGTTCTGATTTCGGTCAGCTTCTGGATTATGGCCGCGCTCTTTTCAGGTGGAAGTGTTGCGGATACGAGATTCTGTACGGGCATGACAGCCTCCTTTACATTAGTTATCAATTAAGATGTGCGGCTCACCTACCGTACATGTCAGCGAGCCGCATGTTTATCGGATTATTTCACCATCAACATCTTCTTGACCTGACTTATGCCGGGCGCGGTCAGTCGGTAGAAGTAGACGCCGCTGGCCAGGTTCTGGCCGTTGAAATAAGCAGTATGTATGCCTGCTTCCTGGTAATCGCTAACCAGCGTGACAACTTCTCTGCCGAGGATGTCATATACCTTCAGCTCGACTCTCCCTGAAACGGGAAGGCGGTAGCTGATGGCGGTCGTCGGGTTGAAGGGGTTGGGATAATTCTGTATCATGCCGCCCTCTTCGGGAAGCTGGACTTCCAGTTCCTCGCTGCTACCATCCATGGAAAAGGAATAAGGCATCTTGCCCGACTTCGGATCGACGTACGACTTCAGCGCCCATTCGGCAGTGGATAACTCCATTTCCGCAGAGAGCCCGGGTTTACGTTTGACATCTTTCAATATCGATGCTGCGGTCTGAGGATCGTTATCATTATATAGCGCGATGTAGAAGTTGTTCAACTTTGCCCGGGTACCGAGTGGAGTGTTGATGTTCTCGTTGATTATGCTGTTATTTACCTCCTTTGCGGACCTCACGTCTCGTTGTCTGAGATACAGATTAGCGAGAAGCAGCTTGTGCTCGCGCGAGGCCTGAGCAGGCAGCGACTTGAAGAAGTCGATTATTACCGGAGTGGTTTCGTTGTCGGCACAGCTGTTCAGCATCACATAAGCCGCCTGGTTGTCGGGGTGTCTTCGAATGAACGACATGAAGAAGTCTCCCGCTTGCTTGCGTTTGTCTTGGCTTCTCAGCATGGCTCCGATCAGAAGGGAATCTTGTTGATCGGAAATCCGGGAAGCGTTTTGCACTTCACTCGGGTCGGAGAATTTCTCATTATCCGCCACCGGACCGCATGCATCCGAAACCGACAGGGATGCGTCCGCTTCCTTCGCGGCAACGAGTTGAGCCGCGGACGGCAGGGGGCGGGTTCCCCACGGATCGTATGAGCGCGGATACCAGAAATAAGTAGTGCATGCTGGGCTTGTGTAGAACTTGTTGGCATCGGGCGGGTTGGCTCCCCACCAGTTGTATTCACCGTAGAGCAGACTTGAATAAGTAGGGTAGGACATACCGACGGCAGCGTTATAGTAGACATTGTTGTAGATGCTGTTCCAGCCGCTTCCGGGATTACTCATAGTTCCGAATTCACCGTTGCTTTGCCTGTAAATCATCAGGCCGTACTGGCAGTTGGTTACTCGATTGTTTCTCCCGTTGTTGCTCGAGTACCCGCCGTCGATGTCTGCGCCCCAGATGCCGGCTATTCCCCAGTTGTAGTAGTCGATGTCGTTTTGCTCGACAGTTCCGTTTGCGCCTCCGTATTGTATGCCGGCTCCCTGCTTGTTATGGTTTGTCTTGTAAATCACGTTCCGGTAGCAGTTGTTCGTATAACCGCCGTTGATAAGTATTCCGTGATTTACGTTAGAGTTTGCAATGGTGTTATCCGATACTGTCAGATATGATGAATTTGATGCGTTGATGCCGTGGCCGGAGTTTTCGGAGATGCTGCAGTTCGATATGGTTATGTTATTGGCGCCGTTGAGCACGTCGATCTGAGTACCATAATTCATCTTGACAGAGTTGAGCGTAGAACCCGAAGCGCCCACACCACTCAATACTATCGACCCCCAGCATCCGGGACTAAGAGTCTGGTTGAACGGAGCGAAAATCACCGGCATCCCGGAGCCGTTAACAACCAGCTTGCCATACGAGTAAATGCTGCATCCGGGCCCCATGGAAAATCTGGCCCCAGGATTGACATTAACAAACACGCCATACGGAATTGTGACGCTGTTGGAAGTGTACCATCCTCCGGATAGCGTAGTATTTGAAGTGATATTCGACGGGAGTTGCTGGCCGAATAACACGGTTGCAGTATTTGAATTTGGGCCTTCGCCGATTTGATTTACTCCCGCCACGGCATACTTATATTGGATACCAGGAGAAAGTTGGATGTCGCAATCAAAGAATCCGGTTGATGCACTTATGTCAACCACATCTAAATCCGTCATATTCCGATCCGAAGGGCATCTGTAGATCTTATAAAAGTCTGGCGGATTGGACCCTGTGGGCGTCCACTGCAATTTTACTTTACCCTGCGGGTCATATGTCGCGGTAGTAAGATTGGGCGCTCCGGGAACACCGGTCGGATGGGGGCAATCAATGCAAGTCAATATTCTGATACTGTAAATATCGCTGATATTTTTCTGGTTCCATGGATCAGAAATAAGTTCGACATAAACTGGGATGTTTTTATTCTTCAATTGAGACCATAAGGCTGCGTTTATGTACCACCTGAAGTAGACGGTGTGAGTCCCATTCTGGGAATCTAATTCTCTCGGATAAATCCCAACGGTCTTGCTAACATGCCCGTTATCATCATCATTGCTCGCAAGATCACCGCAAGAGATCCTCCATCGATCCGGAAAGTTCTTCCGAAGCCAAGGATCGTCTGAGTAATACCATATAAGATCATCTGCCTCGTATTCGGGAGCTTTGGGGTTATTCTTGGCATTATCAAGAAGTTCCTGACTATGGTACCAATTGACGCCATCCACAGCGGTCAACCAAGCCTGCACACCATGAACATTAAGTGCCTTTCGATCAATTCGGACGCCTACTGAGAAATACTCCGCCCCAGTCGGGTTGCCGAAGTCGGAACCTTCGTCCTTCTCTGTATACAGGCTCGTGGTAGTCAGTGAAAAGCCGTACTTGTCTACGAAAACTGGCCCGCTTGTTTCAAATGTGTTTTGGGATACACCTGCCAATATCTTGCCCGGATTGTCTGCGTTCTTGTCAAGATCCTCTTCCTTTCCGTCGGGAAAATATCGAATGTCGAGGTGATTATTGATTATGGTACCGAGAACGGTGATAGTTGCACTGACATTTGCGTTTGTGGAGACCGCATGGCGAATGTGGAGGTACTTCGTCAGAAAATATGAACCATCTGTCCGCTGATGCCTGACAATAACAAAGTCATCGTCGGACTGGGCGCTTCCCACGCTATACACAGTCCCACTCGAAACCGCATAGACGTTTGTACCTCCTGGCGAAGCTATATCGATTCCCGCATGAAAGTCGTAGTCATAGCCCTGGTTAGGGTATTCAGCATTGTTCGTTGTCAAGTTGCGTGGGCCGAATGCAGAAGAAAAACTACTCGCGGTTATGCCGCTTATTGGCGAATAGTAAGTCTCAGCACTGAGGCGATGACTCGTCACCGCAATGACTACAAATGCAAAAAGAATCAATCTGATCTTCATGGCCGTTCCTCCTCCGTAAGAGAGAATTCGACTGAACCACTTCGGTCATTTGTGTTTATGCCACGCACGAAGGTTCTCGTCGTAAGCCAAAGAGGGTCCAAATCAAGACTGAAATCCCCTGCCTTGGTCGCCAGTTTTCGCACGGGAGTGAGCTTGCCCGTGTCGTTATCGAGCAGATAGTTCGAATTATCCTTCTGCACGACAAACTGCACACTCCCCTCAATATTCAATTTAAACAATGGGCCAGGAAAAATGCTTGCGAACATTCTTATATTAAGATTTTTGTCAAGCTTGACAATGCAATAGCTGGCTGGGTCAATTTCATTCTTATTTGCGAAGACGTAGATGCTTCCGGTGGCCCTCTCGACATTAATCACCCCAATTTCTCCTCCTGCTCCTGCGCTCACCACAATCGGTTCCCCATCAGGAGCGAAGATGTCCTTCTCAAATTCGATCTCAGCCGTGCGGATATTATAAATCATCAGCTTCGTGACCGCAAGCAAGGTCGCAGGTGGATGACCACGCTCGCCGTCAGCTGCCTGCTTTCTCCTGATCTCATCTATCCTCTTTGTGAGCTCGGCTCTCCGTGCCTCATATTCTTCTTTGGTTATATCCCCCCGATCAAGGTAAGCTCGCTGCCGTAATCGGAGGTAAACCAGCGAATCCAGTTCCATTCCTCTCATGTGCGATTCCTCCGCGTATGGTTTAGCAGCGGGGTTGAACTTCAGTTGCTGTTTCGCAACCACGATTCGCTCGTTGTCTAGCCAATCTGCCCCGACAACATCAAGCATCCTCCTGGAGTCAACGTTTGAACCATCTGTAAGATTCAAGATGGGAGATGGGCCGCTCTGACCTGCGTTTAGCATGTGCATTCCATCAGGGGAGACCCTGTTGTCGCGTATAAAGCCATCATCGTGATATGGAAGTTTTGTTCTCCAAGTTTCTCTCCCCGTTTTGATGTCGTATGCAGTTGCGTTACGATCATAGGCCTCATAAGACTTATATCTCAGGTCAACTTTTATCACATAGCCAAGCGAATCAGACAGTGCAACTTCTTGAATATCCTCGGTGCCATCTCTGCCCTTAGTAAATAGGACGTTCCCATCTCTGTCAAATACGTACATTGCTTGCCCCATCGTGTTTTTTGGCCCAACCCTCAGCGCGATATACTTTCCAGTCGCTTCAGTTTGGTGAATTTCAAGGCCCTTACCAAATTGAACCACCTTCACCCTGCCGGACGCTCTTGATTCCACTCGCGACTGCTGCCCACGAAGAGAAACCGACCAAACAAGCACAACCAAGAAGCACCACGTAATAGAAAGCCTATTCATTGCGTTCTCCTTTTTGATGTTTGATTCTCGAGGACATCAAGCCCCTGTTTTTCGACTAATCAATCCCGAAATGTTTGAGTCCATCTTCAAGCTAACATCACGTTGATTACTTCGAAATCCTGACCACCTCCCTCGCATGAAACTGCATACAGATGTGAGTGCAGATAGCCTCGTATTTGCCTCAATACGGTTTTTCAGGCCATGAACGAGCGCACCGAGACACCGTGTCAGAAATGATAGTAATCCATCGCAAAGCATCGACACTGGTAAGCTACAACGTTCGATCGCCCTGCGCAATCGGTGGAATTACTGATTCTGCGAACCGCTCAAATTACCTGCCTTTGCCGGGAGTGTATGGCACGATACCTTCCGCTACTGCTTTTGCCGCTGCTGCCGCGGCAGAGTGTACCTGCAATTTTTCGAACGCTTTCTCCAGGTGTGTGTTTACCGTGTGAATACTTACGCCCATGTGCGCGGCGATCTCCTGGCGATTCAACCCCTTCACTATTAGTCTGAGCACGCTCATTTGTCCCCTCGTCAGCCCGTAGGCATTTCCACCTGTACTTCCCAGGCCATTCGACTGATTTCCCACAAAACCTCCTGTTTTAACTTGCGGGGAGCACAGGGGAATGCCTTCGGCAAAAACGAAAAATTGGGGTGAGTCCCGCGCTCACATCCTCCGGCCGCCCTGTCGCGGCTCGCCACCATCAAAATTTTCGACAATCCTGAGATTGTCGTGCCAGCCTGGTTAAGACTGAAAAGGTATTCGTCTGTAGTGCTTACCGGGGGACAATCACTGTGAGAGGTGACGAACTCTGGAGCTTCGGATCTACCTTATCTGGTACCCACTCTTTAGACCCACTGATCTTTACACAGGTATATAGCGGGATAAACTCTGAATGTCAAGTTCGTGAAGTATTCGGTAGTGTCTCCGCTTGAAGTGAAGAGCCGGATTCTTCGCGCAAAGATTGCCAAGGATTCGCGAAGAGCGCAGAGGAAGGAGCGATATATTTTACTCTAGCAGCATCGCTGCCGGGTCCTCGATGAATTCCTTCACTTTGACGAGGAACTGCACCGACTCGCGCCCGTCCACTATCCTGTGATCGTACGTCAGCGCGACGTACATCATCGGCTTCACAACCACTTGACCGTTTTCGACGACCGGTCGGTCGGCAATTTTGTGGAGTCCGAGTATGCCGACCTTTCCGGATCAAGCAAACTGCAAAGGGCCAGCCGGATGCCGATCCGGCACCCGGCTTCGGTCTGTGTTTGCCTTATTTTATCAATAACATCTTCATGACCCTGGAGTGGCTCTGAGTCGTCAGCCTGTAGAAGTATATTCCACTGGCAAACTTCGATCCGTCGAAAGAGACCTCATGGAACCCCGCCGTCTTCACACCGTCCACGAGTGTCACGACCTCTCGACCCAGGACATCATAGACCTTCAATGTGACGTGTGTATCCTTGGGAATCTGGTACTTGATAGTCGTCGTCGGGTTGAATGGGTTAGGATAGTTCGCGAGCAACATGTCGGCGACAAGCTGGTCTGCGGCAACGGGTGACTCGTATCCTCCATCAGATCCCGCCGACATATACGGCATCTCTCCGGTTTTTGGATCGATCCATGTCTGAAGTGCGCACTGAGCAAGCGAGAGCTCGATGGGAGTCGACAGGTCTTTCAAGCAATGCGTTG
>CAWEBD010000159.1:0-27326 GCA_963806435.1 uncultured Bacteroidota bacterium
TGACGGAAGACGAGCTGGAAATGTTTGATCTTCTCAAGAAGGAAAAGATGACGAACGAAGAGACGCAGAAGGTGAAGCTCGCCGCGAAGTCATTGCTGCATCGCCTCCGTGAGGAGAGACCGGTTGTGCTGGTCCAAGACTGGTTCAAAGACAGCCAGACCAAGCAGAGAGTGAAAACCACCGTCGAGGAAGTGCTTCACAAACACCTGCCTGAAAGCTACGACCGGATACTCTTTAAGCAGACCTGCGATCACGTGTTCGATGCGATGCTGAATTACGCTTATCAGGGAGGGAAGTGGGCGGCGTAGTATTGGCATAAGACCGGGCTAAGGGGGCAAACCATAAACTCTAAACGCGTATGTGAGGCAGATGCCAACTAATTTCAAATTCAATTGGAAGGAGAATCGTGTTTACCGAGGTGAAGAACTTTCTAGAATCAGATCTGCTTTCAGAAGAAGAAAGCAAATTCTTGTCGCTTCTGGTTAGTGCAGGACTCGACGGATTGAATTCAGTGGATGCAGCCGAGTTTCTAGGTTTGAAGGACCAAATAAGGTCCAACTGGATCATATCAAGAATAGGGAGGAAGTACCTTTCGTATATTGGGCGAAAGCGACCCAAGGATCTTGCCCCATATGAAGTCATTTCAAACCCGGAATTCAATCATCGAGACTTGCGAGGTGCTTACAAATGGGTCGCAAGGCACGAATTTTCCATGGCGTGGAACAGGTTCGCAGGGAAGCATTCCCCTATGCAGCGGGCAACGCGTGAGTTTATTGAGGGCACAAAGCGGATGCGCAATCACATCGCCTACGAGAGGAATTCAAAGGCACGGGCTATTTGCCTTGCTCAAAAGGGATATACGTGTGAAGTTTGCGGATTCAATTTTGAAGAGAAGTACGGCGAGGCTGGGAAAGAGTTTGCCGAAGTCCACCACCAGAGGATGGTTTCAGAGGGAAAGCGAATCTACACAGATCCGGCCAAAGAATTGCTGGTCGTTTGCTCAAACTGCCATTCAATCATACATCGCAGAGAGCCCCCATACACGAAAGAGGAAATGGTAACTGAAATAAAAAGAGAGCTACCAGGCCGATCCTGAATTGTTATCCCGCAAGTTTCCCGAAAATTATCATCCGATGATACGACTTCCTTTGCCGGACTTGCTAGTTTGAGCCAGCAAAACAATGGAGGCTTAACTTGCGGCACAGAGATGCAAATCAACTATCGACGATCTGCAATTTACGATTGAATTGTAAGCCAGCGGGGTCCCGGCAAACGGTAATTCGACCCCCCTTGGCTCCTCCAGACCTCAGAGGAGGTGCTCTGTGATACAACGGGATGCCGTGCTCAAGGAAGCCGTCGAGGCTTCGATATCTTATTCGGGGCGGGTAGACGAGTCGTTTGTGCTGAGTTATCTCCTTGAAAAGAAGCTCTTAAACTTAGACGGAGCTCCTCATCAGCTTCTGATAGTCCGCGCAAACCATGCCGCGGGCTAGCGTTCTTGCCTCGTTCCGGGTCGTCCCCTGTTTCTCCTGCTGCCCGCCGCCATTGTTCCGGTATATGTCCGGTATACGGTTTGACAGTTGAGCTCGGAGAAAGAATGGTTGGGATCCGATTATGCGAACCAAAGTCCAATAATTAAACCAGGAAGACCAAAATGCCTCACGAAAAGAGAAATGACTCCAAAGCACTTCCCCGTCGATTGACACAAAAAGAATCAGAGCAGTGTGTTGGCCTGGACAATGACGGGAAGCGATGTGAGAATGTGGCGAAATATGAGACGACTTATTTCGGGCCTCACTACGAGGCTTTGCCCGACATAAGCCCCGGTTGGGTTGTAGTCAAACTATGTATCGACCACGTTTCAATGTCGGATAGAGTACGGGCAGACAGGGAGTACCTTGAAGACAGTGCAACCGGAAACGAAGAGAAGGCCGAGGTCCTGAAAGAGTACAATCTGATGCCGGTGGATGCCGACGGAAAACCGCGGAAGGACGTTATCGAAATTGTCCTTCATATTATGGGCAACGCCAGGATGCATCTGTTTACGACAGGGAGGTTTCCGGTCGGCGCCCCATTGAGTCCCGAATCATATTCTCTTATCAAAGGAACCATAGCCCCCGACGGACGCTTCCTAACGCCTTATGGCCTCATCACGATAATAAACACTGCCGACGAAAAGCAGAAACGTTCGGATGAACCTGGGCCAAACCTTGCTGGAAGCAGCCGCGACGCTCAGGACCCAAACACCGATCAAGGCCAAGTTTCTGGTCAGGGCGAAAATCCGGAGCGGGATCAAAAGTCGGCGACTAGCGCGGAGGATAATCCGGACTTCCAATGCGGCAACTGTGGGAAAGGAATTCCCTTTGGAAACCCGTTTATCGTGATCACTCAAGATATTGAACACTCTGAACATGATGAATCGGCGGATGACGACGTCGTGCAGGTGGTCCAATCGGATGACCTTCTGACTTTTTGCAGCTCATGCGGTAGCCGGTTCCAGACGGAAACTCTCGTGAAGGTTCTGCTGAATCTGCAGGAAGCGGGCCAAAAGTCTAACGAGAACCTGGAACGGAAACGGACTGCCCTTACTTACAGCGATGATGAGCAGTTTGGTGAGTGTGACATTTGTGGTAAGGCAATTGCGTACGGAAACCCTTACGTCGCGATAAAGAAAAACATCCAGCACCTGGAGCACAATGTCCTGGCCAACCGCGACGAGATAGAAGTGGTGCGATCGGACGTGCTGATGACTCTGTGCGGCCATTGCGGCAATCGGTTTGATACGGATAATCTCATAAAACTTGCGAAGAGCCTTCCGCTTTTCGGAGAGGAAGGGAAGAACTAAGCCGCGATTCTGCCGCTTCCCGACACAGCGTGCGGAGTGCAGGCTCATAATTCTCCTCACTCCGTGACCGTCTTCACGCAGGACGGGGAAGAGCTGATCGCCGTGTCGTCTACACCTATCATCGCTCAGTTCAATCTACAGACACATACCATTATAGTCGCCCTTCGACTTGCCGTGTTGCCTCCGGCTCCACGTCTCGCTCAGGGTGACGGGGCTTTTTTGTTCCGAAGACCCCTGGAAGGTTGCATCGCCCTCCGACTCATCGCGTCGGCTCCATGTCTCGCTTACTCTTCGACTCGTCCGGCCGAAGGTGGGTCTCGCTCACTCTTCGACTCGTCCCGCCAAGGGCGGGACTCGCTCAGAGTGACTTCGCTTTTTTTTCTCCGGCCGCAGCCCCCCCCACGGTGGTCATCCTGAGCGAGTGGCGCTCTTAGCGCCACGAGTCGAAGGATGAGGGAACCGTTGATGGGAAACGACTCCTTGCTCAATGCTATAGCGAGGTTTATTATTCAGCATCAGAGCATGGACTTACATACTGCTTTGCTCGGACGGGAGCTACTACACCGGCTCGACAACGGATTTGAGACGGCGGATTGTGGATCACAATAACAGGCGATACAAGGGGTATACTCCCTCGCGCCTGCCGGTAGTATTGGTGTGGTCTCAGGAATTTGAGGACATAAGGGATGCAATTGCCCTCGAACGACAAATCAAAGGTTGGAGCAGGAAGAAGAAAGAAGCATTGATACGAGGTGATTTTAAGCTGCTCCATGAGCTTGCACGTTCAACCGAAGCAAAGACACACCCCCCGCACCAGTCATCCTGAGCGAGTGGCGCTCTTAGCGCCACGAGTCTCAGCCACAGGCTGATCCGCCTCCGGCGGAGAAGGATGAGGGAAAGCCATTGGAGGTAGGACCAGTCGCCCTTCGACTCGCCGTGTCGCCTCCGGCTCCACGTCTCGCTCAGGGTGACAGTTGCTTTTATTGTTCCATACGCCGGAGGGGGGACGCGTCGCTCGTGCAGAGGCTCCAATCCCGCTTGGGTAAGCCGAATCTTTTTTATCGATTTATCATCTCACGTAGGATAAAAAAGCCATCAACGTAAAAGGGAATTTGACAATGCCGGAGCAATTGACGAAACAGAGATTTTTGGAGAAAGTTTTCGACTACGAGAAAAATAAAGAATGGAAATTCGCCGGGACGTTGCCTGCCGTCGTGGATTTCTGGGCACCTTGGTGCGGGCCGTGTCGGGCGGTAGGGCCGGTTATCGAAGAGCTCTCGAAGGAGTATGAGGGTAAGGTTGACTTCTACAAGGTGAACACCGACGTCGAGCAGGAACTCGCCGGCGCATTCGGGATTCGGAGCATTCCGGCGCTCCTTTTCATTCCCAAAGCAGGACCCCCGCAGATGGCGGTGGGTGCGCTGCCGAAGGATCAGCTGAAAGAAATCATTGAGAATGAATTGGTGACGGCCGGTCAATCGGCAGCTGAGTGAGAGGCGCGGCTCCCTGCAATAAATACCCCGCGCTACTTCGGATATTTCACAACCTTTCGCGCCCAAGACTTGTAGCTGCCCGATAGCGCGCTACTTTGATAAAGAAGAATAGCACGCTGTTTAGACGGATAGCCGCAGATAGTCACGGATATAGGTATTGGTGAATTCAGCCCCGTCAAAGAGTCGGTGAGCTTCGCCGCTGCAATGACGATGACCGTGGAATCCCTTGGAGTCCTTGCGTCCACCGGGTGAGTATACGCACCGGCGGGGAAATTGATGTCACCAGGTCCTGAAAATTTCGCGGCTTCCAGTAAGATACATTTCCTGATACCCTTCCATCTTCTTCATCGCTTCCTGCATTTCCTTGGTGGGGTTCTTCATGGCTTCCCACGTACTTTCATATGCAGCAAGGCTTTCATAATGTGATACCATGATGACACGGTTGAACTGGCCGGTCATGTCGGTCATGATGTAAACGACGTTCGGATCTTTAGCCATCGCCTCCTTGAAGATCTTCGCCAGTTTGGAAGCGTTGCCGGGCTTTCAGACGAATGTATCTTGTACGATGATCATAGCTATTTAACCTCCGTGATTTATTTGAAAGGTTGATTTGGATATAGATGTCGTTCCATTTCATGGAAGAATATAGCAACAGGGTACGGTAAGGGACAACATTGTGTATTGGTAAGAAATCGGAGATTGCGGATGACTCTGAAAAACTCGACAATGGGCAACGAAAGCATATCCGCATCTGAGTTTGAGAACAGGTGGGACAAGTTCCGCGATGCGCTTAGATGGGAAGACCAGCTCATATTCGACGAGATGTTTGAAGCGCCGGTGATTCACCGTGATGCCATTGGATCAATGACCGGTAGTGAGTTTGAGAAGATGGTGATGGCAATGATTATAGAGCAGAGGAAGATAGGGGATGAGATTGAGGCGAAGATGTCCGGAATTGAGAAAAGGCTCACAGCGGTTGCGAAAAAGAATGCCTGACCGGATAACCAACTCAGCACTGGTACACAATATGGGGCAGGTCACACTAATTTATGCCTAAGCCAATGACAAGAACCTTACCCGAAGATTACAATTTTGTCATGTAGAACGTGCTGTGTCAAGAAGAGTATTCTCTTCTCAAATTGCGGGGCAGAATGCACATCCAAGAAGACTCTTTCTAATGATTACCATGTTTTTCGTCGGAATTGCAGCAACTCCAGAATCAGCGAAGTCATGGAACGATGGCCCACATCAAACAGTTAGCACACAATCTACACCGGCCACTAAAGATAATTCTTGACGAGAGGAAATAAGCCCGTCAACACCGTGAGCTGCACGCTTAAAACAGTTCGTAAGCGCATCTCCAATTTCACTTGCGCCATGTCAGTTCGTAAATGCTGGCATGGCTTTTGATCTTACCTTAGTGGATCAAACCGGAATCGATTTGATCCCTGGAATCCTAAAATGGAGATGCATTCATGAAACAAATACTACAAAGATCCATTCTTCCCACACTTATTCTTTCTCTGCTCATCACATTAAACAACAATCTCTTTGCACAATCGACTCTTGACTGCCAAAGATGTCATATCCCGGAGTACGGGACATGGCTCAGGAGCCCGCACGCAAAGACCCAGTATGACGTGGCAGGTGAGCTTGCCGCCAACTGGGTGGGTCAGCCGCCTGACTCTGTCATTCATGGTTCTCAAGCCGAGGACTGTGTTGCCTGCCACGCTCCGACTGCTGTAGCCCTTAACGGGGGCATGACTGAGACTCAAGTCATGGGAGCCTTCTTTACGACTTCGAATGGGCTCTACACCGGCTCCACGGTCGCCGCCGATTCACTGAACTGGCCTAATGTAACCTGCGTGACATGCCATAATGTCCCGTCAGATCACTTCGTTTCCATGCCGGTCCTTTCGGCATTCAACTCACAGACTGCCAGGTACGACTCCGCTCAGAGCTCTTCTGTCCTTTGCGGGCAGTGCCATGGAAGCCTTCATTTTTCGAACACGGATCACAGAATTTACGATGCCTGGAAGATGAGTAAACATGGGCATGGGGGGCAATTCGACGTCGCCGGGGAACTTGCTGCCAATGACACCGGAAGAACCCCGACTGAAATAGTCCAGGATGAGGACTGCATCGGCTGTCATGCACCGACATCTGTTGTAATCAACACGAGCACAGGCCCATCTTTGATAACGGAAGGACAAGCTCTTTCCAATTTTTTTACGACAACAGGCGGGAAGATCACAACCTCTTCCGTTCCGCAGGATACAGCAGACTATCCGAACGTGGCGTGTACCGCCTGCCATGACCCCCATAACCCCGGCAAGCTGTCTTATTTCAACTCCTCAACCGGCCAGTACCAAGGCATGACTTCTCCAGATTCTCTCTGCGGCCAATGTCACGGGAATCTGCGGTTCCCCGGCACCGATCATATCAGCTATAACTTTCTGAAGGGCGAAGGTGGAACCGGAATACAATCGCAGGTCTCGATGGCCGGACAACCGACATGTATAGATTGCCACATGCACAAGTCAAACGCCGATGGATTGAATTCTACGATGTACGAAGGACACGGATGGCAGGTATTCGTGAAGGAACCCGATGGTTCGATTACCGCAAGCTGCACAACTTGTCATGCGTCGATGTCCGCTGATTCAGCTGTGGCGATAGTGGCCTCGTGGAAAAATCAGTTCGCGGAACTGGATTCAACGGCCGAAGCTGACGTAGCCCTGGCGGATACATTCATGACAAACCATCCGAACGATTCCCTGAAGACTTCGTATTTGGCAGAGGCTACCCAGAACATGATAGTAGCTGAAGACGACGAGAGTGGCGGAGTCCACAATCACGGATACTCCGCGGCACTCCTGAACGATGCCATCGCCAAATCTCAGTTCATAGTTACGGGTGTAAAGCCGAAGCCAGCTGGAGTACCTCTCAACTTCGCATTACTCCAGAACTATCCCAATCCATTTAACCCATCCACCACCATCAGGTTCAATCTGAAAGTGACATCCAGAGTGACTCTTGAAGTATTCAACGTTCTGGGTCAGAATGTATTGGAACGGGAGTACGGAAACATGAGCGCAGGAAGTTACGAGCGAGATTTGAACATGGACCAATATGCCAGCGGAGTATACTTCTACCTTCTGCGGGCGGTTGGAACTGACGGGCAAATATTCCAGGCGACGAGAAAGATGCTCTTGATGAAATAGTAACAGAGAGAAGGCAATTCCACAATCTTTGAGAGGAAGGCGGATCGTGAGGTCCGCCTTCAGCGTATCATTGCAGTCGCAAGTCCGACGATTCCACCCCCGGCAACCAGCCATGCTGAGTTCACCTTCCACTTGAACGCAAGGAGGGACGCTGCGCCAAATATGACCACCGCAAGCCGGTTGTTTAGAGGAGTAATGGCGAATTGCACCGCAACGGCGGCGATCAGCGCGACACTGCTTGCGTTAACCGCATCCAGGAATGCAGAGAACAATTGTGACCGCCTCAATTTCGGGACGAACGGATTTACGATCGCGACAAAGACAAATGATGGTAGGAAGATAGCGACCGTTGCTGCGATTGCTCCCGACAAACCGTGGATCTGGTATCCGATGAACGCTGCGGTCGATAGTACCGGTCCCGGTGTGAACCGTCCGAGGGCAATCGCATCGATAAGGTGCTTCTGCGTCAGCCACCCGGCTCCCTTCACCAGCTGGTCCTGAAGGAGAGCGATCAGGACATACCCGCTTCCGTACATGACGGCTCCGATTTTCAGAAAGGAAAGGAAGAGTCCCGTTAGTGTTACACCGCCGATTAATGCCAATCCTCCGCCTGAGAGAGCGACCTTTCCCAACAGCGGTGCAAACAACGCGTTCATCTTCTTAGCCCTTGACTTCTTTGCAGGATCGCTCCGATAATACAGCCACAACCTGCCGAGAATTCCGCCGGCGAAGAGAGCGAGTATTTCGTCAACCTCAAACAGGACCGAGATTAGCACGAGTGCTGCAATCGCCATCAAGTCTAATCTTTTCTTGGTTGCAGTTTTGCCGAGGCGGAACGCTTCGTGCAAGCAGGCCGAAGCATTTCCGCCTTCGCAACGCTTTGGCGGACAGGTCGGTGCCCAGGCACAGAGGAAAAGTGAGTTACGCCGTGAAGAACAGATTGTCTGTTATCTCTGTGTCACACTGTGATTGTTCCGTGTATCTCTGTGAAATGTTTTTCAGCGTGAACTAGTTCGGGGGCGGCGGCTATCCCGAACTATGCCGGGACAAGGTACGGGGTGAGGGAATGTCGCAATAACAAAGGGCGTCCCCCAACTTCCAGTTCACAAACCGCATATCCCTGAAGCTTCTCGACATGAAATGTTTATAGATCTCGACGCCAGCGCCGCGGTTGTGCGTCTTCGGAGCAAATTTGGGAATGTCCCCTTCAATGGTCTGTTGCAGGCGGGAATGTTTCTCGCGGAAGTCCATAGACCTACCGCCGATAGAATTTGCGCCCGGAAATCAAGTGATATATATTAAAAGGTATATATCAAGGAGGTAATCGTGGACACTGCAAAACTATTCGAAAATGGAAGAAGCCAGGCCGTCCGGCTGCCTAAAGCCTACAGAATGAAAGGCAAGGAAGTAAGCATAACAAAGGTCGGAGACGCCGTAATCCTTCTTCCCCGAAGGAAGAAATGGGATTCCTTGTTCGAAAGCCTGGAGGAATTCTCTGACGATTTCATGTCGGAGATCCCGTCCACGGGAGCTGAACGCGTTCAGCCTCCGTTGGAAAAGAGAAGCGAACTGTTCAAGTGAAATACTTGCTTGATACTAACATCTGCATTTACATCATCAAGAATAGACCTCCGATTGTGCAGAAACGCTTTGCAAAAGAACGGCCAGGCGACGTGGCAATATCCAGCGTCAGCATAGCGGAACTGTATTACGGAGCAGAAAAGAGTTCACAAGTCGATAAGAACATTATCTCAATTCAGAAATTCCTGCAGCCCCTGGTTGCCCTGCAATTCAGCGAGGATGACGCAGTGTCTTACGGCAAGGTCAGAGCCGAACTAGAGAGGAAGGGAGCCCCCATAGGTGCGATGGACTTGTTGATTGCTGCCCAGGCATTGAGTCGAGGTCTTACTCTGGTCACGAACAATGTTCGGGAATTTCAACGAGTTGGCTCTCTCAGTATGGAGAACTGGACCGAAGTCTAATCCTATCAATGTGCAATTTCAAATCGGCCATTTTTGCAGAAGTAACCTTTGCATCACAGGACAGAAAGTTTCGAGTGCCATAGTCTTGCCTGGGTTGAACCGTGGATGGCGCCTATGACCAAGAGGTTAACAAAGGTGAGCAAAGCTAAAGATCACGAAATTGTGAGGGGCTGGGAAATCGGACGAAGCTTCCCGAACCCGGAATGCTTCTTGTAAAAGTCACGGGAAGTCACGACGCGCTTCAGATAATCGGTCTCGTTGCGCGTGCATGGAGAACAAGATGAAAGTCTTTGACAGCGGGATGCCGGACGAGGCATACTGGAACAGTCTGTTCGATATTCCTCTCATAATCGACTGGCTGAACGTGAAACAGGCTGCCGGGCCGATAATCGAGATCGGCTGTGGCTACGGCACATTTACAGTTCCCGTTGCCGAAGAAACGGACTTCGATGTCTATGCATTCGATATAGAATCGTCTATGATTGAGATCGCCGGAAGGAACACCCTCAGGGCAGGGATCCGGAATGTGCGGTTGTTCCTTCGGGATGTTATCGAGCAAGGAACGGGATTGGAGCAGGGAAGCGCCGGGATGGTGCTCCTTTTTAACATTCTTCATTTTAAGGAAAGGCGGATCCTGCTCGAAGAAGCTTCCCGGATACTTAAGCCGGATGGCGTGGTTGCCATAATACACTGGAGAAAGGATATCGAAACGCCACGAGGCCCTGATGTTCAGTCACGGCCTGACGAACTGACGATTCTTGATTCTGTAAGCGGTCTCGATTTATACTTTGATGGTAACAGTAGAATCCTCAAACCTTATCACTGGGGCATCCAGCTGGTTAAACGAATCAGTCAATCGAAGGAGATCAGATGAACATTCTTATTCTAATTAATGACGCTCCGTATGGGACCGAAAAGGCTTACAATGCATTCAGACTCGCCATGGCAATTCAATCCGCGGGATCCGACCCTTCGGGCGGAAAGGATCATCCGCAGGTTCAGGTCAACTTTTTCCTGATGGCTGATGCCGTCAACTGTGGATTGCCGAACCAGAACACGCCGCAGGGTTATTACAATATCGAGAGGATGATGAAAGCAGTTGTTCAGAAGGGCGGGAAGATTAAAGCCTGCGGTACCTGTGCGGACGCGCGCGGCATAAAGAACATGCAGCTGATAGAGGATGTGGAAGTAAGCAACATGGCTGAGCTTGCTAAATGGACCGTCGAGGCCGATAAGGCATTTACGTTCTGAGAAGAGAATGCAGGGAAGCGCCTGTGGCTGGCACTTGGCTTTATGACAGCGGCTGGTGTGTTCCTGTCGTGGGATCCGACCGTCGGGAAATTCAATATCCTGGGCCCGCTGCTCATACTCTTTGCGATGTTCTGCTGGGGAACAGACAATAATCTGACGCGCAATATCTCCAATAAGGACCCCGTACAGATAACGAGGATCAAAAGCCTATTCGCAGGAATAGTTTCTCTTTCCATCGCCCTTGTCGTCGGAATGAAGATCCTATCTGTGCGGTTAATGCTGTTTGCATTGCTCCTGGGATCGTTCAGTTACGGAATTAGTCCGGTTTTTTACATCAAGGCGCTCGAGAGAATAGGATCGGCGAGGACGGGAGCATAGTTCAGCCTTGCTCCCTTTGTCGGTGCTGTCGCCTCAATTCTAATTCTCAAAGAATGGATCGGATGGGTTGTGTTTCCCGCCGCGGTGCTCATGGCTCTTGGGCTGTGGATGATACTCACCGAGAAGCACACGCACGTCCACGCACATGAAGCAGTAACCCACGCCCATCGTCACACCCACGACGATTTTCACCACGACCATAAGCACGATGGCGCTGCGCGTGAACCACATACGCATGAGCACACCCATGAAGAAATCGTGCGCAGCCACATGCACTGGCCCGACGTGCACCACCGCCACAGACACTGAGTGAGTCATCATATCACCGATGCAGATAATTGCACGGGGCGTATCGTGTTTTGACAATGATGAGGGGGATAATTGAGCGCGACTATTCGTCACTGAAAGGGATCCTCGTTGCTCGGATCGTCCCGACGTCATCGCGAATTTCCCAAGCGAGACAGGGGCAACCCGCCTTCAACCGGTCTTGGGAGGCAAGGGTTCTTCAGGCGGAATCTAAGCGGAGCGCCTCATCCGGTTGCAATTTTCTGTCAGGTTGTCTAATCTTCATCAAAACAGGGCGTGCGGAATGACAACGAAAAGGAAATTCGTGCTTGTCGTAAACAAGACCACTTCATATGCGTAACAAGCTAAAATGGAAGGGTCGGGTTGTATCCGTCCAGCCGCGCATCCGGCTGCAGCGATCATTTGATCAGCGGTCTCATACGTACCAGGGATTTACACTCCGGGTGGATGGCCGGATTGCCGACAGCTGCGCAATCTTCGCTGTTGGCATTGGCAGAGCAACCCAGGCCAAGTACGCCTTCCAGGTCGGTGATGCTGTCGAAGGACTCTGTCTGCCTGTTGCCACCCCGGTGCTTGAGTCGGTAGAATATTACGAGGTAAGCGGGCTCCACATCATTCAGCGATCAACGGTTGGATCTTTACCTACTCCTCCCTGGCATGGTATTCCACCGTCGATTGAGATTTATCGGGAGCGTGGCCACAGGCGATTAGCTGAGAAGACATATGAATCCAAATGTTCTTCGTGCATGTGGGCCGCTGATATGGCGGTTGAGATGATAATTGATCAATGGAATCCATCGAATGTCAGGTACAGAAGGGAGACTTTCTGTTACGGGCCAAAATCATGTCCCCTGTACGTCGCGGGTCCGGCACGCCGCGTACCAGGAAGGAAAGGAATGACCTGGGTTGAAGAAGACTGGGTCGATGAGGAAGAGACAGATCATCGCGGCCCGGATGACTGATAAAAGATGGACGGCGTCGCATTATATAGAGCCAAATTTCGAATCCAAACACTTCCCATATTGATGCCTGGCATAACATTGCCAATGCCCGGCCGGATCAGTAACTCCGCATTGTTACTCAACTCGGGGGCAGGTCAATTGTGAACACGGATTGAATGATCAGATGGATTTTCACGGCCTCAGTGAATCAGAAAAAATTATCCACGAGAATATGTTCGTTCTGTTTTATCTGACCGGGTTCCTCCTCAGCCTTGCCGGCCAACCGGCTTTCGCGTGGTTCGAAATTGTTGCACGCCGTACGTAGAAGCGGAGGAAAAGAACGAAAGCCGCCCTTCGTTTTTGTTCACTTTATCGGGTGTACTGAACAAAAATCTGCAATCTTGTTCAGTATCTGCGATTTTCGCGGATGTTAGGGTTATTGGTTGCAATAATATGGCAATCATGCTAAGTTACTGCTATGGAATTCGAGCAATTGGTTAGGATAGTCGCGGACGAGCCGGTCTTTGAAACGGGATTACTCCTGGCTGGCAACGTGGATCCGAAAGACGTGGTCCTTCAGCTTTCCCGTTGGACGAAGGCCGGCCGGCTTTACCAAATCCGGCGCGGACTCTATGCACTTGCACCACCATATCAGAAAGTCAAACCGAATCCGTTTCTGATCGCAAACCGGATGGTACGTGCCTCCTGCGTAAGCTGCCAATCGGCACTTGAGTTCTATGGTCTCATCCCTGAGCACACTCCGGTCGTCGTGAGCGTTACAACATCACGACCGGGTCGCTGGAAGACACCTCTGGGGACTTTCGAATTCCGCCATATCAGGAAAGACTTATTCTCGGGATATCAGATGACTGATCTTGGCGGGGGGCAGAAAGCATTTGTTGCCACACCGGAGAAAGCACTCCTTGACCTCGTGTATCTGCAATCTGGTGGCGACGCTGAGTCTTATCTGAATGAGCTCAGACTGAAGAACCTTGAGAAGCTTGACCTCGAAGGCCTGCAGCGGATGGCCACGAAATCAGGAAGTCAGAAGCTGGTCAGGGCCGGGAAACGGATCGCAGCAATGGCCGGCAGGAAAGGGGAGGAGTACAGAACGCTATGAAAGAATATATCGCTGAACTCATCCGGGGTGCCTCCACTCCTCTTCAGGCAAGAAACATTGTCAGGGAATATCTGCAAGCCAGAATCCTCGGCGCGATGCAGCGAGCCGGTGCGATGATTCCGTTGTCGTTTCATGGTGGAACGGCATTGCGATTCCTATATTCCACGGCACGCTACTCGGAAGTTCTCGGTTTTGCGCTGGAGAAGAACCGGGAAGATTATGACTTCCACAAATATCTTGAGAACGTCAGAAGCGAGCTGACTGCAGAAGGATATGATGTCGGACTCAAGGTGAGTGACAAGAAGAGTGTTCATGGAGCGTTCGTCAATCTTCGCGGACTGCTTTTTGAACTTGGGCTATCGCCGCATAGAGAGGAGACCATCTCAGTCAAAGTTGAGGTTGATACAAATCCGCCAGAGGGAGCCGGGCTTACAACCACAGTCATTCGTCGCTATGTCACGCTTCAACTCCAGCATCACGATAAGCCGTCGCTCCTTTCCGGGAAGTTGCATGCTATTCTACAAAGACCACATCTCAAAGGACGTGATGTTTACGATCTATTGTGGTATCTGAGTGATCCAACCTGGCCTCCGCCAAACTTCGTGTTGTTGAACAATGCGTTGCATCAGACACAATGGCAAGGCCCGGATTTGATGGAGACCAATTGGCGCCAGCTTGTCCGCGAGAAAATTGATACGATGAACTGGCAAAGCGTTGTTGACGACGTACGCCCATTCCTCGACACGACGGCAGATGTGGGTTTGCTGACCAAAGAGAATCTGGATCGATTGCTCGGGGATTGAGAAGAACAAGGCGGCTGAATGCTCCGGGCCGTTTTTTTGGGGGGGCACGTCATCCCGTCTCCTCAGCATTCAGATAACTTAAGAGTCGTTCCTTTTCCCTTGCACCACACGACATGCTTTATGAGGGATGGCTCTTGGATGGTCTGTCGGCGTCTCCGTTCACAAATAAAAAAGATCAAAAAGATCCTCGCAAGGCATTCGCGCACGCCCGCACGTCGCAGCAGCTAGCAGCAAAGGTGTAGAGATTCGGGTGGTCTTGCGTGCACTGTACGATGGCTGAACAGTCCAGACCTAACTCTTAAATTACCATCGAATTCTCAAGGAGACCCCCCGCGGGACGGGCAGATGCTCCGAGCTGGTCTGACAATTCCGCTTCCGTTGGTGGATGCGCTTCTGCCATTTTGACTCCCGTCTCTCGCACCAGCTCAAGGGCAAGCTCTTCACTGCGATGTTTCTTCCTCTTTGTTGTCTCCTCTACGAGGCCGACGGCTCGGGTCGTCGAGTCGTAGACCTTTGGTCCGTTTCCTACTCGCTTTACTAATATAACACTGGACCGATTTTTGGGGGGCACGTCACGGAACTGGCGATTCCGGTTCAAGCATCGTGAACGCTTGTGAACTCGAGAAGTCTCTCGTTACGCCTTAGCCAACGGAACCGTAATTAAGAAAATGGCCGCGCTTGCGAGAATCACCAGCGGACCCGCGGGGAGTCCGGTGAATGTTGAAGAGAAAATTCCTATGATCGCGGAAATTATTCCGAACGTCCCTGAAACCACGCCGAACTGTACAAGCGTTCTGCTGACATTCCTTGCCGCTGCGGCGGGAATTGCAACTAACGCCGCAGTCATCAGTCCGCCGACCAGATCGACTCCCAGAGCGACGATGATGGCGATAGATGACAGGTAGATCAGGTTGTATAGTTTTACGTTGATACCCTCGGTCTTCGCGACGTCTTCTTGAATATTGATCAGCATTATCTTCGAATAGCTGCGGTTAACCGCGATGATAACACCTGACCCGAGAATTACAGCGGCAAGCGTTTCATAAATCCCGACCTTAGAGATGTTACCGACTAAAGCGGCTTCCGCCTCATCGATTGGCAGGAATAGAAAAGCGGTTGCTACCCCGGTGGCAAAGACTATCGCAGTCAAAGCTTCCATTTGAAGTCTTGTCCTCATCTCAAGCAGCCAGATGAGCAGGATGCCGAGTACGATAAACGGAAATGCCCCCAAAGAAATGCTGAACCCGTATATCAGCGCCAACGCAGCTCCGGGAAGAGCAAGATGTCCCAACGGGCCGGCAACCACTGCCATTTTTCTCGATAGCATGAGCGTCCCTAAGTAGGCGGCGGAACCTGCTATGAAGATTCCACTAATCAGACTCAGTACCAGTTGGCTTGTCATTGCATTAACGCTCCTTAATGTGTATAAAACCTGACGTTAGTTCCGTAAATGTCATTCAATACATCCGGTGTCAATATTTCTTTCGGAACGCCATAGCATCGGTGTCCGAACCGTGACAGGCAGAGAACGTGAGTCGAGAATGCGTACACAATGTTGAGATCGTGGGTGACGTTTAAGACCGTGAGGTTGTGTTTTTGCCATATCTCCCTCAGGAGAGAATAAATAGTCTCGCCACCGGCGACGTCAATTGCTGTCGTCGGCTCATCAAGGAACAAAATGTTTGGATTGGAAGAGAGGACCCATGCGACGAGCATCCTCTGGAATTCCCCTCCTGACAGGTAGCCGGCGCTCTTGTCCAGAACACCGCTTTCCAGCCCGACATGCGACAGGTGCTTCAAGATTTCCGCCGGTTCTATCTTCTTAAGCCCGAAGAAATCCCGGACAGTCAAAGGCATGTCTTTTACAGACATTTGATTCAGTCCCTGCGGAAGGTATCCGATCTTCGGCTTCTTGTGCCAGTTCAACTCACCTTCGTAAGATAGCAGTCCTAGAAGCGCCTTCACTAATACGGTTTTCCCCGACCCGTTCGGACCGAGTATCGTGAGGAACTCCCCCTCATCGACGCTGAAACTGAGATCGGAAATAACCGGTGAGCGATCCATCGTCACATTGAAATGTTTCACTTCTAATAATTTTTCACTCATTACTTCACCTTTTGTTTCCATTCATACTAACAAACCCCGGCTACCGGGGATGAAAAACATCGGCTAACATCCTGGCAGAGTAACCCGATCCTCCGTTAGCCGGTACTCGGCACAATGTTCCGGTTCGCCGGTCTTGACGCGAGTAACGCCGCTTGTTATGGTGGCATTCACTTGTGCTTCATCCGGTTCTTCCGATTGTGTTGTAATTCGGCAGCCTCGCTCATTCGGATGTGGGCGAGGATCTTCGTCACCTGCGAACCTTTTAATTTCTCGTCATATTTTCTATAGAGTAGGATGGTCTCTTTGAGAGAGTCGTAATAAGCGGAGCAGAACGGATATGAAGAAGGATGCTCCCGCAATTTCTTGCATGTCGGCGAGCTAAGGTCCCGGTCAACCTTCTCGCACATTTCGTGTCCGAAGGATCCCGATCTTAATAAAAAGTCGGATCGGGACAAATACTTCTTGTGACCTCTGAGCTTCATTTCAAATCGACCGGATTGACTTTCTCGAAGGCGTCTTCAGATAATGAAGCCCTGGCTCTGCTGCAGTGGTGAATGCGTCCGAACAATCCAGGACTTCTTTTTGCGGAAAGGACCCTGACGTCTTTCTTCTCAGATATAATGCTGAGGTTCAAGGGAAGGTTCCGAATCATATTTAGAACATTCTCATCACAGCCCCTGTACATGAGACACGCTGTGTTTCCAAATGTTGGTGACCGACTAAAACAGTGAGAAGAACGCCCCATTTCCACACGTGACATACTATCCCTCCGTTCCCAGGTGCAAGTTTAACCCCGCGAACAGCGTGCGTCCCGGCATAGGGTAGCCGTAGATTGTCTGATAGCTGGCGTTGAAGAGATTTTCTACCGTTAGAAAAACATCAACGAACTGTGCCGCCTCGTAAGATACATGTGCGCCTGCGAGCGTGTAATCGGCAAGCTTCTTTTGCGAATGGTCTGCACCGTACAGGTCCGCGATATGCTCAAGTGTTAAGTTGATATCCGCTCTTTCGTAGGCGCAATTAAGTCCGACAAACAGTTTTTGTTTTGGAGTGGAGTAGGTCTGGTTTCCGGGGTCTATGTAGCTGTAGCTCGCATCGAGTCTTAGATTACCGGTCGGCCTGTAGTGTCCCACGAATTCGACGCCTCTGTGAGTGAAGCTTCCGGAGTTGAGCAATTGCAGGTTCGGGTAAACGCCTTCGGTGAGGATCAAATTACTTCCTTCGGCAAGGAAACCGGTAAGCTCGATGGCTGCTTGTCTTGTCACCGATTGCAGTAAACCTATTTCGTAATTCCACAACCTTTCAGGTTCCAAATCAGGGTTCGGGGCGGGGAACAGGTACAGTTCCCGGATTGTCGGGCTTCTGAATCCTTTCGAGACCGAAACTTTCAATGTTGTGGAAGCTGTGACGGTCCATGCAACTCCTGCCTGAGGGATAAGCACATCACCATATACACTGCTGTGTACTACTCTTGCGCCGGCATTCAACATGAGCTGGTTGAAGAAAAGCTGTTCGACGAGCGCATAGACTCCGAATTCGTTCACATAGTGTCTTCCGTAGTTTAAGCCGGTTATATTGTTGACCGCGTTGCCGCCGTAATGTTGATAATCGGCACCGGCGGTGAAGATGCTTCCTTCGAAGGGATGAAAGTTTTGGTAGAGCACGGCGCCCAGGTTTCTATCGAGCGAATGAAAGCCGTCGTAGACTGTATGATCGCCGTAGCTGTAAAACAGCTTCAACGAACCGTCGAATCGAGAGAATTTATCGTCGAGAGAAATGCTGCTCGTGCTCCGGAGAACATCGACCCAATTGTTCGTAAGCGGTGAATATATCGTCCCGGGGTCATAAGTCTTGAAGTTGTTTATGCTCCCGTTTAAACGGAGAGAGAAGTTGTCGTCCATGTCGCAGCCGGCATTCAGGCAGCCATCGTTTGTGTTGAAACTCGAGTTCGGTCTGTGTCCGTCGGTTTGATCGTGGTCCCCTGACAGAAGAATATTTAGCTTCCCGGTACCGTAACCGGCGCTGGCGTTGTACTCCTGAGTATTGAAAGAACCGTATGACGCTCCTGCTCTAAGTGTTGTACCAATGTCCCTGTTTTTCTTAGTGATGATGTTGATGACACCGCCCATCGCATTCGTTCCGTAAAGAACGCTTGCGGGTCCTCTTATCACCTCAACCCTCTCGGCGTCTTCGCTCAGGTAGGAATCGGGGAGCGGGTGGCCGAAGAGTCCCATAAACTGCGGGACGCCGTCGATCATAACGAGGACCTGGGTGTTCGGATTCCCGCCGAGTCCGCGAATTGTTATTGTCCCGGCCTGACTGTTGATCCCGTAGCCTATGACGCCTCTCTGCGCGACGAACAGGCCCGGAACCTGCTGACTTAATGCATCGAGCAGCGATATCTGCCCGCTCGATTTCAGCTCCTTTGAAGTGACCACGGAGATGCTTGCCGGAACATATCTCTCGCTCATCTCCACCTGCGTTCCGGTGACAACGACGGGTCTGCTGTAATAGACCTTGGTAGAATCAGTTTCCGAAGTCTGCGCGAATGCAGAGGACAAATAAAAAAGGAGCGCCACAAATACCGTATACCATCCTTTTTCATTACATGGCCCATTATTTATTTGCACAGCCCGATGACAGATAAGCCGCGTCTCCGCGGCGACGATTTAGTCAGGGCAGCCATCCAATGAACGCGCGAAGCTCGCGTCGGGATTGGACGGCTGGATGACGCACAAAACCCTTTCGGGTTTCGTGTTTTTGGAAGGCGTCCGACCATATACAATGTCGAGGGCGGAGAATCGATGCCTCGCAGAAGCCACCCGTTTTACGGGTGGTAGTTCACATAATCAGATTTCCTTTCCGGAGAGAGTCAGGCTCAACCTCCCGTGCTTTACTCCTTTGTAGCTCAATATTTTCGTGGAGATCTCTTCGATTTGCGAGGCTTTCTCCTTCAAAATTATCACCTCAAGGCAATTGTCATGATCGATATGCACGTGTGAGGATGAGATTATGCTCTTGTAGTGGACATGCTGGAAGTCGGTAAGTTTGGCTTCCAACTCGCGTACGTGATGGTCGTAGACAAACGAAAGGACTCCGAAGGCTGCCGCCTTCCCGTTGTGGATGCCCTCCTCGACGATTTCCTTCCTCACGAAATCGCGGATCGCTTCCGATCGGTTTGTATAGCCGCGTTTGCTTATCAGGCGGTCGAACTTATCGAGAAGCGCATCCTCCATCGAGACGCCGAAACGGATCAGCTTGTTTTGCATCAGGTGCTACTTTTTTTAAAAAAGTAGCACCCTGCAGATTCAAATGCAATAAGAGCGTTCTCTAACCTCATGTGCACCACATCCGACGAAAAATGCCCCGTTTCCGCCCAATACGGTCGAGCGATTGATGTGCCTGAATCGTGCTACCAAAGGGTCCATCAGAGTTATTGAAAGCTGGTGAAAGGATAACGGCAAACAGAAATCATTGGTACGACGGCTGGATTTATGACCGTTTCATCGCGCCTAATCAGGATGAGACGTTTGGTTTGGTGAGAGATATGATCGAAGACGGAGCATCGGTACTCGATGTGGGCACCGGAACCGGACGGCTTCTACTCGGGCTTGCCAACAAGTGCAGCAGGGTGGACGGTATTGATCTGTCGAAAACAAACGTCGAGACGGCAAGAAAGAACATCGCTCATGATTTGCTTCCGCATGTTTCAGTCTACCATTCAAGCATAGAAGGTTTTCTTCATGACCGTGACCTTTGTTACGACTACGCCGTTCTCTCTTATGTCGTTCATGAGATTAACCCCGGGAAGAGAGAGGCTATTCTGGTTGATCTTTCGGCACACGTTAAGAAGATCATCGTCGTCGACTACCTCTATCCTCAAACCGACATGTTTTTGGGAGCGTTTAACCGGGCAGTCGAATTCGCTGCGGGACGTAATCATTACACGAATTTCAGATCTTTCATGGCGGGCAATGGGCTGCCCGGCCTGGCAGAGCGGACCGGGTTAACAGTTCTTAATGAGATAAGAAATCATCCGGCCGGGTCTCACATTATGGTGCTGAGCGGCTCCCTCGATCAATAGACCGAAGCGAGTGAAAGGTCAACGTCGTTCTTTTGATGAGTGAAAAAATTGTCCTACGACGATTGCCTTCTCGTCAATGTGTTTCGGGGTCGGCGGCAAAATCGGTTCTCCCAAAGAGTTTCTTTAGACATTTCGGTTCAAGGGAGAAGAAAGGCACCTCCTTCATGTATTTCCTGTAATCCAAACCGAATTTACCGATAGCCTGGGGCTCTTCTACCAATATTATGAGCAGAATCATCGCCATTGCTTCGAGCGGTCCAACAATTAAAATAAATGCGGGAGAACCCAGGATGAAAGCAAACGCAAAAGGAAAGAACAGAAGACCGAAGTGCATAGGGTGCCGCATGCAGGAGTAAACGCCGGTCGTAACAAGTCTGTTTGTTTCAAAGCGAGGCACCTCTCCGTCCCTTCCAAGCTTTGCAAGAAGTCTGCCCGTGTTTCTGCTTGCTCTCATTACAAGGCGAAGGATAAAGAACCCTACGAGGAGTGTCAAAATATGAAACACAAAGTTCGAGAATAGAGATCGAAACCATCTAATATCCAGCCAGATGGATAGTGTACCGCCGCCGAGTAGAAGCAAAGCCCAGATCAGAATACGTATCATCATTTCATTAAGGCCTCAGCTCATTTAGTTATCATGCCTTCCGGCATCTGTACCGCAACGACTTTTCCGCGCGCGGTTACGCTTCCGTTCGCGAAGACAGTAATTTCTGAGACTACCTTTCTCCCCTTTAGTTCAAGTACTTTGCCCCGCAGCTCAAGGGCAATGCCAAGCGGCGTGGGTTTCAAATAATCGACTTGTAGCGAAGCTGTTACAAAACGAAACGGCGGCTCGGTACCCGCTTCTCTTCCTTCAGCCCGGTAAGAGGCCAGGGCGGCGGTTCCGGTACCGTGACAATCAATAAGTGAGGCGATGAGGCCACCGTAAACGTAACCCGGTATTGCAATGTGATATGGCTTTGGCGTAAAATGCGCAACCGTTTCCTCGCCGTCCCAATAGCTTTTTATCTGGTGACCATGCTCGTTCAGTCTTCCGCAGCCGTAACAGTAGCTGAGTTCATCGGGATAGAAGTCTTGTACTGGTTTTCTTTCCATGGCATCCTCTAGATCGTTCTCTACTCGCTTTGATAACCGCAAATCCCCCTTCTCCGTACCTCCGTTTGAACTGCTGTAGGGCGTGTATTTTTGATAGCTCACCAAATACAGTCTGAACCACTTCAATATTCCCGAATTTGTGTTCTTCCAATAACTTCTTGATTTGCGGCCACCCAAAACGGAATCCTCTTGGTCGACGGTGACACTCGATTGACCATCAGGGTGGCACGAACAACCGGCGGTCAGTTCAACGCGCCTTCCAGTCCCTTTGTATCGGGTGTGCTTCCGTGTTGAATATTACCTTCTTGAAATCGAGAGTGCCGGGAGGAGCGAACGTCAGATAGAGGTACTTCATCGTTTCGGCAAGGAAGTAACTCGGCATCCCCTGGCCTTTCTGATGTGTCGCCACGTTCTCCAGCTGAACGAAACCGCAATCCGTTTTGCAGTACTTCACGAGATCGTCGAAGAAGGTCTTTTGCATCACGAGGTAACGGGGATCCCCGGTGTAGTTGTACAGGTAATATGCCGACTCCATTATTTCCGGCCTCAGATAGTAACCGGGGTCCTTTATCGTCATCGTACCGTAGTCGAAATCCTCCGGTTCAATTCCGTACTTTTTCCACACCTTGTACCATGATTCCTCTACCTCCGCCGCTCGGTGTACCTCTCCGGCAAGACAGAGCGTCCCTGGAAAGAATGCATCCAGCGACCCGAACATCGTGGCCGTCCTTTTCCCCGTGTACATGTCCGCGTGACCGTACCAGACTCCCGTCGAGGTGCTGTCGTAAAGATATTTGTTTATCGCCGCGATGCTCGAATCCCACATCGTCCTGCAATCCTTGTCGTGAAAGAGGATGGCGCTCTTTATGAGGTATTCGTAATACGAGTCGATTCTCCCGGACACGCTGCAGTCGGTTCCGACCCATTGTCCGGTCTCGACATTGATCTTATCGCCGACGAGTCCTATGCCTGACTGTAAGCTGTAAAGCTTGAGCAGCGCTCTCTTCGCGGTATTGTAGTACACGGTGTCGCCCGTCAGTTTCGTCAGCGTGCCGAATTCCACCAGCATCGTCCCGATCCCCGCCGGATTGTTGACCGCTCCTTTGACCGCGCCGGTCTTCAGGTTCACGGCGCTGTACGGCATACCCGTGGGGGATTTATATGCCGGCAGCTCCCTGTTCGCGAGGTCCACGGCGAGGTCGAGAAGCTTCTTGTCTCCTGTCAGTTCATAAGACGACAGGAGTCCGCCGACAAAACGGATGGTGAACTCGAAATTGGAGACGAACACATCCTGGTCGAAGTTAAGATGGGTTTCGATGAACTCCCGGTCCTCGTCGGCCTCTTTTTTCAGTCCCATCAGAATCATCGTGTCCATTGCGTCGACCGGCATCATATAAAAAGATACCGGATACCAGTTGCTTCCTTTCTTCGCGATGGGGTCGAGTTCGTCGTACCCCCAGGCGTACTTCTTGTAAGAATCCCAACAGAAAAGAAACTCCTTCTTTATCTCTTCAGCCATTTTGGCTTTGTCTATAGACTCCCCCTTAGTCCCGCCCGATTGCTCCAACCCGGATCTCACTTCGCTGCCGATAGCCGGGGAACCGCCGGACAGACTCTGCGCGTTAGCCGCCCCGGTCATATATAGGAGAGCAGGCACAATCATATACAAAACCAATTTCGTCGAGAACAATTTGATCATGGTAATTTCGTTCCTTTCTGCAAAACTTAGCATTATTGCGAAAGTATTCCAACGGTACCACCAATATCAATTTTCACTCCTCTTGGCCTGCCACGTGAGAAGCTCTGAAATCTGACAGCGGTTCACTGATGTAAAGAAAATGATTTCGCTTAAGTAATGCATGTTAATGGGTGAACCACTCAAGGTCCCGCCACGAGCAATTCTGGCGGGACTTTCTAACATGTACACCTGCGACGAAGTTGCAAAGCAACGCAGGCTGTCGTCAACCCCGCATAAGTTCTAAGCCCGTGAAACCAGGCTTCACGTGCTTTTTTGTTGAGGGCCAGTGTTTCACTGAGGCAATTCTGCAAGTCTTCGCGCGATTGCGCTTCAGTCGCCAACCGATTCCCTCACGGCTTAGTTAGCGGGAAGAATCCTTTTTGCCCTGACAAAACGGTCCAGGTCATACTTGTCGAAGGCGGTGTCGCTCTTCAATAGGCCGCTGATCCTGACGCGGTCACTCGACTGGATAAAATATCCGTCACGCAGGTAGATCGCGACATGGACTATCTTCTCCGGCTTGCCGCCGCCGGCCTTCTCGCCGAAGAATAACAAGTCGCCTGTTTGTAAATTCTCGAAATTCGGTCCGGGGTCGATGTTCTCGCCCACGCGAATCTGCTGGCTCGCATCGCGGGGAAGCCTTATCCCGTTCATCCTGAAGACAGTCTTGGTGAAGCCGGAGCAGTCGACTCCCTTCGAGCTCGTCCCGCCCCAGAGGTAAGGGAACCCGAGCATTTCCTTCGCTACCGCTTCGATACCCGAAGGCGTCCCCTTATGAGTGGCGCGATACGTGTCGTAATACCGAGCCACCGAGCCCGGCACATACCCGATCCTCCCGTCCGGGAGTCTCACTTTGAAGTCTGAGCCTGGCTTGCCGATAGGTGTAAGCAAATCCGCCATGACGAGATCCGACACCGTGCCGCCTCCGTCGTGGGGAAGCACGCTCACCTTTGAGTAAACAGACGTTACGATCAATTTGCGCGCGGCGTGGTACGCGGCGAGTGTCGACGAGTCGACCGGGACTACGTTGCCCGGTTCTATCCAGCCGAGATAATCGTCGGCCGACTTCACGTAATACCATCCGTGAGCTTCCTTCAGGATCCTGACAATATGTCCCAGCAGAACCTGGCTTACCAGCTCAGCCTGGTACTTCGGAACGGAGCGGACATTACCGACGCTCACGTCGACTATACCGAACACCCTCGACCCGAGCGAAGGGTCGGGGAGAACTCGCACGGAGTCGATGAGGGCTTCGTCGATTTCCTGATGCACCCGGGAGAGCAGCATTGATTTGGCTTGCAGGTCGTCGGTTTCGCCCCGGATGATAAATCCGTTGTCGTTCTTCTCAACGGTGACCGAGAATACGGCGGTCCTCGGATCGGGCCGGAAAACCGCCGTCAGCGAGTCGATTGTCCGGTTTATCCGGACGACTTTCAGGTGATCGTTGCTGCAGCCGGCAGCGACGAACGCGATGAGGAGGAGATAGTACAACTGTTTCATAGAAGGGGCCTCTTTATGGTTTTAGCCGGGGAAGACCCTGACACGTTTGTACCATGAAAACAAAGGAATCGTTTCCTCGCAAAGGTACAAAGAAGAAGAATGGGTAAAGGGAATTGTTCTCTCGCAAAGCCGCAAAGACGCAAAGAGGAAGAACGGGTGAAGGAATTGGTTTCTCGCGAATGCCGCGAAGCCGCAATGAAGAAGGGAAACATTATATCTTCGAGCTTTGCGGGATCATAAAAGGTCAGTGGCAACGGTGCCATACGCCAGACTTCCGTGGGTTCATTTCACGAGCATCAACTTTCTGACAGCCGAGAAAGTTCCGGCCTTCAGAGTGTAGAAATATACTCCGCTCGGGAGGCGAGATCCGTCAAAACGAACTTCATGTGTCCCCGCCTGCTGGACTTCATTCACCAGCGTCGCCACCTCCCTGCCAAGTATGTCATACACTCTCAACGTGATATTGCTTAACGCTGAAAGCTTATAACTTATCGCTGTTGTCGGATTAAACGGGTTCGGATAGTTCTGGAAGAGTTTGAATGAAGAAGGAATAGCCGCAAACTCTCCTTGCACGCCTGTCACGTTTCCGTTCCCGCGGAGGTCGTCGACGTAAATCGCGCTGCTGTCGATGATTGCCGACTGAATACGTCTTACCGCGAAGCCTTTGAACAGGCTCGTAGAGGCGTCCGATTTGTCGCGGAGCATCCGGATATACTTCCAGCCATACCAGTCGATCGTATCGACAGGGAGAATCTTTGTCGCCGATGAGCCGAAAATCAGATCGAATTCGTTCCGGCTATTATCTCCGAATACCCACATTCCGATTGAGTCCGACGGACTGACGTCGAAGCCTTTCGCGTTTTCGACGGCGCAGAAAGCCGATGACGAGTCGAATGCGTAGCTAAGAACGCCGGCATAAGTGCTGTCGTAGCTTTTGCCGGTTCTGCCGAAGCTGCTCAAAGTCGTGTCGACTCCTTTCGTCAACGAACTCGCCGATGGCTGCAACCAACCCCCGGGTGAATGCTCAAAACCGTCGATGACCGTGCCGCCGGGAGTTTCGGAAGTATCCACCGTGAATGTGGTCGAATAGGCCGTCCTGCTGGGATTGCCGTAAGCGTCGGTCAGCCCCGGCGCGAGTGACGCGGTATATTTCATTCCAGGTGCAAGGCTCGACATGGAACGGACGGCGATTAATGTCAGGTTGTCCGATGTAATAAGGAATAAATCCTTTCCGAACGACACACTCTTTCCGGTTGAGTCGGTGAAGGTTATCCGCGACGGGAGGGAGTTGTACTGCACCGGCTCGTTCATGACAAACTCGACGTATGCCTTCGGGACCGACACGCCTCCGTTTTGCGGTGAGGCCGTCAGGAGCGCCGGGCCCGACGTGTCGATCGGGACGGTCGTGAACTGGTATGTGAAAGGCGCGGCAAGCCTGGCTCCGTTGGTTGCTCGTGCAAGTGTGTCTATGGTGACAGTGTATGTCGTCGACCAGGCCAGGAGTGACCCCGGGTGAGGGAAGCTCAATGCAGTCCCGTTCTGGTTCATGGATAGTCCACCCGGAATATCCGGCGTCACCGTACAGGCGGAGTCCACCGATTGCGGGTCCATCGGGACGTTAAACGTGACGGCCGGAATCGCGTAAGCCGGTATGCTGTCGCTCCCCGGAGCAGGCGCCGCCTCCGCGACCGCGGGTTTCGTCGTGTCGTAAGCGTGTATCAGGTCGAAGTAGTGATGCCACTTCCAGTATTGTCCCGGGTCGGTGTGGTTGTTGCACGTCGCGTAGCTTCCTCCGACGAAGCTTGTATAAAGGTAGAATGGTATCAGGTTGAACCACGGATAAGTCCAGGCGTCGTGTCCGAAAATATGGATCGAGTCTTCGGGAATATTGAACTTGCGGCAGAGGTATTCCGTGAGGTGCGCGGATGCTTCGTACATATTCTCTGTGAAATAAGACGAGTCACTTACGTAGCCTTCATGCTCGATGCTCAGTGTTATGGGGTTCCAGCATCGGACGGCCCATGCCATGTCCGTATCATGGACCAGCTGCTCAATGTAGCCGTCATTGCTTCTTATGATATAATGCGAACTCGCGGAGGAGGCGGGATTCTGCAGCCACGACACGCTGGCGTCGAACGGCCCTTCGGTATCATGGATTATCACGAACACTACCGGCGCGCCGTCCCGGGAGCCGTAGTTCTGGCTGGGGTCCCAGGTTGCACCTGGATAATCGGCGCCACCGGTCACGCTCGAAGGCAGCATCTTCCTGCTCGAGTAGCCCGTCTTCTTAACCGATTCCGGGAATTTGTCGAGGTTGACTTTTTGCGCGGGAATGACGATCCCGCGTTCGTTCACACCCGTCTGAATAGTCTGGAGCACGTGGTAGGCGAACTCCTGCGCTATCTCCTTCTGCGGAATCCCGCTGAACCGGGCGATCACGCCGGACCAAGTCGACGGGTC